>JAXDFO010000180.1:0-3408 GCA_034665545.1 Blastocatellia bacterium
CTCGGTCGTCCCTCTCGCTAGGGCTTTCCATGTCCACCCAGATGACTGATTTCTGGTCCTGCAAAAGCTCAGGCAACTGCTCCGGCGTGAATCCCTCCGAGACCTTTCCAGACCCGTCACGATAAACAAAAATATCCATAGCCTCTACTCTGCACAGGCGCGCGGCGAAACAAGATGAAAGAGATGCGAGCGAAAGCTTACCACCGCGAAGGGCGAGCGCGCCATGAAAACTCGCGCGCGCCTCGACTCAATACCTGTAGGTTGATAAGATATGTGACCTTTTACGAATCACATTCGAGAGTCATCATAGAGAAGGGTATCAGCAGTAATTGAGTAAAATTCAGATATGAGCGAAACGAAGATATTTGTCGCGGATGATGTCAACGAGAGCGGCCTCGCGCCTCTCAGGGAAGCGGGCTTCACGGTCTTGAAGCGCACGGGCCTCGCGCCAGACGAACTGCGCGAAGCCCTGGTTGACTACGATGGTTTACTGGTCCGCAGCGAGACGAAAGTGCCAGCCTCTTTGATGGATGCCGCGACCAGTTTGCGCGCTATCGGGCGCGCGGGCGTCGGGGTGGACAACATAGACGTGCCCGCCGCGACGGCGCGCGGCATCGTCGTCATGAACGCGCCCGACGGTAATACGATTACGACAGCAGAGCACACGATGGCGATGCTGGTCGCGCTCGCGCGGCGTATCCCGCAGGCCAACGCGAGCCTCAAGGCCGGACGCTGGGAACGCAAGAAGTTCATCGGCGTGGAGCTTTACGCGAAGACGCTCGGCATCGTCGGGCTGGGACGCATCGGGCGCACGGTCGCGGCGCGCGCGCGCGGCTTCGGCATGAACATCGTCGCCTTTGACCCCTTCATCACGCCGGAGCAGGCGCGCGACCTCGAACTCGAAATGGTCTCGCTCGATGAAGTGTTCGCGCGCTCTGACTTTCTTACAGTGCATACTCCGCTGACCGCCGAGACGCGCGGGATTATTGGTCCAGCCGCTTTCACGCGGATGAAGCGCGGCGTGCGTCTCATCAACTGCGCGCGCGGCGGCTTGATTGATGAACGCGCACTGCTGGCCGCCATCAAAGAGGGAACGGTCGCGGGCGCGGCCCTGGATGTTTACGAGGAGGAGCCGCCGCCGACTGACCATCCACTGCTCGCCCTCGAAGAGGTCATCACGACGCCGCACCTGGGCGCTTCGACGACAGAGGCGCAGGAGGGCGTGGCCGTGACCGTGGCCGAGCAGATGCGCGATTATCTTTTGACGGGAGCCTTGCGCGGCGCGGTCAACGTGCCCGCGCTCGGCGCGCAAGAGTTGAAGGCCCTTCAGCCTTACATCGGCCTGGCTGAGAGCCTCGGCAGATTACAGGCCCAATTATTGGATGAAGCCGTGCGCGAAGTGCGGCTCGAATTCGCGGGCGAGGTGGCGTCTATGGATGCCGCGCCGGTCACTAGAAGCTTTCTCGCGGGGATGCTGCGCGACGTGTCGGCGCGCGTCAACGTCGTCAACGCCTTCGTCATCGCGGAAGAGCGCGGCATCGCCGTCACTTCATCTTACAAGCGCACGGGCGGCGACGCGGCCCCTGCCCTCTCGACCGTCGTCGTTTCGACGGGCGGCGAGCAGACGGCCTCCGGCACTTTATTTGGACCAGGACAGGAAGGCCGCATCACGGAGATTAACGGCTTTCGCCTGGAAGCCATCCCGCACGGGCACATGCTCGTCACGCGCAACCGCGACGTGCCCGGCGTCATCGGTCACATAGGGCTGGTCCTGGGCCAGCACGCCGTCAACATCAGTCGCTTTCATCTCGGACGACGCGAGCGCGGCGGCGAGGCGATGGCCGTCATCGAAACTGACGCGCCGCTTGAGACGAACGCGCTGGACCAGTTACGCTCGTTCGAGCCTGTCATCTCCGCCAGGCAGATTGAGTTGTGAAGAATTGCGATGAAGAGCGTAGGCATCATCGGCGGCATCGGGCCTGAGTCAACCATAGAGTATTACCGCCTGCTCATCGCGCGCTATCGTGAGAGAGCGGGGGATGGCAGCAGTCCTTCCATCATCATCAACAGCATTGATGTGAAGATGTTGCTGGACTTGATGGAGAGGGGGGAACTCGACAGGGTTGCGGAATATCTTTCCGTCGAAGTGCAGAGGCTCGCGCGTGCGGGGGCGGATTTCGGGTTGCTGGCGGCCAACACACCGCACATCGTTTTCGATGAGGTCAGTCGCCGCTCGCCCATCCCACTGCTGAGCATCGTGGAGGCCGCTTGCGAGGCCGCGCGAACGCAGGGCTTGAAACGGCTCGGCCTCTTCGGCACGCGCTACACGATGGGGGGGCGATTCTACGCGGACGTTTTTTCGAGGGAAGAAATAACGCTGGTCATGCCGGACGATGAAGAGCAAGCCTATATTCATGACAAGTACATCAACGAACTGTTGAAGGACATCTTTCTGCCAGAGACGCGCGCCCGATTGCTCTCTATAGTGGACGGGTTAAGAGAGCGCGAGGGCATAGAGGGAGTGGTTTTAGGGGGGACGGAACTGCCCTTAATCTTGCGCGATGCCGTGCATCATGGGGTTCCGTTTCTAGACACGACGCGCATTCACGTCAATGCTGCGGTCGCACGATTATTGTCTTGAGGTTATTTCAGACCCGCGAAGGAGGTCGTTTATCAGATGAAAGATTTTTCCATCGGCAAGCCGGAGGAGACGGAGTATGTGCCTTACTATGGCAGGTACGTTTCGCTCGTCCCGAATGTTGACATACTCCCCCAGTTGAACGAACAAGCGCAGGCGACGCTGACGCTCTTGCGAAGCATTCCCGAACCGCAGGGCGGCTTTCGTTATGCGCCCGGCAAGTGGAGCATCAGGGAACTGGTCGGACACCTGATAGACACGGAGAGAATCTTCGCCTATCGCGCGCTCCGCTTCTCCCGCAACGACGGGACGCCCCTGCCCGGTTACGAGCAGGATGATTACGTCGCCAACGCTTCGTTCGATGATTACCCGCTCGGCGAACTGGCCCAGGAATTCGAGAGCGTCCGGCGTTCCACTATCTTTCTCTTTAAGCATCTGACGGAGGACGCCTGGAAGCGCAGGGGGCTAGCCAACGACAGCGAGGCGAGCGTGCGCGCCCTCGCCTACATCATCGCCGGGCACGAACTCCATCACATGAACATCCTGCGCAACAAGTACCTGTTAACATCACAGGCAATATCCTAGACTGACCGCCTCTTTCTTGATAAGTGGAGCATTTTGGACGAATAAATGCTCCACACAACCTCTCGTTTGCTCCTTTAGCTCGTTCATTGGCTCCTTTCAGGTCGAGCATTAAGGCTTTCAGGTCGAACCGAAAGCTTTAATGCTAAAGCTGAAAGCCTTTCAGCTTTACCTGAAAGGCTTTCAAG
>JAXDFO010000181.1:0-13046 GCA_034665545.1 Blastocatellia bacterium
CGAAGGCTCGCGTTTCGTGTGGGAAGGACGATGACACCTTCGCGCCAGGGGACGCCGCTCAGAAGCTCTAGCCCTAGCCATGGCTGGCCGTGAAGTGATGGCAACTGTCGTGTGATCGCGGCGTAGAGCGCGTAGCCGTGATCAGCGGGAACTTGCCGCCCCTGCACGGGGAAGTGAACGATGACGTATGGAGATGTATCCACATTAATTGCGGCGGCGAGTGCGTTTTGTGGTGTCATTTTGATTCTCCGTGTCGTGTCGAATAGCCTGTCCCGGTTGCCCATCTTATGCCGGACATCGGACAGGTAAGGGGATTCTGCAAAAATTATTTTCGCACGCGCCTAAATTCTCTCGTCGGTGTAAAGCGTGAGGGCGTGCTTGTAGGCTTGCGCTACGTCGTGGCGGAGGCCGGGCGGGGATAACACCTCCACGTCCGGCCCCCAACTGAGAATGAAGCGAACGAGGCCGCGCCCTGATGCGGCGCGCATCTCGATGGTGGTGGTCTCAGCCCCTTGAGCCGTGCGCGGGGTACGCTCGACTGTGCGTTGTGAATCGTGAAAAGTACGCTCGGCGAAGACGCGCGCCGTGACGCCGTAGGCGCGCAGGCGAACCGTGACGGGGTCGCCGTGAATACCGTTGAAACAGTTGGCTGAGAGATATTTTTGCAAGTCGAAATCAGCCGGACGTTGAAATTTTTCATTCGTCTCCCGCAACGCGCGGATGTGATCAATGGCAAAGGGGAGGATTTTGCCTCGAAGATGGTCATAACCGATGAGCTTGAGGGTCGCGCCGTCCGGGTCAAAATAGACTGCGTATGGCTCGACGATGCGCTCCCTCGTGGTGTCCGTGGCGAGCGTGTAATAGCGCAGGCGGATGCGGCGGCTTTCGACAGCGGCCTGCGTCAAACGGTCAACGAGCGCGGCGTGGGGGGCAAAGTCTTTCGCCGGTACGGCGGCCGTGCCGAAAATGGCGGCCAGCGCATCCAGTTTGGCGCGCAACGATGGATGAAGGGAAGACTTGACCTTCGCCAGCAGCGAGCGACCATAGCGGGCAAAGGGTGAGCCGAGAGCAGTAAAGCCCGTCGAGGCGATGGACTCTTGCGCCAACAACAGCGTTGCCAGTTCGGTGGGCGTGAACGGGGGCGCGATATATTTGTAGTCGTCGCTGAAACGATACATGACCTCACGCCCGTCTCGCTCAGACACGATGGGATAGACGGGTGACAATATGTCAAGGTCGCGCCGGATGGTCTTGCTGTTCACGTTGAAGATGCGAGCCAGTTCCTGCTGCGAGTGTGGACGCTCGGAGAGCAGGAGCGGCAGGCGCAACATGCGGTCGGACAGTTCGCCCCTGTGGGACATAAGCGATTCTCCAGAAAGCTGTCAGCCAGCGAGAATGATTGAGAGACTAAAACCCGGTGCGCCTCCGTGAGCAGAGAGCTTTTTCAAGACACGGGCGGGTTAGAAGCTTGCAGGAGGTTAGAGCACGAAGGCTGCGCCGCTCGTGTAGACGAAACATACCGCAATCCACATTTGGGAATCAACTATGATAGGATGCGACAATGTTTCATCCGCCCCGCGCCCGACCTCGCAGGGGCTTGAAGGAATCCTTATGAGAGCAGCCTCGCGTCCACCTCAAAAATTCAGACTGACGGCCTCAAATATTGCTAAGTACTTTGCAAATAAATGCGACCGTAATTTTCGCTGGAATACTGTGGCTGGCCCTCTGCGCGGCAAATCAGGCATCGGTTGGAACGTGCCGAAAAAGTTGCGCGCCCATAGTCGTCCCGGCATCGCGCTCTTAATGGAAGCGGGAAATTTCTTTGAAGGCGATCAGGTGCAGGCACTGATAGACGAGTTTGGTAAACAGGCTGTCCTGACCGCCGATATAGAGCGCACAGAGGATGGCTGTAAAGTGAAGGAATTGCCGTTCTCGGATTTCATCGCGGCTTTTCAGTCAGAGCCTTTCCCACAGTTCGTCACGCAGCTTGAGGTTGTGCTCGACGGGGAGCAGGAAGCACGGCTGCTCGAACAGTTCGGTCTGGACGCCGCGCTGGTCACGCTCGGCCCGGCGCGCCCTGACCTGTTGGAAGTGCTTCCGCCTGTCAACGAAGAAGGGAAGTTGAGGCTTCGCATCTGGGATTTCAAGGCGAGCCAGAAAGCGCGTCACGATCATTATATTCAGGTCGCCTATTACTCATTTATTCTCGATCATGCCATCCGAGAAGCAGGGTTGAGAGGCGTCGAAGTTGATCTTGAGTTCGCCGTTATTCGCTCGCGTGACGAGAATGATCCGCCTTTTGAGTTGCGCCCTTATCGCCTGGCTGTTGAAGATTTTCTACGTAACCGCGCGCCACTGCTCTTTCAAACTCCGGCTGCCGATGCGCATTTTCATGTCACGGACCACTGCCCGATGTGTGAGTACATGAACCACTGCCGTGACGAGGCGAACGCATCTTCCGACCTCTCGCGCATCGCTTATATCAGTTCAGAGTCAAAGCGCCGCCTCAAACAGTCAGGCATCACGACGCACCGCGAACTCGCAGTAGTAAAGGATGAAGAACGCCTCGCCAATCTACAGCTACTAAGCCACGACCTTTCGCTAAACCTTCCGCGTTATGTCGCTACCGCACAGGCGCTCGAAGACGGAGAAGCGCGCCCGCTTCCCACTAATACTCTGCTGATGCCGCGCTACGAGAACATCCGCGTCGTGTTGTGCGCCGAGCAAGACTCCGTCACGCAGACCTGTTTCGCGCTCGGCTTTAAGACTTATGAAGGATGGGACGAAGAGAACAGCAAAGTCATCGGAGAGGAGCGGGTCTTTATCGCGCGTGAGCCGAATTCGGAAGCGCAAATCCTGCTGGAATTCCTGAGCGCCCTGAATGAATTGCTGCGGCGAGTTGATGCCGCCAATCGTGAGATAGCCAGCCAATCAGTCGAAGATGTGGCGAGCGTGCAGGAGGCTGCAAGCGAGTTGGCGCAGGCTGAAGCGGCTCTCGCAGAGTTCAAACAAAGATGTCCGGTGTTGCGGAGAACCAATCCGCAACATGAGACGCTGCTGGCAGAGAGAGCCGCATTGCAAGAACGCTTGAAGCAGGCGCAAGCCGCGCTCAAGCAGGCGCGAAAAGATGCCCAGTGGGAGCTTAGGAAGCAGCAACGCACGCTGCACTTTTACGTTTACGACACGATTGATCTCTTCATCCTGCGCAGTCTTATCGAGCGGCATCTTTTTGTCGAAGAGCCGCCGGAACTGCTCGCCGAGATTACACACTTACTAAGGCTCTTCCCGCCTTCATCGGTGATGCAGGATGCGGACACGTTTCGCACGATACCCGGCGCCATAGTCACACAGGTCTTGCGAACAATGGTCGCACTGCCGACGCCTTATGTCTTCGATCTGAAAACCGTCTCTGAGATGTATCAGCCACAAAATAGAGAAGGTGAAGATAAAGGCCATGTCTTTCATCCTCGCTATGGTTTCGGCTGGGAGTTTTCCAGCCAGGTTGCCTACGAGCGCATCCACGACGTTTGGAGCAATCAACCGTTTCAGCCCGATTCGCGCGCGCCTGACCGAAGGCTTTCACCGGATGATGTCTATGAGAAGATCGGAGACACTGTAAAGAACAAACTACGCGCGACGGATTCCGTGATTCGCCGTTTGAAGCAGGACTTCCGCGAGAAGCTTCTCTTGCGCAAAGAGCCTTTCATGCTCTACAGCGAGTTTGATCCGCTCAATTTCCGCACGCTCGAAGCCCTGCGCGCTTTCTCCATTCTCGAAACTTCTCTGGCGGAGCTAGCTGTCAAACATACTCATGCTTTACCTGTTGAAGAACGCTCCAAAAAGTTCGTCTGCATACGCAATCTTCAACATGTGCCGGAGAGTGAACAATCGGATGGCTCGCTCTGGTTCACGTTCGACCCGGAATCGAAAGACGTGAAATTTGAAGTGGGCGACTTTAATCTGGTCGTCACGCCGGAAGACCAGCCGGAAGTTTTGCTGGGCGATGTTGACGGCAGGCTGTTTGAGAGTAACTGGGGCGCTGAACCTTTTAAGGTGAGTCTGGTCGAGTATAACCTACAAGCGACGCCGCCGCGCGTGCGTCTCCTGCCGAAGAAGCCGGACAAGTTCAGAGAGAAAGTTGATCTGACAAAACCATGCGCGCTGGATAAGTTGTTTACTGACTCTCAGACGCACAAAATTCTGACCGTACTGCGCGAATTGCAGGAGAATCCGCAGAACGCTTTGCACATTCACAGCCTCTTACGCGATGGCGAAATGGATGAATGGCAGCCCGTGATGAGCGAGAAGAGCCAGGTGGAGCAACTCTTCAGGAATAGCATTGTTAATGCAGGCAAAGACCCGGACGTATTGTTAAATGAAGGGCAGTGGCGAGCCTGGCGCGGCGTATTCAGCGAACCGCTGACTTTAATCTGGGGGCCTCCCGGAACAGGTAAGACGCACACGGTCGCACATATTCTCCTGGGTTACGCGCTGGCCGCCCAAGCCGCGAAAAAGCCCTTGCGCATTCTGGTCACAGCCTTTACTCATCAAGCCATCGTGAACGTCTTGCGCAAGCTGGCGGAGTTGGCGCATGCATACAATCTTGGACCGGATACGCTTTCCATCATTAAGCTTCTCGGCAGTGGTAATGCCGCAGATGATGAGCTACCTCCAAGGGTCGAGTTGCTCGCGAATGAAGACCTGGATGCCTGTCTGCAACGGGACTCTCTTTGTGCCATCGTCGGAGGAACAGTTTGGAGCGCCTATAAGGGGATGGAAAAGGCTGGCGGTATCATACGCCCCTGGTTCGATGTCGTGCTGGTTGATGAAGCCTCGCAGATGCGCCTGCCGGACGCCCTTGTCGCCTTCGGCTCAGGCAAGCCGCATTCAAATATCATCCTCGCCGGAGACGACCAGCAGTTGCCGCCGATCATTCATGGCAATTACCCGGAAGAGCATGAACACATGCTCAGTTCCGTCTTCGCTTTCATGCGCCGACAAATTGAAGAGGCGAGCGTTAATGACCCGGGCATCGAAGCGCGAAAAATCTTTCAACTCGAAGAGAATTTCCGCATGAACGAGCCGCTGACTGCTTATCCGCGTCATGTGCTTTATCGCGGGCGTTTCAGGTCAAACCGGCCCGACATCAGAATCCAGACCGCGCCCGCCATTGACGAGACGAGCGAAGGGATGATTGATACTATCCTGCACCCTGAGCGACCCGTGGTGCTTTGCTGGTACACGCCGCCCCGAAGCTTTACTGCGCGCAACCCTATCGAAGCAGAGTTGGTCGCGCTTCTGACAGACAGGCTCAGTCAAATTTTATTGCGGGAAGCGAAGGACAAAACTCCTCAGCCTTACTCGCCCAGAGATTTTGTACGGAAGGGTTTAGCCGTTCTCTCGCCCCACCGCGCACAGAACAGCGCCATCCGGCAGGCGCTCTACCAGCGCGGATTTGGCGACAGGAACAAGCCGATGCCGCTGGTGGATACGGTTGAAAAAATGCAGGGCAAAGAGCGCGAAGTGATACTCGTCTCTTACGGCGTGGCTGATGAGGAATATGCGACAGCCGAAGCGCAGTTTCTGCTGAGCCGCAATCGCTTCAACGTTGCGGCAACGCGCGCCGAACGAAAACTTATCGTTATCTGCTCCGATACCGTGCTTGATGCCGTGCCGACAGATCGGAGAACTCTGCTGGAAGCGATGATGCTCAAGGAGTTTCGACATTATTGTGGCGATGGCCACCTGGAAAGAACCTGGATGCCTTCCGAAGGCGGCGAAGTAATGCTCAACATTCAGTGGAAAGGTTTTTGAAGTAAATATCTTATCCCTTGATTGAGGAAAAGGCGTGCCCCCAACAACTCGCTCAAAAGGAAAATCACATCAGACCAGGAAAGCATTCGCTCGGCACACCGCATCAATTCTTTCGCCGTTGCGCTATCCGGGCGGAAAGCGCCGATTAGCCGGATATATCGCCGCGACTATCCGCCTGAATGGCCTGCATCCGAAACTCTTCGTTGAGCCGTTGGCGGGAGGCGCGAGCGTCGCGCTACAACTTCTTAACGATGGGCTGGTCGAATCAATCGCACTGGGCGAGAAGGATCCTTTGCTGGCAGGTTTTTGGAAGACGGTCTTCACGGACCACGAATGGCTCATTGAAAAGCTGCGCCATATAGAGCCGACGTTGGCTAATTGGGACCGCTTCAAGAATGGACAGCATCGTACAGACCGGCAACGCGCACTCGCCTGCATCTTTCTCAACCGCACGAGTTTCTCCGGCATTATCGCGCCAGGCGCAGGCCCGCTCGGCGGACGCACGCAACAATCTGCCTACCCTATCGGATGCCGGTATGCCGTTGAACTCATTGCCAGGCGGATAACGCAGGCTGCGCAATTGGCTCAACGTGTGCTGTTCGTCAATCACGGCGATTGGCGGCACACAGTCCGGCGAGTCAAAGCGCGCAGGTATCAACCGAATGAAGTTCTCTACTATTTCGACCCTCCTTTTTACTATAAGGCCAATAATCTCTACCGGTTCTTCTTCGATGAGGCGAATCACCGAAGGCTGCATGACGCACTCGGCACACTGGGGCAACCCTGGCTTTTGAGTTATGACGCGGCTGAGCCGATCATCGAGATGTACCGGCAAAACGGCATCGGGCCGAAACGCGTCGAACTGTTGTACTCGGCGGCCAATTCTGGAGAGCTTACGGAAATGCAGGAGTTGATTGTGACGAGCCTACAGAGACTACCCAGAGCCAGCCGCCTGTGGAGGACGGCTGACGAGTGGAAGAAGCAATAGGGCGTCGGCTCAGTGCCCTGTGCGATGCTCATGCCGCCAATGAGGCGACATTTATACCAGATTGAAAGCGTAGAGATGTTTAGGCATTGATATATTTGGCGCACCACAAAATCAGCGTGAATGCACCCGCTTGCGGCCTCGTCTGAATTAGAATGTAGATGGCTTTAGCAATCCAGGGATGGCATGATCAGTGGCGTCAACCCCTAAGCATCCTCATTTCTCAGGATGGTTAATCGTGTGAAGCGGAAGACGCTGGCTCCAAAAGACTATTGACGTTGCTCCTTGACGCAAATCTAACGGCGCAGACTTCAAACGGACTTCGGAGAGGCTCGTTGGTGGCTGCGGGCGGAGACTAACAGGACTTATGCACAAACTAATAACGAATGGCCTCTTAGCTCAGGCTATTGTTGTTTCCATTGCCTGTCTGGCGGCCATGCCCTGCGCGGCCCAACAGTTCAACTTTCCGAGCGCGGCCCTCGAAGATCCCGGCGCGCTCTCTAAGGCCATGCCCGGCTTGGCTCGTGAGGTGATCGGGGCGTACAAAGAGGCCGACCGCGACGCTTATTTGAACAACTTGTTTCGCCTGCAAATGGTCGCCGGTGATTACGACGACGCCCAACAAAGCCTCGCGGCCTTGCGAGAACTGCGCCGCTCAGGCAAATCCGCGCAGCCACTCATTAACAATGTTCGGTGGGAGATTTATGCGACAGCGAAGTCCCGGCAAGTCTCTGAGAAGAAGCCTTTCGACGAAGCATTCAAGCAGTCCTTCCGCGAGTCCTTAGGCGTGCTCGACGACAAGACTGCATATGACGTGCTGTGGTCGTTCGGCACTTCTCTGAATTTTCTTGAGAATAGCCTGCGCGCCGCGCTGGATAGGCAAAAGGGCCAGGAGACCATCACGCTGCCCGACGCGATTGATCTGCTGAGAAAATATTTCGTGGTCCAAGCCTACAGGAGTTTCCAGCCGTTGACGGCGGCCTTGTCGGATGAAGACGACCAGCGCCGTTACATCATCAACAAAGACATCGGCGTGCGAACCCCGGACGGCGCGATTGTCTGCGCGTTGGTCGTGCGCCCCCGCGCCGCTTCCAACCGCTTGCCAACTCTGCTCAACTTCACCATCTATGCCGACCCCTTCAGGACACTGAACGAGGCGCGACGGACAGCCTCTCACCATTATGTCGGCGTCGAAGGACTCACACGCGGCAAGGGATGCAGCCCAGACCAGCCTGTGCCCGTCGAGCATGACGGCGCGGATGCAGCCGCCTTGATTGACTGGATAAGCGCGCAATCATGGAGCGACGGTCGGGTGGGAATGTTCGGCGGCAGTTACGAAGGCTTTACGCAGTGGGCTGCGGCCAAGCACATGCCGAAGGCTTTGAAGGCGATCATGCCGTCAGTGACTTTCGCGCCGGGGATTGATTTTCCGATGCCCGGCGGCGTCTTTCAGAACTACGGGTTTCCTTGGCCCTTCTACACCACGAACGTGAAGACGCTCGATGATGCGACGTACAACGACAGCGACCGTTGGAATCGCCTGAACCACGACTGGTACGTTAGCGGGCGCGCCTATCGTGATTTGGAAAAGATTTACGGCGCGCCCAATCCGATCTGGGATCGTTGGATTGAACATCCGAGCTACGACGGCTACTGGCGAAACATGATTCCTTACGGGGAAGAGTTTGCCCGCATCAGGATTCCGGTCCTCACCACCACGGGCTATTATGATGACGGACAGATCGGCGCGCTCTACTACTTCATCCAGCACTACAAATACAATCCGCAGGCAGAACACTATCTGGTCATCGGCCCCTATGACCACGTTGGCGGACAGCGCGGCACTCAAACGGGTCCGAACGGTGTGCTGCTGCCGCTCTTAGGTTACAACCTTGACCCGGTCGCGGCGATAGACATCGAAGCGCTACGCTATCGGTGGTTCGACTACGTCTTCAAAGGCGGGCCGAAGCCGGAGTTGCTCAAGGACAAAGTGAACTATGAGGTGATGGGCGCGAACGTCTGGAAACACGCGCCGTCGCTGGCAGCGATGGCCGACGAGCGACTGAGATTTTATTTGAGCGCGGAGCGATCCGGTGATATGTACGGGTTAACCGCCCGCCAGCCCGCCAATAACAGCTTCATCACACAGACAGTGGATCTGGCGGATCGTTCCAGCGTCGAGCAAGTCAACTTTGCCCCCGCGAACGTAGATAACTGGAACGGCAATCAATCCATCGTCGGCAATAAGCTGAAAAGGGCGAACGGATTCGTCTTCGTCAGCGACCCGTTCAAGACGCAGGTCGAACTGAGCGGACTCTTCAACGGGCGTTTGGACTTTATCACTAACAAGAAGGATTTTGATTTTAACATCCAACTCTATGAACTGACGCCAGAGGGCGAGTACGTGCAATTGTCCTACTACTGGTCACGCGCCAGCTACGTCAGAAACCGCAGCCGCCGTCAGTTGTTAGTCCCGGACAGGCGACAGCAACTAGACTTTGAGAGCAATCTTCTAACCAGCCGTCAGTTCAGATCAGGCAGCCGGTTGGTGTTGACGCTCAGCGTCATGAAGAGGTCTGACATGCAGATCAACTACGGCACGGGCAAAGACGTGAGCGACGAAACGATGGCTGACGCCAAAGAGCCGTTGCGCCTCAGGTGGTCCAGCAGCAGCTTCATAGACGTTCCGGTCAGGAGATGAGAGCCGCATCGCGTGCGTAGAATGCCCTGAGAGGTCAGCTATATCATATTCATGAACATTCGCCGCTCCCAGCCTTATTGCCAGATAGAAGTGTGCCTGACGCCGCGCGGTTGTATTTCCTGTCAAAGTGGCCCCGCAAGACGAATTTCACGACCTTCCAAATATGGACGTGTGTTAAGCTGTAGCCCTGATGGTGATGATATTTTGTGGTTTCGATTCAGCCTAACCCTGAACAAATGCAAGACAGAAGACGTGACCATGTACTAAAATGCCCCGCTTACGGCCTGCTCAGGCGAATACAATGAAGGGCGTGTTCCCGTAACCAATTATATGAGGAGCGGAAAAGTGCTTTATGACTGACAAAAAAAGCTGGGGAGCAACCGTTGCCGGGTGGTTTATCGAACGTGACGATAATCAGCAGACCGACGGCACGGAAGTCGGGTCAGACACGCCGGATGGAGCGCAGAGCCCGACGGGGGAGCTATCACCCTCTCTGTCAGGAAGCGTAGATTACACGACGCCCTCTCCTACACAGGGAGTTTTTCAAACGCCGCCGCCCGCCGCGATTGGCGGACAAGTTGATTTTGAAGCGGTCTTCACCGCCGCTGGCGTAAGCGCAGAGGAACGGGAGCGCGTGGCTAAAACCATAGAGTTGCTACGCGGTCTGCCGCCGGGGACAGATGCGGCAGTGAAGAAGCAGATCGTCGAAGCCGCCCTCAAGGCCTTTGGCGTGCCGCTTGAAAAAATCATCGAGGCCAGTGTCGAAGAGATACAGGCGCTCGATGGTTATGTCCGCAATGGCGCGGCAGATAACGAGAAACTGATTCAAGAATCGGACGCGCGGATTAAGCAGTATGAAGAGGAGATCAAAAGCATTCGCGCAGTGATGCAGCAGAGTGTGGAGGAGCAGCAGACCTTGATTAAGCTCTGTAACGACAAGAAGCTTGAAGTCCAGCAGGTGTTGGAATTTTTCGGCCAGGACGCGGTCGCGCGCATCGTCAAGGCTTCGCCCAAACTCCACGACCCCTCAACCCAAGCGGAAACTTCAGCCAGTTAAAGAAAGGGAAGGAAGAGCTATGTTTGAACGTCTGGCGAATCTCTGGAGAGGCTTTCTCTCGCTCTGGATTTCTGACATTGAAAAGGAGCATCCCGAAATCGCGTATGAAAACGCCATCAACTCCATGATGGCTAAATATTCAAAACTGAAGACCGCCACTGCCAGTATCATTCGTCGCCGCGAAGACCTCGACGAACGCTACAAACGCGCGACCGCTGACCTGGCCCAGACCGAAGGCGAACTAGAGACCGCCGTCTCTACGAATCAGGACGATTTGGCTGTCATCCTGATTCAGAAGAAGAATCAATTGACGGCGGAAGTGACCGACATCAAAGCGGAGATGGACTCGGCCCACGCGGACGCAGATTCCGCCAAGTCTTCATTGCTCAGCGTGCAGTCGGAGATCAGGAAATTGCAGGGCGAGCGCGATTCGATGCTCGCCAAGATGCAATCGGCACAGGCGCGTATCAAAGTGCAGGAACAACTCGACGGCCTCTCGGTTGATGCCGAAGTCAAGGCGCTCGACAACGTGCGCCAGCATATCAAGACGACGATTGCCGAAGCGAACCTCGGCAAGGAACTCTCCGAATCTTCGCTCGACTCGCGGCTCGCCGCGCTCCGCAATCAGACCGGCGACGTGCAGGCCAAACAACAACTCGCCGAACTGAAAGCCAAAAGGGCCGCGCAGCAAAACGCTCAGAGCAATAAGACAATGTGAAGAGCAATGTTGAATGCGAAATGATGAATGATGAATTAAAAGCGAAACAGAAATCCGCTGCTGCTTTCTCTTCATTCATCCCGCGAGTTCATCATTCCTAATTTTCTTTCGAGGTGCTTATGAAACTGACTCCCTTTGCCAAGGCTTTCATCGGGGTGGTGATGTTAGGTGTCATCGGCTTTGCGACATGGCATTACAAAGGCGATGCTATCAAACGCTGGGCCGGTGGTGAAAAGACAACGGAAAGCGGCGACTCGAAGGGCGACTTCGATAAGTTGAATGGCGCGCCCGTTGATCCGGCGCGCGGTGTCGGCTCAACGGGCGTCAACGCGGCTGCCATCGGCACGGGCAAGCTCAATCGCCCGCTCGTCGTCGGCATCAATACCTGGGCCGGTCATTCGCCGGGCATCGTCTTCAACAACGGCATGGAGCCGAACGCAGGCTCGCAGTACAAAAAGAAATTCGGGATGGATGTCAAGTTCGTCCTGCTCGAAGACCCGGCGGCGAAACTGGCGGCGTTTCGCAGCGGCCAGGTTGACATCATGTGGAACACCGTGGATAACTGGGCGCGCGAAGCCTCCATCCTCGCCGAGCAGAATCAGAAGGCCAAGTCCATCATCATGCAGGACTGGTCGCGCGGAGGCGACGGCATCGCGTCGCTTTCGTCCATCAAGTCAATCGAAGATTTGAAGGGCCACAAGATAGCCTGCACACAGTTTACGCCGTCACACTTTCTGCTGCTCTACCTCCTGGCGCAGTCCGGCCTGACGCCCGATGAAAGGGCGGCTGTCGAGAAGAACATTATCTTTACGACGGACGCGCCCGCCGCCGCCGCCGCCTTCAAGGCCAAGCAGGTGGACGCCGCCGTGACCTGGGAGCCTGACCTCTCGGGCGCAGTCACCGCGCGCGGCGACGAAGCGCATGTGCTCGTCTCGACGCAGGCCGCGACCAACATCATCGCCGACACGCTCTGCGCGCGACAGGACTTGATTGACAAAGCGCCGGAGACCGTTCGTGATTTCGTGCATGGCTGGCTCGACGGCATTGAGATGATTAAGAACGATCCGAATGGATCGTACGAAGTCGTCGCCAAGTCTCTCAAGCTCGACACGGACACGGTCTCCGGCATGCTTTCGGGATTGAAGCTCACGCCTTTTGCCGACAACGCGCAGTTCTACGGCTTGAACGGAACGAAGCCGCACTACGAGACCCTGTTCGATACGGCCTTCGTCATCTGGCGCAAAAAGGGCTTGGTGACGAAGAGCGTGGACGCGAAGGAATGGGCCGACACCCGTTTCCTGCAAACGTTGGCGGCCAGCTATCCGGGCCAGAAGGTTGAAGAAGCGCAGGTCGTGGCCAAAGCGCCGTCGGATAAAGACATTCCGATTCTGCATCAACAGATTCAAATTCAATTCACGCCCGGCTCCGACGAAATCATGCCCGGCTCCTACCTGTTGCTAGACAAACTGGGCGAGACGATGACCTCTTTCGGCAACACGGTGCTCCGCATCGAAGGCAACACGGACACCACAGGCTCTGCGACCACTAACCTGAGCCTCTCCGACCGGCGCGCTCAGGCCGTCAAGAACTACATCGTCAAAAACTTCACCAATATTCCGCCGACGCGCTTCCAAACCATCGGGCGCGGCTCAAGTAATCCTATCGCCGAGAACACCACCGAAGCCGGTCGCCAGCAAAATCGCCGCACCGACATCAAGGTGATTCTGGCAACGCAATGAAAGGAACGATGAACGCCGCCACGATGAACTGA
>JAXDFO010000182.1:0-3822 GCA_034665545.1 Blastocatellia bacterium
CATACGGGGGTTCATACAATAGTCTTACACGGGCGCGCCGCAAACTCTGAGGCCGCAAAGGGCCTCGCACGCATGAAAGGGAGAGGGGATTGCTACGCTTTTAAGACGCCACACCATTCTAGCCGAACACGCGATGAGAGAAAAGCAGTAATCAGTGGGCGGTGGTCCGGTGAGCCTTGAGAGAAGAGGAAGACGGCATTCACCACAGAGGCACAGAGCACACAGAGAATGCACAGAGTTGTTGAATCTGCTCTGTGCCCGCTCTGTGTTCTCTGTGCCTCTGTGGTGAATCTCATGCTCCATTACTCTTCATATGCTCTCTGTCGTGCGGCTTCGTAGAGGATGACCGCGCTGGCGACGGCGACATTGAGGCTTTCAACGGGCGGGCGCATGGGGATACTGACCATCTCATCTGCGGCAGCAGCCTCTTCATCGCTGAGGCCGGAGGCTTCGGGGCCGACGACGAGGGCGCGCGCTCTGGTCCAATTAATCTCCGCGTAGGAACGCCCGGCTGACGCGTCGGCGCAAACTGTGATGATGCCCTGCGCCCTGCACCAGTCCAACACTTCCGCATACTTCGCATTGGTCCACAAAGGAAGTCGAAACGCGGAACCCATTGCGCCGCGCAATGCTTTCGGAGAGAGGATGTCGGTGGAGCCTGCGGTCGTCACCGCGCCGGTCGCGCCCGCCGCTTCAGCCGTCCGCAGGAGCGCGCCCGCGTTCACAGGATTATTGGTCCTGTGCATGATGAGCAGCAAGGGAACTTCCGCGCCCTTGCCCTCAAGCGCGAACTTGTCAGTCCGTGGTCTGGAAGCGAGCGCGACAACGCCCTGCGGCGTCTTCGTGTCCGAGACCGAAGCGAAGACGCTCTCGCTGACCGCGCTCATGCGCCCGCTCACTTTCTGCAAGGCTCCGAGCAGCGCGGCCCCTCTCTCGTCCCGCGCTACTCTATCCGTGTATAGCACATCTTCTATCTTCAAGTTCGCGGCGAGGGCTTCCTCGCACAGCCGCACGCCCTCTACAAAGATTAGCTCACGGATTCTTCCATCACGGACGGCGCGCGCATGGCGTGCGAGCGTATTCTCGCGGCTCTTGATGACATCACGGCTCATACCTGTGGCACTCCGCCCGCCTCTAACTCTACCTCGACCCGGATGGGCCAATGATCCGTTTCGCTAATCGCCATGTCGCACATATCTTGACGCGAAAATCTCCAACTTGCAAAATCTCTGTCGTTGAGTCCTAAAATTATTGAGAAGGATTATTGAGAGGGCAAGTTTGGACACACTGAACAAATACCTGGCGGTCGCGGCGGGCAGCGCGCTCGGCGGCATGTTGAGATTTTTTCTGAACGGTTCCATCCTCGCGCGCACGGCAGTGCCGTTTCCGACCGCGACCTTCTTCATCAACATCTCAGGCTCTTTCATCATAGGCTTCTTCCTGACGCTCGCCGCCGGGCGCATCAACGTCAGCCCGCACCTGCGCCTCGCCATCGCCGTCGGCTTCGTCGGCGCGTACACCACCTTCTCGACCTTCGAGTATGAAACGGCGCGGCTCTTCCAAGACAAGCAATACTGGGTGGCACTGCTTTATGTGGTCCTCAGCGTCGTCGTCGGATTCGTAGCCCTCTGGGCAGGCATCTTCGCCGCGCGCGAGATGAGTTGACTGTAGAGACGGCGCAGGGCTTGTTGAGAACCTTTCTCAACAAGCCCTGCGCGTCGTCTTCTTATGAGGGCCATGCCGCGCCGCGTGTTAGCCGACGGGCGCGGGCGCGATGACTTCGTGAATAGCTCTCACTTCATCAACAAGTTGAGCGTACTGCGGGAGGGTCAGCGCCTGCGCGCCGTCCGAGAGCGCGCGTTCGGGCTGGTCGTGGACCTCTATGATGAGGCCGTCCGCGCCGACCGCGACGCCCGCGCGGGCCATCGGCGTGACCATATAGTTTTTGCCGGTCCCGTGCGACGGGTCAATGATGACCGGCAGATGCGAGATACGGCGCACGGCTGGAATCGCGGCGAGGTCCATAGTGTTGCGCGTGTGCTGTGCGAAGGTGCGTATGCCGCGCTCGCAGAGGACGACGTTATAGTTGCCTTCGGCCATCACGTACTCTGCGGCGAGCAGCCATTCATCGAGCGTCGCGGAGAGTCCGCGCTTGAGCAGGATGGGCAGGGAAGAGCGGCCCGCGCGGCGCAGCAGGGAAAAGTTCTGCATGTTGCGCGCGCCGATTTGAATCATGTCGCCGTAACGCTCAACGAGGTCAAGCCCCGCTTCGTCCAACGCCTCTGTCACTATCTTGAGGCCGTAAGTCTCTCTGACTTCCGCGAGGATTTTTAAGCCCTCTTCGCCGAGACCCTGGAAGGCATAGGGCGACGTGCGCGGCTTGTACGCGCCGCCGCGAAAGAACCTTGCGCCGCTACGACGCACGGATTCAGCGATGGCGAAGGCTTGCGCGCGGCTTTCGATGGCGCAGGGACCGGCGATGATAGCCAACTCTTCGCCGCCGATGGTCGCGTCGCCAACGCGCACGATGGTTTTCTCAGGCCGCAGGTCGAGCGTAATCAGCTTGTAAGGCTTGCTGACGCGAATGGCTTCGGCGACGCCCGGCAGATTCTCGAAGCGCGTCACGTCAACCGCGCCCTGGTTGCCAGTGATGCCGATGGCGGTACGCATCGCGCCGGGCATCGGGTGTGCCTTAAATCCTAATTCGTTGACGACGCTGACGACCGCATCAATCTCTTGCTCGGTAGCATCTGCCTTCATGACGATGAGCATAACAGTTTCTCTCTCTTCCGTTGATTCGTAAAACGCCAAAGCTGGTGGCAAATTGCCAACAGTCAAAAGCTAAGTTGTTTGCTTCCGCTCGATTTCATTAACGATTGGCTCAATCCATTTATAATCCCGGCCTTCAACAAAAGTACAGCATGAGCGATTGCAAAGGGCGTGCCGGTCACATGCGTTCAGGGACGTTGATGCCGAGCGTTTCGAGCGCGCTCGTCAACTGCCTGCGAACAATCAACGCGACGTTGACGAGCACGGCGCGTTTTATCTGGTCCTCTTCAACGATAATACGGTGGCGATGGTAAAAGAGATTGAAGGCGCGCGCCAGCGTGAAGGCGTATTTAGCAAGATAAGCCGGTTCGGCCTGCGCGCCAGATTGCGAGATGAGTTCAGGGAGCCGCGCCGCGAGGGTCACGAGCGACCAGATTTCATCTCCGCTCTCACCATTGAGGATACGCGACACTTCATCTCTGACGGTTTCATCACTCGCGGCACGTCGCATCGTCTCCATCGCAGACGAGCACTTTTCCTGGTCCAATTTGCGAAAGATGGAGTTGGCCCGCACCGCCGCGTACTGGCAATAGGGTCCGGTCTCGCCTTCAAAAGAGAGGGCTTCCTTGAAATCGAAAGCGATGACGGAATTGCGCGTGAACTTTAAAAGAAAGTAACGCAGCGCGCCGACCGCGATGGAGTGGGCCGTCTCTCTCTTCTCATCATCGGAGAGGTCCGGGTGTCTTGTCCCGACTTCCAGCAACGCGCTCGCTTCGAGGCGATTGATGAGGTCGTCGGCCTTAACGCCGAGTCCCTTGCGCCCGCTCATCTCTATGAAGGGCCGCTTGCGGTCTTCGTCGCTGAGGCGTATGCCTAACTCTTCGCTGGCCGCGACGGTGAGCGCGACCATCTCGTAGGAGAGATGCACGCTGGCGGCCTCGCCGACTTCGGGCGCGACGACCGCGACGCCCCTGCGCACCACCTCCTGCGTGTACGACTGGCGCGAATCAATGACGTTATAAACGGTCTGCCCGCCGCCGAAATGGGGGCGCG
>JAXDFO010000183.1:0-18646 GCA_034665545.1 Blastocatellia bacterium
AGATGTTGGTTGAGCTAAGGCAACAGGTCGCCCGGTAGATTCCCACAGCGAAGGTCCAGTTGAATCAATCAAAGGATACCTTACGGTTTTGCCGATTGAGGAGTGCCTTATCATTATCGGTTGGCGACGCACAGTTGCGCCGCGCGTACTTATCCTTTTTCCTGGTCAGGATGCAGGTAGCATGCGGCTAGCGCGATACAACCCGCTGGTGTCAGACCAAAGCAATTCGGAGAGCCTTCGGTCGTCTGGCGTGAAGTGTATAAATCTCTGTTGGGCTAGTTGAGACATTGGCAGCCACCAGCTACCTTTGTCGAATGAGGGCTGTAGAGTATCAAATCCACGTCCGCTTGTTAAGACCAGAGCGTGGAAATTGCTGGACCAGTAATCCAAACTGGTCCAGCGATAATCTGAGACATGCTCGATGAATGTCTGAAACATGCTCAGCGAAAGACGGGCGTTATCGGACGTGCTTCAAACAGGCTGGCGCGAGATAGCTTGAAATTCGAGAGACTTGAACGGTATAACATCGCGACAGGCCACGCCTCGCCGGTCGCGGCTCTCACCTGACGCGGAGGTTTACAACATGCCCAGGAAATTATCCGGGCGAGTTGACCTTCTATGATTTGAAGACGGGAGACAGCCAGGCTCGTCTACTGCTCAACGGCGGCGCGGCCTTCGTCCGTTTCAGCCTGGACGGAAAGAGCCTCTTCGTTCTGAGCGACGAGCAAACTGCCTACGTGGTTGACCTGGAGAACCTCAACCGGGACACTTCATCCGCGACGCAGGCAAACCCGTCGCCTCAATAGCATGTCTCTCGTCTTCGTCTAACGAATCAAGCAGAGACTTGTTTCAGCAGTTCCCTCAATTTCTTTCGCGCCTTGTGCAATTGCGACTTGCTCGTGCCGACGCAGCCGCCGCGTATCTGCGCGATCTCGGTGTGTTCGTATCCTTCAACGTCATGGAGGATGAAGACGGCCCTGTAACCGGGCGGCAGTTGCGCTATCGCTTTATCGAGCGCGAGACGGTCTATCGTCATCATCTGGAGCGGAACTTGCGCGCCTTCCGCCTTCGGCTCCGGCACTTCCCCGTCCTCGGTCGTCTTCTCCCGACGCACACCGCTCTTTCTGTAGTGCATCAAGACTTGATTGATGGTCACGCGATGCAGCCAGGTCATCATCGTGGACTCGCCGCGAAAGCTCCCGATTTTCCGGTAGACGTGAAGGAAAATCTCCTGCGTGAGGTCTTCCGCTTCCGGCACGTTACGCATCATGCGCAGGCAGAGGGTATAGACGCGGCGATGATAGCGTTGATACAACTCCTCGAAGGCCACCATATCGCCGTCGGCAATCCTGCAAGCCAACTGGTAATCGTACTGAGACGCTTCGAGCGGCGGGGCCGTCTCCGTCGCGCCCGACCACCTCATCTGAGCTTCACTGAACGTTGCGACCTGCTCCATGTTATTCGCGTCTCCTTATGTTTCGGTCGGTTTCAAGACTGGTCCAATTCGCGCTCATCGTAAAACTTGAAGCGCGCGAGTCATACACTGTAACGCCCGACCACCCATGCGTGACGTAAAGAGTCCGTCAACGCAATGTAAAGTTTTGTCAAGACGCAGAGGCCGTCTTATGGCTTCGTTGGCGATGGAGTTGGCGTTGGTGTCGGCGTCGGCTCCGGCATCACCTCGCCCGGCTCGCCTTCCTCTATGATTCTCACCTGGCTGCGGAAACGCTTGTAATCCGTGTAGCGGATGAGCATGCGCAAGTGAACCGTCTGCCCCTTCGAGAAGACAAGGTCATCGTCGGCGTAGGTGTAAGTCGGGAACCAGTAGCGACCGTCTATCTGCTGCCGGTAGGTCTCGAAGACCGGAAACCTTTGCTTGCCTTCGGGCACGCCCTTGCCGCGCACTTTGACTATCTGCAAGTCTCGGTCGTCAACCCACACGCGGCCTTGAAAGAAACGCTCGCTGACCTTCTTCGGCATCACCTTCGGGGCGACATCGAAAACGTACGTATCAAGTTCGTCAATGCGCTCTTTGCCCGCGTAGGTGAAGTTGTACTGGCTAATCTTGGAGGCTTCGAGCGCGAAGGGCTGGACGCCGCCGAGGTCTTCGAGGTCTTCCTGCGTGAAAGAGATTTCCGTCAGGGTCGGCTGCGGAAAGAAAGTAATCCTCTCGAAACGCTCGCCCTCGTTGCTGAATGAAAACTGTGAGACGCGGTGATATTCGCCTGTAATCTGACCGCCCATGCCTATGGTCTGAACAGCCGCGTCGCGCTTGAACGCATACAGGTTCAACGCCTGTCTGAACTCCGTCTCTTTGGCCGCGAAGGCTTGAATGATGCGATTCACGTCAACACCGTCGGCCTTGCCAGCCGGACGAACCGCGCCGTCCGGCTGCTGGGCCCATGCGACTCCGGTGTCGCCGTTGCCCGCCGCGTTGAATAAAGAGATGAATACGACGGACAGTATGAAGATATTTTTTCTCATTTAAGCCTTCGCCCCAAGGATTGCTTTTCCCATACTTCGTAGACCCATGACCGCCGGTCTACTGAAGTCACTTTCGCTTTATCCTTTTGACGCAATTTCGGAGGGGCGCAACGTAAAGATTTCGTCAAGGGAGTGTAAAGTTTTGTCAAGCGGGCCATCTTCTCAAGACGCTTCTTGACAAACGCGGAATCTCAGCTAGGGTAAGAGAATGCGCGCCCCTTTATTTTCAGATGAGGCGAACGGAAAAGAGTTGAACGATGCAGCAACTGTTAGTGATTGACGATGACATGGACCTCTGCGAACTGGTCGCGGAGTATCTCGAACCAGAAGGATACAAGGTCGAGGCGGCGCATAACGGCGAGGCTGGCACGGAGCGCGCGCTTTCCGGCGAGCACAAGCTGGTCGTGCTGGATGTCATGCTGCCGGGCATCAACGGCTTTGAAGTCCTGCGCCGGATTCGCGCTCAATCGCGCGTGCCGATTGTGATGCTCACGGCGCGCGGCGAGGACGTTGATAGAATCGTCGGGCTTGAGATAGGCGCGGACGATTACTTGCCGAAGCCCTTCAACCCGCGCGAACTGGTCGCGCGGATCAACGCCGTCCTGCGCCGCATGCGGCCCGATGAGGATGATGAAAGACAAGCTCCTTCGCTGCTCTCAGTCGGAGACATCGAAATGGAGACGGGCACGCGCACTGTTCGACGCGCGGGCGAGGGCGTGGAACTGACCGTGGTTGAATATGACCTGCTTGAGAAACTGCTGCGCGCTCCCGGTCGCATCGTGACGCGCGAAGAACTGGTGAGGGATGTCTTGCACAGAGGTCTCTCGCCGTTTGACCGCAGCATAGACATGCACGTTAGCAATCTTCGCAAGAAGTTGGGCCATCAGGTCCAGGAGTTTGAACGCATCAAGACCGTGCGCGGCGTCGGCTACATCTACGCTTCTCCGAGCGAGAAGGCGGACGAGTAAAAACTCTCGGAGACGAAGTCTCTTAAAAAGATTAACAGCAGAGGGCGCGGTTAGTTCATCGAAGATGGAAAGATGAGCGTGACCACAGTGATGGCTAGAGCGGTGATGAGAGCGAGGCGATTTATGCGTTTCGACTTACTGCGTAGCTGTTGGACCATCTCTTCGTCTTCAATGCTCTCTTCGCCTTCGTCCATGTTGCGCGTCCCGCGCGCGGCCAGGGCGATGCAGGTCTTCTCTCGCGCCTGCATGAGTCCCAGTCCCGCCATCCAGAGGGGGAAGAAAACGATGAGGCGAGACCAGCGCGGCGCGCTGTAGACGACGAGCAAGAAGGCCGCGCCCACGCCGACGACGAGCGCGACGATGCCCATCAATCGTCTCTTAAGCTGCTCGCGCGGGCCTATGTTGCAGGCGTCGGCTGTCATCAAGTGATTACTCAAGGCTGGTCCGCGCGCAAGGTCGCTAAGGGTTGGCCCTCTGTGACGTGCATGCCGACGCGCGCGCTTATCGCGCTCACGGTCCCTGCGGAAGAGGTGCGGGCGGCGATGATGCGTTCGCGCGGCGCGGCGGGTTGCATGCCGCCCTGATTCTGGTCCGGCTGCCTGGCCGCGAGCAGTCCCGACTCCGCGTTTCTCTTCGTCTCCTGCGCCTTTTGCAGACGCTGCTGCGCGCGTTCATAAAGAGCGCGCTCGCCGTCTAGTTGGCCCTGCGAAGCATCGCCGGAAGCGACGAGCGGAGTGAGACGCTCGACCTCCGCTTGATGGCGCACGGTCTCTGCGCGCGCGGCCTCTATCTCGGCGTCAGCCGCTTTGTAGTTACGCGCGGCCCGCGACTCCGCGCTCTCGCCCGGACTCGGAGCCGCCTGCTGCATCTCATCCTGCACGGCAATCTCTACGATGGTCGCGCCCGCGTTGACGCTCCCGCCCTCGCTCACCAGCACGCGGCGCACTTCGCCCGCCGCCGGAGCGTTCACCACGATAATCCCACGCGTATCATTACTGGACCTGTCACCGCCCGATTGACATGAAGCGGATAAAGCAACGAGCGTCAACAGAGCGAGCGCGTATAGCGCGTCTCTCAGCTTTGACTTCATGCAAGTGGATGAGAGATTACCTTTCATTCGTTCTCACTCCCACCGTAGTAGCAGCCGCGCCGGTCGCGCCCGTCTTCTCCGCAGGCATCAAGGCAGAGCCTGAGAGGGCCGCGCCGCTCTCGTTCGCGGGACGCATCTCAAGCTCGCGCGTGGGCGTGTCCGTGCGAACCGCGACGTGATTGGCCTGTAGAGTATTGCCCGTGGCGCGTTGAAATTCAGCGATGGCTTTGTTCAAGTCCGTCTGGGCTTGAAGCTCACGACCGCGCGCGGCGAGCAGTTCGTTCTGCCTTTGCAGGACCAGGAATACGGTTGACGTTCCGGCCCTGAATTGTCTCTGCTCGCTCTCGTATTGCTGCTCGGTCGAAGCCCTGGTCGCGGCGGCTGATGCGAGACGCGCTTCGGCTGAACGCAGGGCTTGCGAAGAGTTGCGCACGTCAGCCTCTATCAACTGCTCCTGCTGCGCCCTCAGATTGCGTATGCTGCTGCCCTGCGCCAGCGAGCGACCGAGGTTCGCTTCCGCCGTCCTGTTGCGCAGGGGAAGTTCTACGCGCACGCCGACGCGATAGGTCGGATAGTCAGCTTGAATCAGATTCGTGAGCGATTGCGGGAGGCCGCCGATAAGGTTCTGGTTGACCGAACCGCCGGAAGTTGTCGTAGTCGTGAGCGGCGGCAATCCGGCGAGCGCGGATAGCTGGTTGACGCGCGCGCGCAATTCAGCGTTGGAACTGCTGCCGCCGGTGGTCGCCGCCGCAGTGGGCACGCCCGCGAGGCCCGTCGCCGTGTATGTTCCGATGAGGTCAATCTGCGGCTTCGTCTGGTCGCGGTAATAGCGCGTGTCTATGGCGTTGATTTCGGCGTTGGTTTGAAGTTGGACCAATTCCTGGCGATTGTTGATGGCGACGTTGATGGCCTGTTCAAGCGGCACGCGCGGAGCTTCGAGGTCAACGGGCGTGACGGGCGTGAGCGGGCGCGACCAGAGCGCGGCTGTGCGGTCAGCGAGGATGAGCGTCTTGAGAGTATTCTCGGCGCGCGTGACGGTCTCCTGCGCGGTGTAGACGTTCTGCTCGAAGCTCGTCACCTGCGTGCTGGCGGCGATGATGTCAATGGGAGCGAGCACGCCTTTCGCTACTAACCTCTGATTGCTTTCAAGCTGCGTGCGCGCCTGCTTCACGGCGTCTATCTGGACCTGTAAATTTCTGAGCGCGAAGACCAAGTCCCAGTATGTTTGCTGGACCTGCGAGATGACTTCGATGGCGCGCTGGCGAAACTGCGCATCGCTCAGTGAGAGATTCTTTTTGGCTATCTCGATGGTGCGGCGGTTGTCGTCAATGCGCAGGCCGCGCCAGAGCGGCTGCGTGTAGGTGAAGGTCAAGGCCGCAGGGTACTGCGGGTTGAGCGTGACGTTCTGGTTGTTGGTCGTCAGTCGCGTCGTGGACAAATCGAGTTGATACGCGCCGCCCGCGTACGGGGTGAAGCCGCCGAAGCGTGCGGAGCCGGTCAAGTCAGTCTGCTTGACGGAGCCGTTCTGCGCGCCGCCGAGTGTCGAACTGGTCGGAGTGGTGCGTCGCTCGTAGTAGTTCTCGGAAGAGATGAGCGGGTCGTAAACGCCGCGCGCGGCCTGCAAGTTATACTCTGCTATCTTGACGTTGATGCGAGAGCCGTCAATGTCGTTGTTGTTTTGCAGGGCGAGCGCAATCGCTTCGTTGAGCGTAAGGGGGAGTTGGTTTGAGATGTCAACGCCGACTCGTTCCGCGCTCGGCAAGGGGCGCGAGGGCGCTTCAAAATTCGGAGCGACGGGCGGCGGCTCCGTGGGCAGTTCTGCGGGCGCGATGCCGCCTGAGACTCCCACGTTCTGGCCTGGCGTCTGTTGGACTCCATTGACGGGCGCGTTGCCGTTGGCAGGCGTGCCGGTTTGCGGCGCAGTGGTCCCGGCGGGCGTGGAAGTTTGCGGCGCGGCCTGTCCGGGCGCGGTCTGCTGCGAAGCGTTCGGATTCTGCGGCGAAGGCGGGCGCGGTCCCTGCGTGTCGGGCGTCGTCTGCTGTCGCTGCTGCTCAACGCCCGTCTGCGGCTGCGTGCTCTGTTGCGCCTCGTTGCCTGGCCGCACGGGAGCCGAAGACGAGTTCGGCGGCAACTGTGTGGTTGAAGGCGAGGCCGCGCCGGGCCGTCGGCCCTGTTGCCCTTGCGTCGAAGTTCCTGCGGGCGGCGATTGCTGCGGCGTCGAAGTCGAAGGCGTCTGCGGAGTCTGGGCGCGAAGCGTCGCGCACGGCGCGAACAATAGCAGCGCGCTCAAGAGCACTGCGATGCACGCGCGATGCGGACTCTTCTTTTCAAACTCGCGGCGCACCTGACGCGCGCGATTAATCACCTGAAGCTTGGTCAACATACTTATCCTTTGCGGTTCGATGGGCGACCGGCTTGACAACTTTAGCCCTACGCGGGAAGAGGCTGGCGAGACCGGCGTAGGCTTCGCCCAGACGGCGTCCCGCGCCGCCCTTGAAATCGTTGAAGCGTCTTCCCGTATAGGCCCACACGCGCGACTCCTTCGCGTCTTCAAAGAGCGAGTAGAAGACGGGCACGGCCAGCAGCGTTAAGAGCAGGCACAAGCTTTGACCGCCGACGACGAGCACGCCGATGGAACGGTTCGTGGCCGCGCCCGCGCCGCTTCCCAGGATGAGCGGAATCATGCCCGCGACGAGCGCGATGGTCGTCATCAGGATAGGTCGTAGTCTATCTCTGTTGGCCTGCAAGATCGCGCTGTAACGCTCCATGCCGTGCGAGCGTAGTTCGTTCGTATGGTCAATTTGTAGAATCGCGTTCTTCTTCACGATGCCGAAAAGAAGCAGGATGCCGAGCGCGGAAAAGATGTTGAGCCGTTGTCCCGCTATCATCGTCGAGAGGAGCGCGAACGGAATCGAGAGCGGCAACGTCAACAGGATGGTCACGGGATGGATGAACGATTCAAACTGCGCGGCCAGAATCAAGTACATGAAGATGAACGAGAGCATGAAGGCGAGCAGGAACGACTGGTTCGCGCGCTGTAGCTCCTTCGACTGGCCCGTGACGCCCGTGCGATATGCCGGGTCCATGTTCAACTCTTGCGCGTAACGCTGGATGGCCGCGAGCGAGTCGGACTCGGAGCCGTTCGGCGCGAGGCTCGCCGAGACAGTGACTTGACGTTGACGGTTAAGACGGTCAATCGAGGCGGGGCTATCGCCCTCTTCGAGCTTGACCAATTTTTCCAGACCGACCGTCGCGCCCGAAGCCGAAGCCACCGTGAAGTGGCTCAAGTCTTCGCGCGTGCGCCTGAACTCTTCACTCGCACGCACGACCACGTCGTACTGGTCCGAGCCTTCGCTGAAAGTCGAGACGCGAGAGCCTGAGGCGAGCGTGCTGAGAGCCTGCGCCACATCGCCCGCCTTGACGCCGAGGTCTGCGGCGCGCTGGCGGTCTATGAGGATGCGCACCTCCGGGCTGCTCAGTTGGAGCGAGCGGTCGGCATCCCGGAAGCTCTTATCCTGCTTGATGCGCTCGACCAACTTGTTCGAGTACTCATCCAGTTTTTGAATATCTGGTCCACTAATGAAGAAGGCCAGCGAAGAGCCGCCGCGACCGCCGCCGCCGATGCTCGCCCCGATGGATGAAGTGCCGGACGCGCCGATGACGTACTCTTTCGGATACTTCCTCTTGCGTATCATGTCGCGCGTCTGTTGAATCAAGTCCGCCTGCGAAAACTGGCGATCCGCGACCGGCTTGAGCCTGACCGAGATGGAGCCGGAGTTGGGCGCGGTCTGCCCGCCGCCGCCGCCCGCGTTGACGAGCGTGCTCTCGACGCCCGGAATCTGTTCGCGCACGTCGCGCGCGATGCGCTCAAGCACGCTTTGAGTCGCCGCCAGGCTCGTGCCCTGCGGCGCGCGGAAAGAGATTTGATAGGCGGACTCGTCTTCGTCAGGCAGGAAGTTATAACCGACCGCGCGATAGAGCGGCCAGATGGAAATGACGACTATCGCGCAGACGAGGACGACGACCCAGCGATGGGCCATTGACAGACGCAGCATCCACATGTAAGCGCGGTCTATCGGACGATAAAAACGCCCGCCCTTCGATGAAGTGTGCGCCTTCTCTTCATGCCCCTTAGCAACGCTCTCATGCTCCGCCCGATGTTCGTCGCCATCATGACCATCGCCGCCGCCGCCCGTTCCCACGGGCAAGCCTTCGGGCGTGACGGACTCCTTCGGCGGCTTAATCCAGCGCGCCGCGAGCATCGGCGTCAGAGTAAAAGAGACTATCAAGCTGACGGCAATCGCGGCGGCTGAAGTCAGACCGAACGAAGACATGAAGCGACCGACGATGCCCGACATGAAGCCCACAGGAATGAAGACCGCGAGCAAGCTCAAGGTCGTCGCCATCACGGCGAGACCTATCTCGCGCGTGCCTTCAATCGCGGCCTGGTAAGGATGCAAGCCCTTCTCTTCGACGAAGCGGTAGATGTTTTCCAGGACCACTATCGCGTCGTCAATCACGATGCCGACCATCAGTGTCAACGCGAGCATCGTCATCTGGTTGAGCGAGTAGCCGAGCGCGGCGATGAGCGCGAAGGCGGCGATGATTGAAGTCGGGATAGCCAGCGCGGCGATGATGGTCGAACGGAAGTTCCAGAGAAAGAGAAAGACTATCAACGCGGCGAGCAGGCCGCCGACTATCAAGTGTTCCTCAATGGAGTGCAAGCTGGTTTCTATAAATTCGGACTGGTCGCGCGTGACGGCGATCTTGATGTCTTTCGGCAGGAGCGGTTGAATCTCCGCCATGCGTTGCTTGACGCCCTGAATGACGGCGATGGTGTTCGCGCCAGACTGCTTGCGTATGCCGAGCGAGACCGACGGCACGCCGTCGAGCGACGCCGCAGAGGTCGGGTCAACGCCGCTATCTTCGACGCGCCCGATGTCGCGCACCTTGACCGCGTAGCCGTTCCTCGTCGTGATAACGATGTCGTTAAAATCTTCGACCTTAGTGACGCGAGAGAGCGTGCGCAGGGTCACGGTGCGCGCGCCCTCGTCAAGACGCCCGCCCGGCAGTTCGAGGTTCTGCGCGCGAAGGGCGTTCGAGACTTCCGTCACCGAAAGATTGTAAGCGCGCAGGCGATCCGGCTCGACGTAGATTTTAATTTCGCGCTGTCGCCCGCCGAAGACCACCACTTCGCCAACGCCGTCCGCCGATTCGATGCGCTCCTGAATCTGTTTCTGGACCAGGTCGGTCAATTCAATCGCGGAGCGCGGCGCGCTGATGGCGTAAACGAGGACGGGCTGCGAGTCCGGGTCGGATTTTCTGACGATGGGCGGGTCGGCAGTTTCCGGCAGGCGATTGATAATCGTGCTGACTTTATCGCGTACCTCTTGCGTGGCGAGGTCAGGGTTCTTTTCGAGGTTGAAATTTATGGTGATGTTCGAGCGTCCCTGCGAGGAGGTCGAACGCATCTCGTCAATACCGGGCACGGTGTTGACCACGCCTTCGATGATGTCCGTAATCTCGGTCTCAATCTCCTGCGGAGCCGCGCCCGTATTGGTCGTTTGAACGGAGACGGTCGGGATGTCAATCTTCGGGAACCGATCAACGCCGAGCGTGAAGAAAGAGAAGCCACCGATGACCGTCAGAATCAAGATGATGACGGTGGCGAAGACCGGACGACGAACGCAAATTTCAGCCAGCTTTTGCATAATCCACTCAATTCGATTTTAGATTTTGAATTGAAAGAGATTCATTAATCCGACTCAATTCGTAACTCATCCAAAATCTAAAATCCAAACTTCAAAACGCCTTTACTGTTTGACCTGCGCGCCCTCGAAGAGTTGCTGTAGGTTACTCGTCGCCAGGACTTCGTCAGCGTTGACGCCGGACAGAATCTGCACGGTGTCGCCTTCTTCAGTGCCGAGTTGGACGACGCGCAATTTCGCCACGTTGCCCTGAATGACGAAGGCTCGATAGGACTGCGTATTCTGGTCCGAAAAAATCGCGGCGCGCGGCACGAAGACGGCCATGCTGCCGGACTTGCGCGCGATGCGGGCCGTGGCGAACATGCCGGAGCGCAGAGCGTTGTCCCCATTCTGGACCGCCGCTTCAATCGTCACCGCGCGCGAGACTGGGTCAATCGCAGGGTTGACCGCCGTCACCTGTCCAGAAAATTTTCGGTCACGATACGCGTCAACTTCCAGCGAGACGCCCATGCCCGGAGTGATGTATGGAGCCTCCGCTTCCTGGACCTGTAATTGCAACTTGAGAGGGTTGGTCCGCAAGACCGTCGCCACCACCGAAGCGGTAGTGACATACTCGCCGACTGCGATAGGACGATTGCTAACATAGCCCGCATAGGGCGCGCGCACGGTCGCATCCGCGACGGCCTTCTGCGCGATGGCGGCCTGCGCGCGCGCAGACTCTACGGCGGCCTCTGCCGTTTGTATGGCCTGGTTGCTCTGGCGCGCGGTGTTAATCGCGGATTCGAGTTGCTGGCGCGCGCTGTTGACCTGCGCCCTGGCCGTGTCCCTCTGCGTGCGGTACTGGTCATAGACGCTGACCGCGACATCGCCCGTCTCAACCAGTTCGCGGTAGCGTCGCTCGTTGGCTTCCGCAAGACGTAACTGCGCCTGCGCCTGTTCTAAGTTTGAATTCGCGGCGCGGACTTCAGGTATCGAACTGGCGTCGAAGTTTCCGCCCGGTCTGAGACCGAGCCTGGCTTCAGCCTGGCGCACGCCCGCGATGGCCTGCTGCACGCCCGCCTGTGCCTGTTGCAGACGCAAGCGCGCATCCTTGTCGTTGAGCCTGGCGATAACATCGCCCTGCCGGACGAACGCGCCGACGCCGACCGGAGTCGCCACGACCTGCCCGGATGCTTGCGGCGCGACATCCGAACTCTCTTCCGCGACGAGGCTTCCCGTCGTTTGAATATATGATGGCACTTCGCGCGCGAACGCCTTCGCGGTCGTGACCGCCACGGGGGCCGCTTCCGCAGTCGTGCCCGCAGCCCGCTTGCTATTGTCCCCCGTATTCTCTTTCGCGTTCACCTTCGACTCTGTGCGCCCGCAGGCCGCGCCGAATAGAGAGACGGCCAGCAAGAGGCAGAGCGTGGCGGCAGCTTGAAATTTGTGGGAGACTAAAAATGAAGACATATCGATTCCCTTATCTTTGGACCTTTAAGTGAAGACGCCGCTCGATGCTTCATGGTTACAAACTTTCTGCCTCCGGGCCTGTTATGATAAATGGACCATCTAAACGCAGCCCACTTCGCTCAACGGTCACGGGAGACTTGCGATTAAATCTATTAGAGTGTCGAATATGTCACAGGGGAAGAGAGAATCTTATATGAATAAGCAGATTGAAGAAAGAGCGGAGAGGCTGCGCGAATTTTTTGAGCTTGGCGCAGAGACGCAACTGACGGGGCCGGACGCGGCGAAGTTTGAGCCGTCGCAGGAGGCCGCAGAGGGACTCTCTCATTTCAATATAGAGTGGCAAATCATCCCTTCCGCCGAAGCAGTGCCGCTCGATGATGCTTACAGGTCGCGTCTCTATCCGGGGGTCTCCAGGGATTTCAAGAAGGCGCGCGAGCATGGGCCCAGTTATCTTGAACGTCTCATCAAGGGCCACAGCCAACACCAGGGCCGCATCATCGGAGTGGAGACGACCGCCAAGCCGCATTACCTTCCGGGCAATCGTCAATTCTACGGCAGCGTCTACGGACACGACGCCGCGCTAGACCCTTTCAACGCTTACCTGGGCCGCGCAGGAATGGTCAACGGCACGCGTTACGCGCACAACTATCCATCGCTGCGCGAGTTCATCCGAGTAGTTAATGATGACTGGCGCGCACGCTCTCTCTTGCCTGCGGGTTATCGCGTGACGGTCTGCCCGCCCGCCGTCTTCAACCTCGTGGGCACACTCTTTCATCAGGAATGGAGCGAGACGGAGACGCTCGAACTCGGCTTCTATCGTGACGAGCAGGGCAACGCGACCTGTTACGCCGTAGGCTCGAACGCGCCCGGCGACTTCTCATACATGACGGAAATCGAAGGCGAGGGCGAATGGTCCTTGACCGGCTTTCGCATCGCGCTCGTGCCCGAATAGTCTTCGCCGTTGGAAAAAACTGTAACCAAAATCCACGCCCGCGCGTCTTACATATCAACTGGCCGGATTGAGGCATCACTCCCCGAATTCGATGCGGCTCATACACAATTCACGATTTGGGAGAATGAGAAAAAATGAAATTGAATAGGACCAAGAAAATCATCGCAGGGGCCGCGCTGGCCGGGTCTCTCATGTTGACGGGAATCGTAGGATTCGCGCAGCAACAGCAGACCACGGAAGGCCAGGGCGACAAGGCCCGCCAGGAACGTCACGAGCGTGGCGGCAGAGAAGGACAAGAGGGCATGCGCGGCGGCTTCGGCGGACGCTTCGCGGAGAAACTGAACTTGACTGACGCGCAGAAGGAACAGATGAAGCAGATCGAAACGCGCTTTCAAGAAAGCACAAAGTCTCTGAGGGAACGTTCCGGCGAGCGCAATCGCAAAGGGTTCGATGCCTTTAGCGGCGGCACGTTTGACGAGGCCGCAGTGCGAGCGGCGGCGCAGGCACGTGCTAACCAGCAGGTCGAGATGGAAGTCGCAAGGGCGCGCATGATGTACGAGATGTACAACGTGTTGACGCCGGAACAAAAGTCGCAACTCGCGGCTGAGCGACAGCAGCGTGAGCAGAAGCGTCAGGAATGGCGCGCGCGTCGTGGCGCGAATCAAACGCCGAACCAGTAAGGGGAACTAGGGAGGATGCGCGCCTTCTCTTTGATGAGCGGGACGCGCATTTCTTTCATCAACAGGCAGACAAACGGGCAGCCTTCAAAACAAGAGGGCTGCCGATTTATTTTCTGTGGCCCTCTAAACGAGAGGCAATCCGCTTGGAGAATTTTGCAGTGTGACGGGCGGCTCGTTCATAATTGATGGGTAAGATGGCAGATAACTCCGACTCCGTCCATGCCGAGGCCAGCGCCGCGCCGTCACTTGCCGAACCGTCCGACCTTGAGCTTGTCGGTCGCGTGCGCGGGGGCGACGAGGATGCCTTCGAGGAGTTGTTCAATCGTCACAAGCGTCGCGTCGCGCTCATCGCGGGCCGTTTCTTTCGCCAGCGCGAAGAGATAGAAGAGGTCTTGCAGGAGAGCTTCACGAAAGCCTACTTCGCTCTCAAAGATTTTTCCAACGCGCAGGAAGCATCCTTCGCGGCATGGCTCGCGCGCATCGCCTTCAACTCCTGCTATGACGAACTGCGGCGGCTGAAGCGGCGTCCTGAAAGTTCTCTGGACCATATATCCGAGGAAGAGAGCGCGTGGATACAGGACCAGCTTCAAGCCGAAGGTGCGGGCGACGATGTTGAGAAGTCAGCTATCGCGCGCGACCTGGCGGGAAAGCTGCTCTCGCGTCTCAGCCCTGAAGATAGACTGTTGCTCGTTATGCTGGACGTTGAAGGATTGTCTGTTTCCGAGATAGCGAAAATAAATAACTGGTCAAGCTCGAAAGTGAAGGTGCGTGCCCACAGGGCGCGCGCGTTGTTGCGCCGCGTGCTGGATAGATTTTTGTAACCGGCGAAGGCGCGCGTTCGTTTTTATGTTAAAGGCTGCTTTATGCTGGAAGCGGCGGCGAATGGCAGGTGAATCCAATGACAGGCAAAAAGAGAGACCACGTGTCGGATGAACGGCTCGACCGGATGGGCCTGGATGTCTTGCGCGCTTCGGCGGCGAACGAGACGGAGGCGGAGGCTGTGGCCGCTTCACCTTTTCTCTACACGCGCCTGCGCGCGCGCATCGCAGCCGAGCGAGAGCGGCGTGAGGAAGGCGAGCGATGGTTGCCGATGCTGGGAGTCGTCTGGCGCGCGGTCCCGGCGATGGCGATGGTCGCGGTCTTCGCCTTCGTCCTTTTCTGGTCCACCAGCCTGGGCACGGGGGACGCGGGAATGATGAGCGTGGAGTCGCTCGTCGGCACGCGCGACGCCGGAATCGAGCAGGTCGTCTTCGCGGACAACCAACCACTCTCAAGCGATGAAGTGTTGGCGACGATTATCAACGAGGATGAGCAGGGGGTGTCCAGATGACGCCGCGCGGCATGACCAGGCTCAAAATCTGGCTGGTGGTGGTCGGCGTCTTCGCCCTCGGCTGCGTGACCGGAGCATCGCTGGACAGCGCCTATCGCTTACACGCGTGGGGCGGTGGCCGCCCTGACTCGCGCGGGCGACGCGACAAGGAACAGATTTTTGAGAACATGAAGCGCGACCTCAACCTGACCGAGCAACAGGCGACGGAGATACGCGCCATCCTTGAGCAAACGCGCAACGACTATCGCGCGCTCCGCGCAGAGGTGCGCCCTCGCTATGATTCCGCGCGCCAGAACGCGCGCACACGCATTCGCGCTCTACTCACACCCGAACAACAGAAACTCTTTGACGCGAGAGTCGCGGAACGCGACGCGCGGCGCGATGAAGATGAGAGATAAGCTAGACGGCTCTTACCAGTTTTAAACGGGCGGCGTGCTTCGCTATAAGCCTAGAGTCTGGACGCTGCTGTGCAGGACAGTGGCGGGCGTTTCGTTGGTCCTGGATAATTGCGCGGTCGTTTCGTCCTCTGCGGTTCCGCGCATGAGTTGAAATCGGGTGGTGATGAGGAGGGCCGCGCTGCCGCCGAGGCTATCGTCCAACTCGCACAACTGCTCACCCAGAACCTTGTGCGAGACTCTCTCGAAGGCGCGCTGAAGTTCCGAAGAGGCCGCGCCGATTCCTTCTCCGATGATGAGTTCAAAATCGTTTCCGTTGCGCGTCAGTCGCTTGGCGAAATTCATGAGCGAGAGCCGTCCCTCGTTATGAACCGTGCCGGTCACGACGACCACCAGATGACGCGCCGCCGTGTTGATTTTAATATCAACGGCACGCCGCGCGAAGGCCGGAGTCAAATCGCCATCTCTCAGGACCAGTAAAAAAGGTTCGCCGCAGACGTTGACCATCAGCCGCGCTTCGCCTTCGCCGGTCGGCGGCTCAAGCGCGACCTCGCTATCCGGCACGCCGAACTCGCGCAGGATGACGCGAAAGCGATTGACCAGCCACGCTCCATCTTCAAGCATTGCGGCAGCGAGTTGAGTGGGCCCAACAACTTCCTCAATCTTCTCATCAACAATCTTCGCGCCGCACTCGCTGCACTTCGCCTCGCTGACGGTCAGCGTGGCGAGCGCATCCGACGAAGGGATGGTGAAAAGCATGTGCTCCGTCTTGCGGCAACTAATCAAAACCTCTCTGCGCAACAACCCCGCTTCGATGAGACGGTTGATTAAAAATTCGGCGGGCGCGTTGGTCCCGGCGGATTGCAGGCCCACCGCGTAGCCCTCGCCCGAAGCCTCCTTGACACAGCGCAGAAAATATCTGGTGTAGTCATCCTCCATCAACGCTGCGGCGCGCACGCGCTCGCTCGCGGACTCCGTGCGCGTGAAAGTGTAGAGGGAGTCCACGTCCTGCCTTGCGATGAAACGCATGAACCCTTGATGCACGGCGGTGGACCAATCCTGTCGCCAAGCCGTCAACATCATCCTGTCCTCTTCGCTACCGCCCACGCCCGCCTCGCTCGCCGCATCCGCCAGAGAGAGACTCACGGCATGACAAAAAGAGTCCAGCTTTCTTAAAGGCTCGACTGTCCGTTGCTCGTAAACGATGCCTGCGCGCGTGCCCTTCGAGCCGGATTGCGAATCTCCGAAGACCAGAAAAAATACGTGGTCATCAAAGCAGAAGATGTCTCCGCGAACGTACGGCGCATGCTTCTCCTGCCCGGTCTGAAGAGCTATAGCACGCTCCATCTCGCCCGCGCGTTGCGAGTCAGAGAGCGTGGCCTCATAGCAACTCAAACGCGTCGTGCGGATGAGCGGCTTCATCCCCTTCTCCTGCAATCTGACCAACACTTGAAGGCGCGCCGCGTCGTTCACATCATGGTCCAATAATTTACTGGCGAGGAACAACATGGTTTCATTCTCCTGTCATGAATGTATAACCCGACCTCTACGCGATGAAGAAAGCCGCGCCCGCACTCTTCGCTATTCCGGCTCGTTAATCTTCACCAACACAACGTCCTGCCCCGTCGCCGTCTCTGAGTAACGACGCTGGCGCGCGATTCTCAACGCGAGATTTTCATAAGCCTCCATGCCCGGGCGATGCTCTTCAACGAAGGAATGCGAGACACGACCCCTCTCAACCTCCACGCGCACCTTGACGAAGCGCGCGCTCGCGCCGCCCGTCGTGTCGCGGCTCGTTTCAACCTGCCGGTTCTTCGCCATCTCCGTCAACGCCGCGTTGAAGTCTCTTTTCATGGACCAGCGCGTGAACAAGAGGACCGTCACAAAGCTGACCACGAGAGAGATAATCGCGCTCGCAACCAGAAGCTGTCGGCCACGACCCGCGCTGACTCTCTCCAAAGACGAAGGCGGCAGGGCCAACACCTCCTTCGCAGCCGGTAACATCTCCGGCCCGTCATCTGCCGTCGTTGGGCCAACCGCCACAACTTGCGAAATCATCCCGCCGCTTCGCGCGCTGCCTTCAACGTCTATCGTCTTCTCGTCCCAACAGCCGAGCAATTCCATAATCACCTTTTGCGATGATTCGTTGATGGTGCGTCGCGGGGCTTCTATGAGCGGGTTGAAGTTGAAGGCCGCGTTCGGCTGCGAGAGCGCGACGAGGACCGCTTGCAGCCCGTTCAGCGTGTTGAGTTGAGCGTCAACCAGAGTGCCTTCGACGAAATAAAATGAACAAGGGCTGAGCGCATATTCGACGAGCAATCGCCCTGACTTGCGACGGTGACGCAAAATCCAGATGAGGTCCGCCAAAGGGTAATCGTTGAGATGCCCAGTCAGGGCCACAAAATTTGTGTTCTGCATTCGACTCCGAACGGCTAGATTCTTTCCCTGCGTTCTAACGAATCACTTGCGCGTCGCGCTCGCCTATAATCTTCCACCCCTCGCCCGTGCGCCGCCAGCGCAATTGCTGTAACACCTCTCCGCTCCGCTCCTGTCCCTTTCCGGCCATCACATACTGCTTGCGAAAGTACATGAGAGCCGTGCCGTCAGCCCTGTTGATGTTTATTTCGGGAGTGCCCGCGCGCACGTCCAACAGGTCCGCGCGCTGGAATAAACGTGCCTTGTCAGCCCGCACGAAGTCGCGCGAAACATTGCGGGCTAAGTAAAAAGTATTAAGCCTCGCATCATAAAATTCCATCAGCTTGTCCATGTCGCGCGCGTTGGTCGAGGCTATCCATTCGTCCAGCGCCTCGCGTAATGATGCGAACTTTTCTTGAGCCTCTTCCGTGTCCTGCGCGCCCGTATGTGCTTTGGGCGATTGGGTTATTTCGGCGACCGCCTGGTCAAAGAAATAGGTAATCGTGCGGTAGGTTGCTTCGGTCGGTTGCGGGACCAGTTTGCCGCCTTCATAGACGACCCTCGAAGTGACCATCCTGGTCCAATTACCCAGCGCGTCGTATTCGTAGGCGTAAACTTCCCTGCTCAGAATCGCATTGTTATCATCGCGCACCGTCAACTCGCTGATGTTGCCCTTATCATCATAGGCATACTCTTCTCGCCCGACCTGAGAATTGCCTGACACCAGATAGTAAGTGTTATCAACTCTGCGGCCCTGCTGGTCATACGTGGTTGATTCCAGCAGTTCCCGCGCGCCCTCGACCAGTTTGCCGGACCTCACGGAAAGCTTCGCGGTCTCGGTCCGCACTCGATTGACCGGGCCGACCAGACCATCCTGCTCTCTCTGATTAGCGGTCGGAGTCAATGAGGCGTTCGACTCCGGCGACGCCACGCGCTGGCGAGCCAGACTGTATGTCAGTGCGAAGCCCAGGGCGCAGGCCGCGATGGCCGCCATCAGAAAGAACCAGGAAGATTTAGGCACGCCCATTTCTCGCAACATCACATGGACCGTTGAGACCGGTCAGCCATCCAGACTGCTTCCCCGCAAAACTTTTTAAGCACCTTATCTTGTACACTGGCGGATGAGGGACCAAATATCTGGTATCCAAGTTCCCAGACTTTAACACACACGGCGC
>JAXDFO010000184.1:0-3279 GCA_034665545.1 Blastocatellia bacterium
GACTGGAGACAGCGAACGCGTCTTGCTGAACAACGCCGCGAACAGAAGTTGAGCGACGAGATAGCTTCCATCATGCACGGGCGAGGGCGGAAGGATGAGCAATGAAAAGCCGGCATCTGCAAGTCGCGCGGCTGGTCCTATAATTTGTTGCCTGCGCGTCTGTTTAAAACTATAATGTGGGCCATCCTCCAATTAGACAGGATGGCAGAGAGTCGGCGGAGACGGCTTTTCCAGAGAGCCTCCGGGACGGTTCATCGTCTCCGCCCCGGAAGCGAAAAATTCCGTAGGTGAAGACTTATTTTTTATGCCTGCTCCTCCTCGCACACACCCACGCCGCCCGCCCGCCCCTGATTCATCGCGTCTGCTTCCATTGCTCCTGGCCGGGTCCGTCTGCTTCGTGACCGCTTTCATTCTGGGCTACGGCAGTTGGTATCTCTTCGGCTCGCGCCGCCGCGACGCCAGCGCAGAGCGGCCCGTAGTGGTCCAGACGACCGCCACGCCGAAGCCCACCGAGGAGAGACCCTCTCCCACGCCGCCCAGAAAGCTCGCCCCTGCGGGCGAACTCCCGGTCCCCGGCGGCGAGGTCGCGCTCGGCGGCGAAGGCACGGACCAACCCTTGCACAGAGAATTCGTAGCCCCCTTCGCCATCGCGGAGACGGAAGCGACTAACGAGCAGTATCGTGATTTCATCGCGGCGACCAAGCACAAGCCGCCGGATGGTTGGAACGGCGCGGAGTTTCAACCTGGGACCGGCGCGGAACCTGTGACGGGCGTCAACTGGCAGGACGCGATGGATTATTGCAAGTGGTTATCGGAAGAGTTGGGAACCACCGTGCGATTGCCGACAGAGGCCGAGTGGGAGAGGGCCGCGCGCGGTCAGGAAAATTTAAAGTATCCATGGGGCCAGGAATGGAACCCGCGCGCGGCCATCACAAAAGAGACGAGAGGCTCTATTCGTCCCGTCAAGAGCTTCGCGGAAAACAAGTCGCCCTATGGCGCGTACGACATGGCGGGCAACGTCTGGGAGTGGACGGCGGACGAGGCGCGCGACGATGAGGGCAATCCGAAGATGAAGGACGGCATCCGCTTGAGAATCATCAAGGGCGGGTCGTTCGATGAGCCGCAAGCCTTCATCAACGCGACCTCGCGCTATGAGATGCCAGCCAATCACGTCTCAAGGAAACTGGGCTTTCGCTACGTCGTGTTGCGCGACAGCGAGACGAAGGCCGCGCAGGGACATTAAAGAGCTTGAGCCTGTCATGAAATTTTTTAGATGAACTATCAAGGATCAATCTTTAAGCTGGTCCAAAAAAGAGTCGGTCGCAGTTGGCCGCGCGCCGTCCCGTGCTGTCTCTCTTTAATGCTCCTTTTGACTCTCGACCTCAAGGCCGCATCCGCATGCTTCGCGGCGCAACAGGGCAAGCCGAGCATCGCCGATGAGGTCGAGAAAAAACCCAAGAGCGATGCTGGCAAGAAGCGTCCGGCAGAGCCGCGCCAGCCGCGTCGCCGCAACCCGGTCGCCGCGCATCCCGCGATGCTTGATGTGACATTCACGACGGGCATCGCGGGGGCGGAACTCTTCGCGCGCGCGCCCGGCGGCAAGGCGCAACGCCTCGGAGCGACGAGCGCGGACGGGCGACTATTAACCAAAATGGCGCGCGGCCCTTACGACATCACGACCAGCCGCGCTGGCTACCAGTCTTCGCATCAACAGGTTGACGTGCAGACTGGCAGCACGACTTTCACTCTCAACATGATGGGCCAACCATCATCCAACAGCAACGCTAACGGCAACGCTTTCGGAGCTTCAGCCGACGATGTCTTCAAACGTTACCTCGACCCGAAGCAAACCGATCAAGTCACGGCCAACGACTGGCAGTTCGCTCAATCACAGACCTCCATCGCTGCGGCACAAAATCCCGGCGATGCGCGGCTGGTGGCCCAATCGCTCTTCGCGCAGGGGCAGGTCGCGTACCTGCGCGGCGATTACGCGGCGGCCCTCTCGGCCTTCAATAATTCAGCCCGCGCGCTGCCCAATTCCGGCCTGGCTTACTACGGGTTGGGCAACGCTTACCTGGCGATTAACCAGTTGAACGAGTCGCTTCAGGCATACCAGCGCGCGGTGGAATTGAGCGGCGGGATGGCGATGGCTTACAAGGGCATCGGAGACGTTTTGCAGAGGCAGGGCAGGAGCAAGGAGGCCGTGAAATATTATAGCCAGGCGAGGTTGATGGGCTACGCTTCAAACCGCGTCGGCTTGAGCACTGCGCAGAACCTGATGAAACTCAAGCGATGGTCCGAAGCTCTCAGGGAGTTGCAGGAGATTTCCAAGAAAGAGCCGACCGCAGATGTCTTCATCTACATCGGCGACTGTTACGTGGAATTGGACCAGCCTTTGAGCGCGGCCCCGGCCTATCGCAAGGCTATGGAACTCAATCAGAAGTCTGCGTTGGCCCATGCCAGGTATGGCGAGTTGATGTACAACTCGCGCGAATACGCCGCCGCCGTTGAAGCCTTCGAGCGCGCCCTCGCCCTGGACCCGTCGGGCCAGAACATCAATCGCGTGCGGCTGCGCAAGCTGGCTAATCAAGCCGCAGAGAAGGTGCGCAATAACAAGTAATGAACGGACGAAATAATGCGATAATGAAACATCATGAGAAAGGAGCGGGCCGTGGCCGCAGGCTTTAAGACGCGACGCGCGTTGTTGCCCGCAGACGTGAAGTTTATGAACCGCTCAAGACAGACCCGCTACTTCCACCTTCGCGCCAACAGCATGCCCTTGCTCGCCGTCGCCGCCGCGAGCCTGCTCTGCACTGGCGCAAGAGAGGCCCACGCCGCTAACGCCGCCGCACTCTTCCAGCAGGGCAAGCCGAGCATCGCCAACGAGGTCGAGAAGACGGACAAGAAGACCGGCGCGGATAATGAGAACGGCGCGAAGGCTGGCGAGACTGCAAAGCCCGGCTCGCGCCACAGAGTCGGCAGTAGGCCCGTCGCGCCTCAGCCCGCTCCGCTTGACGTGACCTTCAAGACGGATGTGCCGGAGGCCGAAATCTTCGTCAATCTTCCGGCGATGAAAATGCAGAAGCTGGGAAAGACGGACGCGGACGGAAAGCTCACGGTCAAGCTCGCGCGCGGCTCTTATAACATCACGGCTTCGCGCGTCGGCCAGCGCAGCCAACGCCAGCAGATAGAAGTGCGACAGGGCAACACCGAATTCAACTTTACACTGAAGCTGCCCACGGCGCAGGCTCCAACCGAAACCGCGAAGAAGGATGAGAC
>JAXDFO010000185.1:0-3855 GCA_034665545.1 Blastocatellia bacterium
ACGGCTTTTTGTGTTACGTGACGATTTTGCTGGCCGGTACTTATTATCGCCACTATCAGGAAGAGGAACTGAAAATCTCGCGCCTCAAGGCTGAACGTGACCAGGCCCAACTCCAAATGACGCAGGCTCAATTGGAGGCGCTCAAGATGCAACTGCGGCCTCATTTTCTTTTCAACACGCTCAATTCCATCTCTTCGCTGCTGGACACGAATACGAAAGCGGCGGAAACGATGCTCGCGCGCCTCGGCGATTTCCTGCGCATGACGCTGGATAACTCAGGCACACAGGAAGTCACGCTGGAAGAGGAGATGAAATTTCTCTCTTGCTATCTTGACATCGAACTGGAACGCTTCTCCGACCGCCTGACCGTGCAAAAGGAGATAGCGCGGGAAACTTATGACGCGCTGGTCCCGAACTTGATTCTTCAACCGATTGTCGAAAATGCTATCCGGCATGGCATCATGTCGCACGTAGGAGACGGGCGCATTGAGATTCGCTCGCGCCGCGAAGATGAACGGCTGTGCCTTGAGGTGAAGGACAACGGGCCTGGGCTGCACGCGGGCAACGGCACGGGCCAAAGGCCCAAGCGTGGATTCGGCTTTGCTCTCACGCGCGAACGGCTTGAGCGTTTGTACGGAACACGGCACAGTTTCAGCTTGTCAGATGCCCCCGAAGGCGGCCTCAGAGTGCTACTGGAAATTCCCTATCACACCTCAAACGCAGAGACTAACGGAGGGGCTGCTCTCATCGAAGAGAGGATTACTGACGTATGAGCGTGAACGTGAAGATACGTGTGCTCATCGTGGATGATGAGCCGAATGCGCGTCGGAAAATTCGGAGCCTGCTGTCGAGTCACGCCGACGTGCAGATTATACGCGATTGCAAAAACGGATATGAAGCCATCGCCGCTATTAAAGAGCATAGGCCGGACCTGGTTTTCCTGGATGTGGAGATGCCGGAGATTGACGGCTTCGGCGTGCTTGAGCGGATTGAAGAGGAACTGCGCCCGCTCGTCATCTTCGTGACCGATTATGTCAAGTACGCGGTGAAAGGTTACGATGTCTCACCGCTCCATTTCCTGCTCAAGCCACTGGACCAGGAACGCTTTGATGAGGCGTTACAGCGCGCCCGTACCAAACTCGCCGCCGGAAGAGAGACTGATGTCATCCAACATCAGCTTGCCAGGATTGAAGCCGCTTTAAGGGCCAGTTCGAGACGCGATGAGTATCACACGATTAAAGCCGGAGGAGGGCGCAACCTGCCTATCAATAAGAAGAAGATAGACTGGGTCGCGGCGGAAGAGAAGTATATAAAAATCCATGCCGGGGGCACGTCTTATCTGGAGCGCGGGCCGCTTAAATCTATCGAAGCCGAGCTTGACCCGAAGATTTTCGTGCTCATCTATCGCTCCTACATCGTGAATATCAACTTCATCAAAGAGATAAGATACATCTCTAAACATGAGCATGAGGTCGTCCTGCGCGATGGGACCAGACTGCCGCTCAGCGAGGCTGGCCGCAAAAGACTGGCCGAACTTCTGGGCATCTCCTTGTGAGCCTTTCTCACTTCCAGCCTCATTCTTCCTAACAACTCATTCCACTCTACGAACAGTTCGTGACGGAATCTCCGTTGTTCGTGACAAAACAATTGCTGGACCTATAACTGCCTCCCTATAGTTGCCGGACTTTGAAAGAAAGGCAGCCCACAAAGGAGGCGCACATGGCAAAACAAATATTCGCAAGAAAACCGCTCGCCCTGCTCTTGAAGGATGCCGAGGGCGAACGCGAATTGCGGCGCGTGCTCGGCCCGGTTCAACTGACGGGCCTCGGCGTCGGGATGATTATCGGCGCGGGCATCTTCGTCGTGACGGGTGATGTCGCGCGCGACATCGCCGGTCCTTCGATGATCGTCTCTTTCGTCGTCGCCGCATTCACCTGCGCGATGGCCGCGCTCTGCTATGCGGAACTGGCGGCGATGGCTCCGGTCGCAGGCTCCGCCTACACCTACGCCTACGCGACCTTAGGCGAACTCCTGGCCTGGATTATCGGCTGGGATTTGATTCTCGAATACGCGGTCGCCGCCGCCGCCGTCGCCCATGGCGCATCAGATTATTTTCAGAACTTGATAGGAATCTTTAAGCTGAAACTACCAACCGTCCTGACGGATGCTCCGTTCGACTACGACGCGAAACTCGGTAGCTTCGTCCCGACGGGAAAGTTCCTGGCCCTACCGGCACTGCTGCTCACGGCGGGCGTGACGGTGGTGCTCGTCAGGGGTATACGCGAGAGCGCGAGGTTCAACACCGCGATGGTGATTCTCAAAGTCGCAATCGTTATTTTCGTGATTATCTTGGGAGCACAATACGTCAACTCCGCGAACTGGTATCCCTTCGCTCCCAACGGCTGGACGGGCATCATCATCTTCGGCAAATCTGTTTTGGGCGGGATGGATGCGGACAAACGCCCGCTCGGAATGCTCGCGGGCGCGGCGACTATTTTCTTCGCTTACATAGGGTTCGATTCGGTCTCGACTCACGCCGAAGAGGCCATCAAGCCGAAGCGCGATGTGCCCGTCGGCATTATCGCTTCGCTCATAATCTGCACCGTGCTGTACATGGCCCTCGGCGCGGTCTTCACGGGCATGATTCCACGCGACAAGATAGCCACGGTCGCGCCGGTTGCCAACGCCTTCGCCTACCACGGGCTGACCTGGGCCCAAGCTCTCATCTCGTTCGGCGCGGTCATCGGAATCACTTCCGTGATGCTGGTGACGATGCTCAGCCAGGCACGCATCCTGCTGGCGATGGCGCGCGACGGATTGCTGCCACGAAAATTTTTCGGGGCGGTGCATGAGAGGTTCCGCACGCCCTGGAAAGCGACCATCCTGACGGGCATCTTCGTCGCCCTGCTCTCATCGCTGCTGCCGCGCAGAATCCTGTCCGACCTTGTCAACATAGGGACGCTGCTGGCCTTCGTCATAGTCTGCTCGGCGGTGCTCATCTTGCGCAGGACCAACCCGGAGACGGAGCGACCTTTCCGCGTGCCGTTCGTGCCACTGGTCCCGATAGCAGGCATCCTGACCTGTTTGATGTTGATGTTTTCTCTACCGGCGGAGAACTGGTTGCGGCTCGTTATCTGGCTGCTCGTAGGCTTCGCCATCTACTTCGCTTATGGCCGCAAGCACAGCATCACGTCGCTTCATCTCAGTCATGAGATTAAGGAACACGGCGTCTCGCCAGCCGGTTCGCTCGTCACGCACGCTGGCATCAAGCCGGACGACCAGCCAACATGATGATGTCGTTCAGTAGTTAGTCAGGATAGCTTCGGGCGCGAAGCCCATCTGTTGCAGGCGGTCGCGTGTCTGTTGAATCATTTCGCGCGAGCCGCAGATGAGCGCGACGGGTGATGAGAGGTCCGGCAGGACGTGGTCCAATAAAGATTGTACGTAGCCGGTTGGCCCATACCAGTCATGACCGTCCGGGCGCGAGACGACCTGTCGCAGTTCGACGCCCGCCGCCTGCCACATTTCGGTCTCGTCGCGGTAGCAGAAATCGTCCGGGGTGCGCGCGCCGTAGAGGACGACGAGTTGGCCGAAATCTTCCGGGCGCGTGAGGACGTGGCGCAGGGCCGAGCGCAGGGGCGCAACGCCCGTGCCCATAGCGACGAACACAAGGTCTCTGCCACGTTGTTCATCAAGAGCGAAGCCGTGGCCCACAACATCCAGTAGTTCGACGCGGTCGCCCCCCTTCATCTCGTAGATGGACGCGCTCGCGCCGCTCGCACGCTTGACCAGAAATTCGAGTTCCTTATCCTCCGGCGCGCTGGCGAAAGCGAAGTAGGAGGTTGGCCCATCATC
>JAXDFO010000186.1:0-6499 GCA_034665545.1 Blastocatellia bacterium
CCGGGCTTCATGATGGCTTCATGCGCGCTGGCGGCGTCAGCGAGCGGTATCTCTCGCCCGACGACGGGCCGGAGCGTCCCGTTCGAGAGGCCCGCGACCAGCGCGGCGTGAATGTCCTTCAACTCCTGCGGCGAAGCGTTCATCAGTGTCAAGCCTAGAATGCTCGCATCGCGTCCCATCAACGCGCGCGGGTTTATCTCGACCGGGCCGCGACTGCCTACGACCGCCACGCGCCCCTTCGGCGCGAGCACGTCCAGGTCTTTGCCGAGGTTGACGTTCGCCAGCATTTCCAGAATGACATCCACGCCCTTGCCGTTCGTCAACTCTCTAAGCTGGTCCAAATAATCCGCCGCATGATGGTCAAGCACGAACTGCGCGCCCTGCTCTTTGACGAGCTTGCGCCCTTCTTCAGTGCCGCCCGTCCCGACGACGGTCAGGCCCGCCGCACGCGCCAACTGCGTCGCGGCCACGCCGACTCCGCCGCTCGCGCCGTGGACCAACACGACCTCGCCGGACTTGGCCTGAGCGCGCAGGAAGAGAGCACGATAAGCCGTCGCGTAAGGCACGTTGACCGCCGCGCCCTGCTCGAACGAGACCGCATCCGGCAACGGGTGGACCTGAGTTTCATTGCACAGGACCAACTCCGCGTATGTCCCGCTCAAAGAGCCAGCGACATACACGCGGTCCCCTATAGCCACACTCTCAACATCTTCTCCGACGCTCTCGACAGTGCCCGCCGCATCCGTCCCCGGCGTGTACGGCAAAGGCGGCTTGACCGCGTGCCCGCCCCCGCGTATGTACACGTCAACCGGATTGACGCCGATGGCCCGCGCACGCACCAAGACCTGCCCCGGTCCAACCTGCGGGTCCGCCGCTTCCTCAAAACGCAAGACCTCCGGCCCGCCAAACTCATGCACCCCGATAGCCTTCATAGCTCGCTCCTCAAAGAGAAAGAGTCAGGAGTCAGGAGTCTAGAGCCGGAAGGAAAGGCATTCAATCTTTCTTCCGACTCTAGACTCTTGACTCAAGACTTCTGACTCTTGACTTCTCACGCGCTGGCGACGCTGACGTGCTTATCAATCATGCGCGAGATGGCTTCCTTGCTGGTCGCGCCGACGACGCGTTCCTCTTCCTTGCCGCCCTTGAAGAGGATGAGCGTGGGGATGCCCTTGATGCCGTAACGCTGCGAGATGGACGGGTTGTCATCCACGTTCACCTTCACGACGCGCGCTGAACTGGCATACTTTTCGGCCACGGCCTCGACCGTCGGCGTGAGAGCGCGGCAGGGCGCGCACCACTCGGCCCAGAAATCCACCAGCACGGGCGCGTCCGACTGTAGAACGTCCTTCTCGAAACTGCTATCGCTTACTTCTCTGACATGCTCACTCATAACTTGTTATCTCCTTTAGACGTGCATCAACCAACCTTAAGTTTAGACGCGAAGCATTTGTGACCGATACAGTTACAAATCCTCGCAAAAAAATTGCGCTCTCCGAAACCTCATCTCGCGGACTGGACCTTTTTCCTGCCGCTCGTCAGACATGGCCCGACCTTTTGCAAGACCTGCTCGATGGTAATCTTCGCCAGCACACGTTCGACGGACGAATGGACCTCCTCGAAGACATCCTCCAGCACCGTTTCTATGTGCATGCCGACGGGGCAACTCATGCTCGGCGGCTGGCGATGCAGCGAGAAGATGCCGCCGCCCTCGACGGCCCTGTAGACTTCGAGCAGGGTAATCTTTTTGGGCTGGCGCGCGAGCCTCGAACCGCCCGCCGCGCCCGTCTGCGAAGTGACCAGCCCGGCGCGTGCGAGCGCGCAGAGGGTGCGCCTGATGACCACCGGATTTGTATTCACGCTCGTCGCTACGCCGTCCGACTTGACCGGCTCATCGCCGGACCAGGCCAGCACCGTCAGGACATGCACCGCGACCGCGAAACGTGTATTCGTAGACATAAACCGTCGCCACCAAATTGAAAACAACCCGCCCCACTATTCGTAACTATTATAGTTACAAATGCGGGTTTGTCAAGGATTATTTTTGCGCGGCGGGGCAACGCGAAGGCTTTCTCGCATCATCAAGTTTCGTGTTGGGCCAACTTTTATTGGACCAGCGAAAAAAGTTCTTGACAGAAAAGCTATTCGGTCTTATAAATGCGCGGTTGCTTTCAACACACCCGGAAAGCGAATCAGTATTAAGGGACGAGAGAGATTCAAATGTTAGAGACCCGGACCAATAGAACATACGCCCGCAGGCACGACGCCGCCACCGCGATGTGGCAGCCGTGTGCCGCGATGCGGGGTAGTCTCTTGTCCGTCAAGGGGCTCAATCATACGTTCTTTAACCTCGTCGGCGTGCAAGAACAGGCGAAATCTATCGGTAGCCTGATACCCACGGATAGCCGTCGTATTCAAGTTTAGATAAGCGGGAGCGGCTCCCGCTCCCAAATCTCCTAAGAAAATCTGAGAGAATTGTTGGAGCGGGCCGGGCTTCCCTGATGAAGCTGGATGGCGCGCTCTTTTCTTTTGTTGTTTGACAATTGAAGTATCTTTTTGTGAATGGATGAGGGCAGGAGCCTTCTATGGATGGTGCGGCCCGGCGCTTTGCGAGAGTCCCGAAGGCCGCGCCATCCCTGGGAGAAGTGTGCGCCGAAGTGTGTCTACGGTTCATCATTCTCTGCCCTCATCTCTTTTGTAGCATAACCTTTTCGATTTTGCATTCAGCCGGTGTAGCCCAACTGGAAGAGGCGCTTGTTTTAGAAACAAGAGGTTGAGAGTTCAAATCCCTCCACCGGCATCACTGTTTTCAATCTTGCGGTGACTATAGCTTAGTTGGCCCAAAGCGCCTGTCCGTGGAACAGGAGAGCGAGAGTTCAAGTCTCTCTAGTCACCCTTCAACTTTCAACTAAGGGGCCGTGGCCGAGAGGTGAGGCACTTGGTCGTCAACCAAGTCAGACGACGGTTCGAGTCCGTTCGGTCCCGCTTATTTTCCACGCGCGCCGCAAGCTCATCCGGATGAGCACTTGACTCTTAATCAAGGGGCAGAGGGTTCGACTCCCGCGCGGCGCATCAATTCAACGGAGTGTAGCCTAGAGGCTCAGGCACTTGTCCTGGGAACAAGTTCACGTGAGTTCAAATCCCACCACTCCGACCATCTCTTTCGCATCGTTGGTCCAGCCAGGACACAAGACGCGGCGTTGCCAGCGCCGAGACATCGGTTCAAATCCGATACGATGCTCCATTTTTTTCACACGGGCGGTTAGCTTAACGGAATGAAAGCGGGTCGCTACGAACGACTCAGATACGGGTTCAAGTCCTGTACCGCCCTTCTCTCTCACATTCGCTTTAACCTTAGAGCGGGGTCGCTCGCGCCCGCGAGTCGCCTCACGCCCGCTCTTCGTCCAAAACTTTTATGAAAGGAGTGCCGGGTCTTATGCCATTAAACGGGAGAGTCTTACTGCTCAATCAAACCTACGAACCGCTCGGCACTGTCAGCGTGCCGCGTGCGGTCACGATGGTCTTCAAGAACACTGTGACGGTGGAGGAATGGGACGGCGAGCGCGTGATTCATACGACGCGCGAGCAGTATCGAGTGCCGTCGGTCATACGCCGCCGGACTTACATCAACGTGCGCAGACGCCGTGAGGCTTCGGGCATGAAACGGCTGCGCATTTACATGCGCGACAAATTTCGCTGCCAGTATTGCGGCGACAAGAAGAGCGCGGCTGAACTCACTTTGGACCACATCTTCCCGCGCTCGCGCGGCGGAGACAACACGCCCGTCAACATCGTCGCGGCCTGCCTCGCCTGCAACAATCGCAAGGGCAGCCGGACGCCGGAAGAGGCGCGCATGCCGCTCCTGACAACTCAGTCGGCGTTGCGCGTCAGGCTCGAAAGAGTAGTCCTTTGCCACTACGCAGAGGCGCGCACGGAGTGGAGAAAATATCTCTTCCTGGATGTGCCCGATGAGGGCGCGGCAGGCGAGAGAGCGTTGACGGCATGAACACTGCACTGAAGGGCGATGCGCGCGCCCGTCCTTCAGTGCTCACACTTCATCAACAAGCGCGGTCGGATAGCTGAGACGGATTAGCGCAGCTTTGAAAAAGCTGAGAGGTTGGTTCTATTCCAACTCCGACTATCGAAAACGTTTTTTGTGGTGTAACTCAAACGGTAGAGTGCCGCCCTGTTAAGGCGGAAGTTGTGGGTTCGAGTCCCACCACCACAGCTTCTCTTCTGTTTCTTTTGTAGTTCGATTCACAGAAGGTACTTTGATTGATGGCAGCGAGTTCATGAAGGCTCTGCGGAGTCTCTTAGAGATAGCAAAGGAGGCGCTCGTCAAATGGTGGCCGTTCACATTGAAACGAACGTTTACAGCAACGCCGCCGAAGTGCTGGCGTTGATTCGAGACTTTAAATTCTGTACGTTGCCGCGCCAGCGATGGACGCACCGCGCTCATCTCACGGTCGCGCTCTGGCATCAACTGCGCTATCCCTGGCCGGAGGCCGTCAAGCTGGTGCGCGACAGCATCATGCGTTATAACGAAGCGCACGGCATCATCCAGACCAGAGAGAGCGGATACCATGAGACGATGACGCTTTTCTGGATGCGTATGGTGCGCGAGTATTTGAAGGGCGCGACGGCGGGCGGTCGTTGTTCGCTGGCCTCTCTCGCCAATGAACTCGTCGCGCGTTATCCGAAGGAGTTGCCGCTCGTCTATTACAGCCGCGAGCGATTGATGTCATGGGAGGCGCGGGAGAAGTGGGTCGGGCCGGACCTGCTGCCTCTCGCTGCGGACGAGGATTAAGAGATGAACATGCAGCCGGAAAAATTCAAGATGGAGACCAACTTTGATGGCCTCATCAAACTGCTCGCGGAGCATCTCTACTCCGAGCCGGATGTCTTCGTCCGCGAATTGGTCCAGAACGCGAACGATAGCATCGTGCGTCGTCGCACTCTTGAACCTGACCTCGCCGGGCGGATTGACATTCAGACCGACGCCCCGTCACGCACGCTCGTCTTCAGTGACAACGGCATCGGGATGGACCGCCAGGACATTAAAGACTTTCTCTCCGTGATCGGTTCTTCGGGGACCGGCGCGGCCAAGAAGGGGTTGAATGAAAGTGGAGAGAAGCTGGCCTTTGAACTCATAGGTCAGTTCGGCATCGGCATGCTCTCGGCCTTCGTCGTGGCCGAGAGGGTCGTCGTGCGAACACGTAAGCTCGGCACGGACGAAGCCTTCGCCTGGCACAATTCCGGCTCGATTGACTGCGAGTTGTACCCGGACAGCAAGGCCCAGGTCGGCTCCGAGATAGTCATCACGGTCAGCCCCGAATACTCTTTCATGCTTGAGGCGGAGCGTCTGAAGGATGCGGTCATCAAGTATTGCGAGTTTATACAGTTTCCGATTTCGGTCAACGGTCTTGGTCCAATTAACGCGATAGACGCGCCCTGGCACAGAAGCGTCTGGGCCAATGATGAAGCGAAGACGGCGGACTATCGTGATTTTCTCAACCGGCGATACCCTGACATCATGCTGGATGTCATGCCGGTCGAGATTACCGGACCATTTGAGGCGCGCGGCGCGCTCTTCATCTCAGACCGTTACATGCCGGACATCAACACGACGGGCGTGGTGGACATCTACGTGCGGCGCATGCTCATCAGGGCCAACGATAATTCGCTGCTGCCGCCCTGGGCCAAGTTCGTGCGCGGCGTCGTTGATTCGGCGGACCTGCAACCGACCGCCTCGCGCGATAACATACAGCGCACGCATCCTTCGTTCGACTTTCTACAGGAACGACTGGGCCAGATTATCGTCGAGCGACTGGGCCATCTGGCCGAGTTCGACGCGGACAAGTTCGCCAGGATTAATCTATGGCATCACTACCATCTCAAGGGGATGGCTTTTTATCACGACGATTTCTTTGAGAAGGTGTGCGAGCTTCTTCTCTTCGAGACGAGCAAGGGGCGCATGTCTTTGCGGCAGTATTTAAGCACGAACGTGCCGCGCGAAGGGATGGATAACAAGTCTCCCATTTACTACTTCGCGTATCACGGCGCGGCGACGCAGTTCTATCGCCTGGCGGAAGCGCGCGGCTGGACCGTCATTAACGCGGGCCAGTCTTTCGAGGAGGACTTGCTGAAGAAGTATGCCGCGCGCCACGGCGACAGGGTGCATCTGGAACGGCTCGACGCGACCGACGACCCTGAGCTCTTCCGGCGGCTTGAACGTGATGAGGAGGAAAAGTTTCGCGCGCTCGAACTGGATGTGGAGAGCCAACTCTTCCGTTCAGGCATCGGCAACGTGAGAGTGCAGATGCGACGTTTCTCCCCGGCAGACCTCCCGGCGGTCATCATCCAGACGCCGGAGACAGAGGCCGAAGAGAAACTGCAATACATGATAACCAGCATGTCTCTCATGAACGCCATGGAAGACATCGCGCGCGAAGCCCTCGAACAAGCGAAGCGTCGCCCGCAGTATCTCTCGCTCAACGCGGAC
>JAXDFO010000187.1:0-5625 GCA_034665545.1 Blastocatellia bacterium
CAGTCAATCGGAATCCTGGACCAGTTTCGCGTCCTTCCGATTACCTACATGAATTCGACCGCCGCCATCAAAGCCTTCTGCGGGCGACACGGGGGGCTGGTCTGCACTTCATCCAACGCCGTGCCTCTCTTCGAGAAGACATTGAAGGAAGCGGACAAGCTCTTCTTTTTCCCGGACCAACACTTGGGTCGCAACACGGGCGTCAAGTTCGGCATTCCTTTGGATGAGATGGTGGTGTGGGATCCTTTCAAGGAACTCGGCGGCAATACGGAAGATGAGTTGCGGCGCGCGCGCTTGATTCTGTGGAAGGGGCATTGCTCCGTGCATGGCCGCTTCAAGCCCTGGCATGTGGACCAGGTCTGCGCGGATGTTCCGGGCATACAGGTGTTGGTCCATCCTGAGTGTGTCTACGAAGTGGTCCAGAAATCGGACCTCAACGGCTCGACGGAGTTCATCATCAAGACGCTGGCAAGCGCGCCCGCCGGGTCTAAGTGGGCCATCGGCACTGAAGTCAACCTGGTCAACCGCCTGATAGAGCAGTTCCCGGATAAGCACATTCAACTTCTCGCGCCGGACCTCTGCATGTGCGCGACGATGTATCGCATCTCGCCGCAGAATCTGGCGTGGGCGCTCGAATCGCTGCTCGCTGGCGAGGTCGTCAATCAAATCACAGTGCCCGAAGCGACAGCCGTCCGGGCACGCATCGCGCTTGATCGTATGCTGGCAATTAAATAAAACGGTGATGAGTGACGGGTGACAGGTGGCGAGTAAGAAAAAGTTTTTTTAACTTGTCGCTCATCACTCATCGCTGTTCTGAGGAGGCAGGAGTGGCCGACCCGAGCGACCGCGTGCCGGAGAATGTCCCCGGCACGTTTTATGTTGATTCCAATTGCATAGACTGCGACGTGTGCCGCGATACCGCGCCGGATAATTTCAAACGCGCCGACGAGCATCAATATTCCTTCGTCTTCAAGCAGCCGGAAACGGACCAGGAATTGGCCGAATGTGAAGAGGCGCTGACCTGCTGCCCCGTCGAAGCCATCGGCAATGATGGATGAGACGATTCCTGATTTAAAGATAATTTAAATCCCCAACGCGCCGGTCCTGAAATTTCTCAAATCACAATTTTAATCCAGCCGTCTTCGATAATGACGTTGTAGGCTTCGACGCCGACGCTGTTGGTGAGGCAGTGGCCCGTGCGAACGTCGAAACGCCAGCCGTGCCAGTCGCACTCTATGATGTGGCCGGAAAGTCTTCCGTCTGCGAGGGGCGCGCCCTTGTGCGGGCAGAAGTTTTCGATGGCGTGGAATTCGCCGTTCACATTATAGAGGGCCAGTTCCTTGCCGTCCGCGAGTTCGACGGTCGCGCCGCGTCCGGGCGGCACGTCTTCAACGCGCCCGACCGTGACCGCGCGCCCTTCGCGCTCCGGCTTTCTGAAATTACCCTGCCCTGGATTGAAAGACTTCATCTCGGAAATCGTAACAAAGAAACCAGACGCAGAAAAGCAAGATTTGGACCAGTTATTCGTTCTTTGATTCGACGGCGGGTGCGCCTGGCTCTCCCGGCATCCGTCGCGCGGTATAGGTTACAATGGTTGGAAAGGGAGAAGATGAAGATGAAAAGAACGCTATTAACTATGACGTGCGTCGTGGCGCTCGTCCTTCTTTTTACGGCGCAGGGTTTTGCCAAAGAGATTACGGTGCGGGGAAAGTTGGCCCACACGGTAGAGGGCGGCGGTTGGTTGATTGCGACGGAGGCGCAGAAGTATTTGTTGCTGAACGCGCGTCGCTTTCAGGGCGAGTCTTGGTTTCGTGAGGGCGCGACGGTCGAGGCTCTCGGCGAAGTGCGCAACGATGTCGTCACCACCGACATGGAGGGGACGCCGTTCGAGGCGCGCGTGTTGCGCCCTTTCGCGGAGGGCGTGTCAGGCGGCGACGCCGCAGCGTCGTTGGCGGGCGGACCAGCCAGGCATCTGACACGCGTGCTCGTGACAGGAGATTCGATTGTCCAGGCGCAGCCGGACACGGCGATCCTCAGCATCTCCGTCTTGACGCAGAACAGGCGCGCGCTCGATGCGCAGAGCGAGAACGCGAACAAGAGCGACGCGGTCTTGCGCGCGATTAAGGCCGCGACGGGCGCGGGTGCGGAAGTCAAAACGAGCGGCTACGTGCTCGAACCGCAGAGGGTTTATAAGGAGAACCAGCCGCCGACGATTACGGGCTACGAGGCGCGCAACAACGTGACCGTCACGCTCGCGGATTTGACGAAGGTCGGCGCGGTGATTGATGCCGCGTCGCAGGCGGGCGCGAACAATGTTGACAACGTCGCGTTCACTTTGCGCAAGGACAGACCGGCGAAGAGCCAGGCGTTAACAGAAGCCACGCGCGAGGCTCTGGAGAAAGCGCAGGCCATCGCGGGCGCGCTCGGCGGGCGCATCGTGCGTATCGCGGAAGTGCAGGAGGCCAACGCGGTGGTGCGGCCTATCTATGAAGCCACCGACAAAATCCAGGCGATGCGCAGCGCGGTGGCCCAAGCGCCGACTCCCATAGAAGTCGGCACGCTAGACATACGCTCGCAGGTCCAATTAATCGCCGAGGTTGACACGGGACAGTAAAGAGGGAAGGTAAAAGTAAAAAGGTCAAAGGCAAAAGTGAGGGAGAGGAAGCCAGCTTTTAATAAAAGCGGTTTCCGCCTTCCTCTTGCCTTTTACCTTTTACCTTTTGCCTTTACTTTCGTGGGGAGTATACTTGTGTGAGTTGTTCCCCTTTTGAGGCGATAGGTGAGAATCGGATGGTCGCTCGCTTGCATTGAGAACCATGCAGGGGGCGCGTCTTCGTCTGAAATGCAGACGAGTGGCGGCCTTGAGCGCAGCGTAAAAAAGTTGGGGAGGAGAATTTATGTCCAGATATCGCAATAACATCACGGGCGATGATGAAGACAATACAGCCTTGTACGGCAGGAGTTCACGCCGTCGTGGCGGGAACGGCGGCGATGATCGCTACGAATCATCCGAGCACGGCAGGAACACAGGCAGCTTAAGCGAGAGAGATTACGGCGGCAATGATCCTTACGCCGTGCGCGGGCGGGATTACGGACGCGACTATGAGCGCGACTACGGGCGCGGCGGCGGCGGCGATTACGGGCGCGGCTATGAACGCGAGAGCGGCGGGCGCGGGCGTTACGGCGAGCGCGCCGATTATCCGCGCGATGAGAATTATTACGGCGTCGGTGGCGGAGGCTACGAGAGAAGTCGCGGTTATGAGCGCGAAGATGAAGGACGCGCTTCCTCTTCTTCTTCGCTGTGGAACGAGGCGCGCGATTACGTGCGTGGTCGCAGTAGTAGTAGCAGCAGTAGAGTTGAGAGGCGCGGGGCCGCGCGTTCGCATGTGCGTTGCCGCGACATCATGACGCGCGACGTGACTGTGGCCCACCGCGACACTTCGCTCGAAGAGGTCGCGCGCTTGATGAAGGACGAGGACACGGGCGTGATTCCGGTCGTAGAGCCTGTGGATGGAACGTCTGCGACGATTACCTCGGACGCAGATGCCGCCAAACCCAGGACCAGTAATCGAAACTACAGCAACGGCAAACTCGTCGGCCTCATCACTGACCGCGACATAGTCGTGCGCGCCCTCGCGGAAGGCAAGGACGCGCGCACCACACGCGCCGAAGAGATAATGACCTCGGACGTTCACACGGCGCAGCCCAACGACCGCGTCGTGGACGTGATACGCCAGATGGGAGACAAGCAGGTCCGGCGTATCCCGGTCGTGGACGGCGACAGGCAATTGCACGGCATCATCTCGATGGCAGATGTCGCGCTCGAAACGGAAGAGGATAGGGAACTCGCTGGCGCGCTCGAAGAGATTTCCAGCGGCTCCTCTTTCTGGTCCAAAATCTTCGGTTAAAAAGCGAGCGGGGGACGGTGTTCGGTCTTAAAGAAAAGCAAGCTATTCTTTTCTGACTACTGAACACCGTCCATCGCTCAATGATGACTGTTCTTATGGCTGAATCAGTTGAACGTTATTTTCGGTTGATGTTGGGGCGCAAGGCGCGGCTCTGCGATAGGTTGTGGAGTCCGGCGGCTGACGTGTACAGGACGCGGGATGGATGGATCGTCAAGTTTGATTTGGCGGGCGTCAGCGCGGATGACATAGAGGTCACGATTGATGGCCCGACCGTGCGCGTTGCTGGCGTAAGGCGCGATACCTTCTACGGCGAGGGCATCTCTTATCATCAACTCGAAATCACTTACAGCCGTTTTGAAAGAACGCTGCGCCTGCCCTGCTCGATTGAGCGCGCGCATCTCGCGCGCGAGTACCGCGACGGGCTGCTCATACTTCACCTGCAACAGAAACGCGACGAAATTGATTGCGATTGAGAGGCTCACGCGTTGGGTCTTCAATCTTTCTTTAACTTGCCGGACTCATAATCAAAAAGAGGATCATGGCTGAGACTTCCGAAACAAACCAGAAGCGCACAGGGCCGGAAATTTTGACGACCGCACCGCAGGCAGCCGAAGCGCCGCAGCCTGTGCCGTTTGAAATTGCCGTCCTGCCCTTACAAAATACGACGCTCTTTCCGGAGACGGTGGTGCCGCTCGCGGTCGGGCGCACGCGTTCCATCGCGGCGGTCGAGAGCGCGCTCGCCACGGAAGAGAAACTGCTGGCCTGCATCAGCGCGCGCAAGGAGGAAGTGACGGGCGCGGACGCGCTGCCCTCGGACCTTTACGAAGTGGGCACGCTCGTCATGATTAAGCGCATGATGCGCTCGGACGATGCGCTCCAACTCATCGTGCAGGGCACGGAGCGCATGCGCGTCCTGTCCTGGACGCAGGAGCAGCCTTACTTGAGAGCGCGCGTGCAAATCCTGCCGCCTCTGAGGGTGGAGAACGCAGACGAAGTCGAGGCCCTCAAGCGCAACGTGCAGGCGCTCATACAGCAGGCGTTGGCGATGCTGCCGCAGGTTCCGCCGGAGGTGCGCGCCGCCGTCATGGGAGCCAGCGACCCTATCCGCCTCGCCTACTTCCTGGCCTCCGTGCTCAACCTCGGAGTCGAGCAGGAACAGCGCATGCTCGAAGCAGAGTCTGTGGACCAATTACTTCACCTCGCGCACAGTTACCTGGCGCGCGAGATAGACATTCTTCAGATTCGCTCGAAGGTGGCGAACGAAGCGCAGGAGGAGATGAACAAGGCGCAGCGCGATTACATCCTGCGCCAGCAGATGCGCGCCATTCAGAAAGAGCTTGGCGAGGACGAGGGCGGCGAGCGGGCCGAAGCGGAGTTGCTGCGCGAGCGGCTGGAGAAAACGGAGTTGCCGGACGACGTGCGCAAGGAGTCCGAGCGCGAACTCAAGCGCATGGAACGCCTGCCCAACGCCGCGCCGGATTATCACGTCATACGCACCTATCTCGAATACGTGCTTGAGCTTCCCTGGCTCAAATCCACGGAGGACAAACTGGACCTCAAGGAAGCGCGCAAGGTGTTGGACGAGGACCACTACGGCCTCGAAGACATCAAGGAGCGCATCCTGGAGTTCCTGGCCGTCATCAAGCTGAGGCCGGATGCGAAGAGTCCTATACTCTGCTTTGTGGGCCCACCGGGAGTCGGGAAGACTTCTCTGGGC
>JAXDFO010000188.1:0-4479 GCA_034665545.1 Blastocatellia bacterium
TCGGCTCGAAGACGACCCATTGAGTCCCGCGATAAAGACTCTCCTCTATGAAGAGGGCCGTGCGCCTGACGGGGATGTATTTCCACTCGGACCCGAAACGGTCATCGCCTTGCATAGTGCGCGCGCCCCAGACGACGCGCCCGGCGGGAACGAGCGTGCGCAGGCAGTTGACGCCGAGCGGATTCAATTCCCCGTTTTCGGCATCCGTCAAATTCACGCTCAAGGCCGGGACGTTGTTCAAGACAGCATCGAGACCGGCGGGCGCTTTCCAGACTCCGCGCTGCGTGTCCGTGCGCGCGAAGACACCGGCCACCGCGCCGCACGGCGCGAACTCTTCAAACTGATTATTTTGCAGAGGGTTCTGCTGGTACAGTCTAGGGAAGAAGAGGGCCGCGTTTTTGCTAGTGGTCCCGACACCGGCGGCGATGCCCGTTTTAGCTTTGCTCTTATCGGTCCAGGCGCTCGGCGGGTCCACCAGCAGCATCGCGCGACGCTTTTCGCAATAGGCTGCGGCTTCGGAGATAAGGTTCGTATCAACGTCCAGGTTGTCGTTCATGTAAGGCGGGATACAGAGCAGGTTGAAGAGGTCCGCATCTTCGAGCGCGTAGAGCCCCTCTTTGTTGGTCTGGCCGTTGGCCGGGCTGAAGTCCGCGATGGTGAGAGGCTCTGTCCCGGCCTCTACAGCAGCATCACGCGCAGTCTGCGCAGTCGTTAAATTCGTCGTCGCGGTGTTGACGGCGGTCTGTGCGGCGGTGATGTCTGCGGGCACTTGCGGGCTGGCCTTCTGCGCATCGGACAACTGCTTCTGCGCGTCGGCCAGTCTCATCTCTGCCTGCGTGACGCTGTCAACCAAATCTTCCGAAGCAGTGCGAAGCGCGGCCTCCGCCGCAGTGATGTCGGCGGGCACTTGCGGATTCGCGCTCAACGCGGCGTCCAGGTCTTGCCGCGCCTGTTCATAAGGAGCAACGCTTGGCAGTGTCGGCAAGTTGGCGGGATTGGCCGGATAAGTATAACGGACCAGACTGGACTCTGCGGCCAGCACCTTGTCTATCCGCCGCGAACTGTTGACGAAGGTCAGATTGCGATGGACCTCGGTCGAGCCGCCGGGGCTGGCGTCCGTCACCGTGAGATTGAACAACAGGTCGTTGGCTCCCAGGTTGAGACGAGTTCTGACATCCGGCGCGACATCCGTATCTATAGCGCCGCGCAAGTATTTTCCCCACGCTCCCTCGTTGGCCGCTTCGAGCGTGAGGTCATCTATCGTCAAGGGAGCTTTGGGCGGCGCGCCGCCTGCCGTCTCGTGATAAAGGCGGACGACGATGGCCTGCCCGCCGCTGTTGAGGAAGAAATCGCGTACCGCGTAGCCGAGGGTGCTATAGACCCACAGCCCGCCGAAAATCTTTTCAAAGTCGCCATAAGAATTAATCGTCACGGGATCATTTACTGGTCCACGCATAGCGCTGCCGATGAAGGCAGTGATAGAGGTGGCGACTCCTGTGATGGTTCTCACACCGCTCGGAATTTCCTCTATGTAGACGCCTGGATATGTGGGTGTAATGGGCATTGGAAGTTCTCCCTTTCGCCTGAGGCCCGTCTCCAGACAGTGTCGTCCATGACGGGATTGATAATGTGAGCAACTCGTCGGTAGTCGTGGACTCCGAATAAAATCCACGTCGTGGTCCAATTATTTAAGACGACGGGACAGCAGCACCTTCCGGTGAGAGTTGCAAGTGTCAAAAGATGTCCACCCGGTGATCGGTTCGTGTGCGGACGTTAAGGAGCTTTTACAAGACGTAGGGACGTGCAGGGAAAAGTTTTTTGCTTGAAGGTCAGAGAATCTCGCACGCATACTCCTTAGGTCGGGATGTTTGATGTCAGGCCAGCGAGTCTCAGAGACTCGTCAACCATCTTCACGAGAGCATGCGAGGTGCTCGGAAAAAGTAGCTCTGTCGTAAGGCAGGCAAAGATTAACGCCTTTGGGCCAATCTGTCAACAACTGTTTCTTTCTCGAAATCATGAATTATTGGACCAACCAATAACGCCCCGCGAGACGCCAAAAAGCGAAGCGGGCGAATCATCACTTGAATGACTCGCCCGCTTCGCTACGATTCAGCTTTTGCAGTTTCGCTGCTTAAGACTACTACTACTATTGCCCGCACTCTCTGTTCGAGTGCGAGATGAAGCCACTGAATCTAGATTGATATTCCGCGCTGGTGATGAAGGAGCAGACCATGCCTCTGTAATTGCCCGGCTCCTTGTTGTTCAAGACGTTGAGCCAGAAAGTGAAGCCATCCGGTTCCGGGTTCCTCTTCAAGTATCCGAAGTACTCCATCAAGACGAATGAAGAGTTATAGACAGCCTGCTTGAAGTCCGGCTGCTCTATGATTTCTCTGAGGGCCAGCGCGCGACTCTCGCTGAGGTTCGCGCCCGCGTTATACCTGGCAATCAGTGCGCCGCGTTGCGCGCTCATGTTCACGCCGCTCGCTTGCTGCGCGTTCGAGATGAGAGCGTCAACGAAACTTTCGGCGGTGTTCTTGCCCTGGTACTTCTGCTCAAACTCTGACCTCTGCACGAACTGCTCTGCCAGTATTGCTTTGCTCTGGTCCAGGCCCGCGCCGCCGATGACCTGGCTGCGATCCGCGCTGTATTCGTTGTAGTTGAGTTGACGACCCAACGCTCCCTTGTACAAGCGATAGACGTATGAGCCTGTCTGCTGTGCTTCGTTCTCGATGAAGAAGGCGGCTGCTATCCCGACTCTCCTGTTGTTGAGACAGAGAGCGTCAGTGCCGCACTTATCCAACTCATTGGTCCAGTAAGCCAAACCTTGCGCATCAGGCTCGCGCCCGAGGAAATCAAGATACTGCTGGCGGACGAAGTACATGTCCGTATCGAGCGGGTTGGCCGTCTGCTGCGCGTTGGCGGTGGCTGTAAAGACAGCATCCGTCTTGTCCGCGTTCAGCGAGAAAGACCTCTCGATGGGCCCAAAGGTGTAATTGGCCCTTGAAGGCGTGACCGTGTAGAGGCCATTCGTCTCGACGTTGTCAAAGTGATAGTTGCCGTTGCTGTCAGTGATGGTGCGGCCCGCTTGCGTTCCGCTCATGGTGACGATTGTGCCAGCCAAAGGCGAGCCGTCGGCGGTCGTCACCTGTCCACTGATGCTGGCGTCTGCGGCGGTGGGCGGAAGGACGACTTGCAGAATCTGCGAACCTGTCGAAGTTTGCCCGTCAGGGTTGGTGATGTTGACCGTGTACTTTTGCGCGGGCAAGTTCGTCGTGCTCGCTGTCGTGTTGAGATTGAGCCTCACCGTCGTCGGGTTTATGTAAGTCACGCTAGTGACGGTCGGGGGCGTGCCGACGATGCCGACATCAGCCGTGACGGTCGCAGAGATGTGTGTGAACGGGGTTGCGCCCGCGATGTTCGCGCCCGGATCATAAAAGCCGGAGCCGCTCACCTGCGTTCCGGAGATGTCCACAAAGTAGGAAGACCTTGTCGCGGGCACTGTCGTCGGCGTGGCAGTTCCCGCCGTGTTGACCTGCGCCGGAGTGGCCGGAGGCGGAGCGATGAGTTTGACCGCGCGCACGCCGTAGGTGTTCGTCGCGTTGCAGAACTCCTGTATGGTCCACATCGTCATGTCGTCCTGGGGGTCCAGGCTCGTGAAGGAGTAATCTCCCCAACGGCGCGGCGGCCCAGGGTCTGACGCCGGGTTATAGGCGGTGCTGCTCGCGGTGTAAATGTTGACCGCCCCGCTCGTGCCTAGAGTGTCGCCGGAGAGGCGACCGTTCGTCGCGGCGTCTATGCGGAAGGGAGTTCCGGCGGTGCTGTAGCCGAAGGCGGCGTGCCCCTGTCCAGAAACCATCGCGGACGGAATCCAGTACTGGCGCGCGGCGGCGACCGTCGCGGCGGTGTCGAAGACAGTGCCCGACTGGTTGACAGTCGGAGTTCCAGACCCGACCGGAACGACCAACTCGTACCAGCGCGCGGCATTGCGACGTTGTGCGCCTGTAGAAGCCACGCCCGCCGTATCCACTGCGATGTTGTGGGCCGTCCAGAGCCTGCCGTTGCGTATGTGCGCGGCAAAGAGACGGTCATCGAGCGGGTCCAGGTTGCCATTCGTTCCGCCGGTGTTTCCGAGGTGCGTCACGGTTCTTGGATTACCGGTTGCCGAGACGGCAGTGACCAAATTTGCCGAGAGAGTGGGCGTAGTGCCCGGCGTGCTTACTCGTAGCGTCACTAACTCTCCGAAGTTGATGATGCTGACGCCGATGAAGTAGCCTTCCGTTGCCGCAGGGTTGTAGTTGTCCACGCCGCGCGGCGCATACGGCCCTTGCACGGTCCCATCGGATAATGTGCGAAAGGCAGTCGTGACAACCGGCCCGCCGCTCAGGACCGAACTCTTCCTGATGACGTAGGCGTTAGTGCCCGTGAAACTGCCAGACACCGCGCCGAACATATTGCCGCCGATGTAGAGCGCGTTCGCGT
>JAXDFO010000189.1:0-14807 GCA_034665545.1 Blastocatellia bacterium
AAGAACAAGCTTTTCTTCTTCGGCACGTTTCAGCCGGACCTGACGCGCTCGACGACATCGGCGCAGGGCGTCGTGCCGACGGCGGCGGGCTTTCAAACCTTGCGCTCGCTTTTCCCTGCGGGCAGGAGCGCGAACCTGGATGCTTACCTGGCGACCGTGGGAGACGTGCGCGGAAATTCTCAAACGTTCACGGTCCCTCTGGGCGGCGGTCGTCCTGACGTGGAATTCGGCACGGCTTCGACTTCCAGCCCGCAGCCCGTCAACGACTACCAGGGACTGTTCCGCGTTGACTTCACGCCGAACTCAAAAGACACATACGGGTTTCGTTACCTGTTCGACCATCAACTTTTCGCCAATCAATTTCCCTCCATCTTCAAGGGATACGAGATTGATGTGCCGAGCCTGACGCAGAACTTCTATGCCAACTACACGCGGACCATTTCGGCACGCACGACGAACGAGTTTCGTTTCGGCTACTTCCGCACGAACGTCGTTTTTGGACCAAGAAACCAGTCGCTCCTGAGCGCAGGTCCGCAGGTCGGCTTCGCCTCTTCGGGCATTGACTCTTTCAACCTGAACGGCGTTTTCCCGCAGGGACGCATCTTCAACAACTACCAGTTTCAGGACACCATCAGCCACACCATCGGCAACCATACGATTCGTGCGGGCGTGGATTTTCTGAAGCAGTATGCGAAAGAGTTCGTTCCCTTCGGAGACCGTGGAGCCTTGACTTTCTCTGCGGATGATACTGGCGAGTTTTCGGACTTCGCTAATTTTGTGGACCAGTTTTCGGGCGTCGAAGGCGGGTTCGGGAACAAGGTGTTCGGAAGCCCTATAATCTACCCGAAGCCGTTCTACCAGTTCTACTTTGTCAACGACACTTGGCGCGCCAAGCCCAACCTGACTTTTAACCTGGGCCTGCGCTATGAGAATTACGGGACGCCTTACAACGTCATTCCGTTTCCGGCCTTCGACTTTAACCAGCCCTTCACGCAGCGCGTCGAACAGAAGAGCGATAACAACAACTTCGCGCCGCGCGTGAGCTTTGCCTACCAGCCGGACTTTTTCAAGAAGCTCTTCGGTGAGAACAGGACCGTCATTCGCGGCGGCTTCGCGGTCAATTACGATTTCTTCTTCACCAACATTCTTGAGAACACGGCGTCGGGTCCGCCCAATGCCAACGCCGTGGCGGTCTTCGGGAGCGATGTTGGCGGTCGCGGGTTTGCCAACGCGACCATCACGGGCTCTCTGCCTTCGCAGTTCACGGGCGCGCCGGACCCGCAGGGCGGCGTCAACAGCATCGTGCCCAACTTGCGGAACCCGGAGTCTTACGTCTGGAACTTAGGCATACAGCGCGAGTTGCCCTGGCACTTGATAGGCGACGTGGCCTACGTCGGGTCGCGCGGCCTTCATCAATTTCTCAACGTTGACTTCAACCCGCGCATAGGCGAACTGACGGGCAGGAATAATGCGCCGCGTGTTCACCCTAACTTCGGCTCTGTCATCCTGCGCACGAACAGCGGCGATTCAAACTATCACTCGCTGCAAGCGCGCCTGGAGCGAGGCTTCAGCAACGGGTTATTCTTCCGCACGGCTTACACTTTCTCGAAGACCATTGATGTCGGCAACAGCGAGGTCTTCGTCACGACGGGCGGCAACACCTTCAGGCAGAGCGACCCGCTCAACCTGCGCGGAGGCTTGCGCGCGGATAGAAGCGTCGCCTCTTATGATGTGCCGCACAGATTCGTTGCGACCGCCCTTTACGATCTTCCGAGTCCGTTCAAGAGCGGTTTCGGCAAAGCTGTGTTCGGCGGCTTCCAACTCTCCGGCATCTATCGCATTCAATCCGGTAACGTGGACACGCCGTTCGCGGGCGGCATTGATTTGAATCGTGACGGAAGTTCACAGAACGACCGTCCGTCCATCTCGAATCCGAATGCTCCTGCGACCTCCGTGGCAATCGCTGCGGCCTTCTTCGGCCTCACCTCTCCGACGGGTTACGTGGATGCCAACGGCGACCCGATTGCGCTGAACGATGCGCGCTATGTGGTGGACCGCAACATTCGCACGGGCATCGTCGGGCGCAACACCTTGCGCGCGCCAAAGGTCAGCAGCCTTGACCTCAGCCTGCAACGTTCGCTCAACGTGCCTCTCACGCATTCGGAGAGGGACCGCTTCGAGATTCGCGTTGAGTTCTTCAACGTTCTCAACCAACCGCAATTCTCGTTTCAGAATGGGAACGATGCGAACGTGCTCAATCCCTTCTTCAATCGCCCTCGTCTTAACGAAGGCGGACAGAACGCTACCTCTCAATATCTGCGGACGGGGCGAGTCCAACTCCGCTACGTCTTCTAAGACATCCTAACAACCATTGATGCAATAGCATTGAAGGGCGGCTCACGGGCCGCCCTTTTTCTATCTGGATTTTTCGTAGTTCGACCGCATTTATGGATGTTCGTCATCAGGGTTGAGCCTGTCGTCAAACATCACAACCTTCACATCACGCGTTCAGCCCTGTTCAGCACATTCCCTCGACCGTCCGTCACATAACACCGCTTTCCATCAACTCTCATACGTATGATTCGTTGCACTCAGATACCAGTCGCAAGGTATCAGTCAGCGCAAGCCTTCGACGCCAATATAACGGAAGTATTTCCGCAAAATTGACGCCCCCCGTCCGAACACTTGGAGGTGTAATAATGAGCATCAGTAGATTTCTCAAAAGCTTCGTCCTCACGCTGGCCTTGCCCTTCTTAACTTACGCATCCGCTCCCGCCAAGAATATAAACAGGCCGCCGAGCGAGCCTTTCAAGATAGCGAAGTTTATTTTGAAGACAAGCGATGCTCCCGCGCCATCTCAGGCAGATACATTTGATTATGAAACGAAGGAGACGCCGGAGGCTACGCGAACGAGTGAGCATTACGCGGTCCACGAAAAAGTTGATTTGAATATTGCGCAGCGGCCCTTGTTCACGCGCTCTTCCAAACGGCTGACGCTCATTGATAAAACTTACCTGGATGTTTACGCCATCCTGCAAGAGAATAATTCTTGCAGCCAATTTTTCGGCGGGCCGCGCGTCGCCACAGGCGTCCTCAATTCTCTGCACCCGCGATTGAAGAAGGCGTCGCTGGCGGATAATCCTGCGGGCATCAACATGTTTGGACCAGTCATCAACGTCACGGATTTCGAGACCGGCCTCAGTTACAGGCTCTTTGAGAATGCGCTGGTCAATCAGACTGGACCATTTTATCAGAGCATCAATTACCAGTCTCAAGGGTACTTTCATAAGATCGGCCACTTCCCGGCCAACACCAGAGAGGCTCGCGTCTCCATGCTGTTGCATGAGCTTGGGCATTTGATGCCGGGGTCAGACGGGCACTGGCTCCTGCAAGATGATGGAGGCGACCAGGTCCAGAGCGCGGCCAACACTTTGATTGTCATGAACAAGTGCAGCAAGCAGATTGAGTCGCTGAGCCTTCAGCGCGCAGACACACCGCCGCGTCTAGAAGCCTCCATCAAGACAGAGAGCGAGCATCCTTCCGCCGCTAATCAAGAGACAGCGAGAGACGATTTATCAGGCAACATGAATCGTGATGATGAGAGATAACGCGTCATCCGATTTTTCGTAACACTTACCGAAGAGATGGTTTTAGGTGGGCCTGTCCTGGTCCACCAATTTTTTTTGCGGGAACTTTATCGGCGCGGCGCGTTAATTAATGGTAAGGACTCTTGCTATTCGTCCGTCGAATTATCATCGCAGAGTTTAATGAGAAACCATCGAACATTGATTGGCCCATCAACGTAAACCTGCTGACATTATTTTCGCAGTCTCCTCTTGAACACACACAAAAATTTGCCACAAGGTAGTTTCGCGCGGTGTTTATATATGAGCAGGGACTGAAAAACCAGAGGTCCGGTCTGAACTACGTAAACAGGTAAAGGGATATGACAGACGCCACACGTATTCGCGCGTTGGTCATTGATGATGAGCGGCTGGCGCGCAACTTTCTCCTGGAGATGCTCCGCGAAGATGAAGAGGTGGAGGTCATCGGAGAATGTCTCAATGGCCTTGAAGCGATAGAGGCTATTCGGACGCACGCGCCTGATCTCATCTTCCTTGATGTGCAGATGCCGGAACTGGGCGGCTTCGACGTGCTGGAAGCCATCGCGTCGGAGAAGATGCCCTTCGTCATCTTCGTCACGGCTTATGATCAGCATGCCGTGCGCGCCTTCGAGGTCAATGCGCTGGACTTTTTGCTCAAGCCTTTCGACCGCAAGCGATTCAGAGTCGCCTGGCAAAAGGCGAAGACGCGCATTCAACGCGAACGCAATGAATTGCTGGACCAGCGCATCCTTTCTCTCTTGCAAGACCTTAAGGCGGAGCCCAACTATCTTGAAAGGCTGGTCTTGAAAACTAACGGGCGCATCTTCTTTCTTGAAACAGAAGAGGTTGACTGGATCGGGGCCGACGGGAATTACGTGAGCGTTCATAGCGGCGAGAAATCCTATCTCTTGAGAGACACTATCAGCAGCCTGGATGCCCAACTCGACCCGAAAAAATTCCTGCGCATACACCGCTCCGCCATCGTCAAGATAGATAGAATCCGGGAACTTCAACCGTTGTTCCACGGCGATTACAGAGTCATCATGCGGAACGGCACGGAACTGACATTGAGCCGCAATTACAGGGAGAAATTACAGGAGGCGTTGGGCAAAGCTCTCTAGTACATACTACAATTCGGCCCATTCTCAGCCCGCTTTGCCCCAACGCTTAACCTTTCCGTCACAAAGTTTTTCTATTTCGTGACGAATCTTCGTATAGTCACATGATAGCCTGGCAGCGTCGCCCGGCGTTGCCAGTAAGTGGTCCTGCTCCCGGACCAACCCAATGTTTTCGTGCGGGAAACAAGAGGAGATGTATGTTATGTATAGCCCAGAGACAAACACTCAGCCAACCGAGAATGTACAGCGCCGCTTAGAGTACTTGAAGCAAGTCGTCCTGACTCTCTTGAACGAAGTCGAAGCGCTCGGAGAGGCGCAGCGTTCTAAGGGCCAGCGCACGATGAAGCTCTATGATGAAGTGCGTCACTTTGAGCGGGAACTCATCCTGCACGCGCTCCGGCAAACGAACGGCAACCAGACGCGCGCCGCACGCCTGCTCGGCGTCAAGGTGACGACGCTCAACACCAAGATTAAGCGTTACGATATTCCGACCGAAGGCGGACACGAAGGCATGATGGATATTTCAGTGCAAGGCGATGCGCTGGAGAAACACGCGCCCGCGTAGGATAACACTTAACAGGACCAATTATCGCCGCCAGATAAAAGGGCGCGGCCTCCGTTACGGGGGTCGCGCCTTTCTCATTGACGCCCTCTCATCATCATTAACCGGAGCGTGAAGGTTACGGTTTTTCGTATGACGATGGGCCAACCATTGCTTCCCGTCTCTTCAAATATTCATTTCTACCGAGGTGCGCGCGGGTCAATATCCAAATATCGCAAGGTTCTCTCTCTCACATGGGCCCACCTCTGAGGTCTAGCTCAAGAAGAGACATTCACTTGCGAGCTTGGACCACGCATTGGCATGGACCTTGCGCTTCTGAAAGGTGCGCGAGAGAGGCTCGATTCTCTTGTTACGAAATTTCGGTAGGCGGGGTCGAGCCGTTCCTGCTTGAGAAAGTTTATCACTCATAAAGTAAGAGAAAGGAAGTTCTATGAAAATACCTCTACGTCTGATTGTCATGTTGACAATGCTGGCGCTCTCTTTAACGCTGTGCGCTTCGGCCTTCGGGCAGGAGACGACCGGCAGCATTGAAGGGACGGTGACGGACGCACAGGGCGGGAGAATCGCAGGGGCGACGGTGCTGGTCGAAGGCAACGCTTTCAGTCGCACGGCCAACGCCGACTCCCAAGGCTTTTTCCGCATCTTGAATGTGCCGCCCGGAAGATACACCGTGACGACCAACGCCTCTAACTTCACTTCGGCGAAAAGAGAGGATATAGAGATCACTCTGGGCCGGACCACTCCCGTTGACATCACGCTGCAAACGGCGGGGGTTTCGGCGGACGTGACCGTCTCTTCCGCCGATGCCGCTCCCATTGATACGACCTCGAACAAAATTCAAACCAACATCACCTCGCAAGTTATAGACCTGCTCCCGAAGGGAACGAGAATTGACAGCATCCTCCAACTTTCAGGAGCCACCCGCAAAGAGCCTTTGAGTCGCGGCTTTCAGATTGACGGCTCAAGCGGTTCGGAAAATACTTTCATCATTGACGGCTCCGAAGTCACCAACTTTCGCACGGGCCAATTGCGCGACACGAACAACATTCCGTTTCAGTTCGTGCAGGAAGTGCAAGTCAAATCTTCCGGCTTCGATGCTGAGTACGGCGGCGCGACGGGCGGCGTCATCAACGTCGTGACCAAGAGCGGCGGCAATGATTTTCACGGCGAGTTCGGCCTGCAATTTGAGCCGAACAACCTCGGAGCGCGACAGAACCTGACCGGCAAAATCAACAACAGCGACCCGCAATACCAGGCGAACCCCTTGATACAGGATTCGAGCGCGGCGCAACTGCGTTATATCAACCCGCCAGGAGACAGCTTTCTCAACACCTTTCCGAATGCGACGCTGAGCGGGCCTGTCATCAAAAACAGGCTGTGGTTTCTCGTCAGCGGCTCGCCGCAGTTCTATCACACGAAGCGCAATTTCACGTTCAGCAACGGGCAGACCGTCCGTTACGTCAGAGACCTGCGCAACGATTACGAGTTCGCGCGTCTGGATGGAAACGTGACCAACAATCTACGCATGACCGGAACTTTCACCTACAGCCCGCAACGCGAACATGGTCAGATACCTTCTTACGCGGCCTTCTTCGGCGCGCCGCCCTCAAACGATTTCAGTCAACTCGGAGGCCGTGTCGCGGCCAACAACGTGACGGGCAGCGCGGTCTGGACGCCGACTTCCAAAGTCGTCTTCAGCATACGCGGCGGGCGCAACTACCTGAACGAGAAAGATAGCTCTTACGGCGTCCCGCAGGGTCCGAGGTTCCGCTGCATTGGTGGCGGCACTCCTGCCGGTGTGACGGCAGCGTTCCCCTGCGTTTCAGGTTTCAATAGCACCTCTGACATCACCAAGACGGCGAAGGATATTTCGACTCGTAAAACTCTGGACGCTGACGTGAGCTATCTGGTTGACAACCTGGCTGGCCGTCACAACTTCAAGTTCGGATACCAGTTGAATAAACTTTTCAACGATGTGGACCAGGGATACTTCGGCATCGGCGAAGTGCGTCTCTTCTTCGGTCAAAGCTCGAACGGCATTGGTCCGGGAACTTGCCCGTCCGGCCCTTGCCAGTCTTTCGGCTACGGCTACCTGCAAGACTTCGGCACGGTCGGTCAGGCCGGGAGCACGAACCACGCGCTCTACGCGCAGGACAGTTGGCAGCCCTTCAGGAAACTGACGCTCAACCTCGGCGTCCGCATCGAGAAGGAGAGCGTGCCCTCATTCTCAGCCAATGGTGTGGCGATTAATTTCGGTTGGGGTTCAAAGGTCGCCCCGCGTCTGGGATTCGCCTATGACGTGTTCGGCGACGGCAGGATGAAAGTCTTCGCCAGCTTTGGCCGCTTCTATGATCGCTTCAAATACGAATTGCCTCGTGGCTCGTTCGGCGGCGACAAGTTCCTGCGCTACTTCTTCCCGTTGGCCGATCCGAACTACACCACCTACACCAGAACTTACGACCTGGCGCATACGCTGGTGGGCCCACTTGATTTCCGCGTGCCTTCCAACAACCCTGCGGACAATCGCGTGGACCCGGATTTGAAGGCGGCGCGGCAGACGGAATTTACCGTCGGCAGCGAGTACGGCCTGAGCCGCGAGATAGTCCTGAGCGGTCGCTTCACGCATAAGAAACTCGACCGCACGATTGAAGACGTAGGCTTCATTGATGCCGGAGGCAATGAGAATTTCTTCATAGCCAATCCGGGTCTGGGCCTGGTTTCAAAATCATTCGCGCCGGGGCTTCCGCCCTCGCCTCTGGCCGCGCGCCAGTACAATGCGATGGAGTTGCGCCTGGACAAACGTTACGCGAATAACTACTACTTGAATGCCAGCTACACCTTCAGTCGTTTGACGGGCAACTACTCCGGTCTTTCCAGTTCAGACGAACCGGACGCGCTCGGCATCGGTCGTTCAAGCCCGAACGTCAACCGCTTCTTCGACCTGCCGTTCCTGGGCTTCAACACCAACGGCCAGCCTGACAACGGTCGCCTGGCGACGGATCGCCCGCACGCGCTCAAACTTTACGGCGCGTACACCTTCGACTGGAAGGACATACTCGGTCATAGCTTCGATAAGTCGGGCCACAACAGCACGGAGCTTTCCGCCTCCTTCATAGGCTTGAGCGGAACGCCCCTTTCCACGCGCGTGCAGGTCTACGGCGCGTTCACCTTCCTGACGACGCGCGGCGACCTGGGCCGCACTCCCGCCTTCACGCAAACGGATGCCAACCTGACGCACACGTACAAGTTTGGCAACGACAATCGCTTTGCGCTCAAGTTCGACATCAACGTTCTCAACCTGCTCAACGAGAACAACGTGACGAGCGTGTGGACGCAAATCTCTCAAGACTCGCTCTCCGGCAACACCTTCGGTATTGGACCATTTACCAAAGGCAGTGAGGGCGTCCAGGAACTCAACACATTCGTCGCGCTTTTCAACGGCGGACTGACGGACAAAATCCGCGCGGGTCTTGCCAACGGCACGATCAGCAAGGACGCGCGCTTTAACCAGCCGCTCACGCGCCAGCTACCGAGGCAGGTGCGCTTTGGATTCCGGCTTATCTTCTAGAATCAAATCTGCAAGACAGGCTATTGAGGCTCATTCGATTTTCGGATGAGCCTCCTTTTTCTTTTGCACCGGAAAGAGACGGGGAACGCGGCAGGCGCGGATAGCGTTTCTCACTTTAAGCTCAGGAAGCAATACCTCCGAGAGAACAAGGTTGACGAATTCAAGGAAGCAAATTTCATGAGTCACAGAAGGCGGACGAAAGAGGGCTGGCCTGCCATCACATCCGGGAATCCTGCGCGGCGCGTTGTTTTGAAAAAGGCTTGGACGCGTCAACTCGCATGGCTCGGATTCATCCTTCTCATCTGGACGCTGGTCGGCATCTTCTTCGCCAGCCAGATTTATTTCTTTTTTATTCGTACGGCCCACGCCATCTCTTTCAACAGGGCGATTGTCTGGCAATTGATTGCCGTGTACCTGATGGCGTGCATCACTCCGCTCGTGCTGTGGCTGGCCCGCCGCTATCGTATCGAGCGACATAACTGGCTGCGCCGCTTGCTCGTTCACCTCCTGGCGGGAACTCTGATCAGCGCGTTCACCTCCGCCGGACACGTGTTGATTGATAACTGGTTTGTCTACGGGATTGCGCAGGTCGAGGTTGATAAACTGTTGCGCAGCGCGTTTGTTAATCTGGACAAGGAGATTATAGTTTACTGGCTCATCGTGTTGATGAGCCATGCCTTCAACTATTATCAAAAGTATCGTGAAAGCGAGCTTTCAAAATCGCAACTCGCGGCGCAGCTTGCCGAAGCGCAGTTGCGCGCGCTCAAGATGCAGCTTCACCCGCATTTCCTCTTCAACACGCTGCACTCAATCTCTGCGCTCTTAGGCAAGGACACGGAGACGGCCCGCGAGATGATCGCGTGCCTCGGAGACTTTCTGCGTATGACGCTGGATAATTCCGGGGCGCAGGAGGTCACGCTCAGGCAGGAGTTGGAATTTCTCAAGTGCTATCTTGACATCGAGATGATACGTTTTTCCGACCGCCTCTCGGTTCGCATTGATGTTGACCCGCAAACCTTAAACTATCAGGTTCCCAACTTGATACTCCAACCCATCGTCGAGAATGCTATTCTCCACGGCATCGCCCCGCGCTCCGCGCCCGGACAGATTGAAGTGGAAGCCCGGCGGCATGATAGGATGCTGCGCTTGAGCGTCAGGGATAACGGCGGCGGGCTGCAAAAGGGAACTCATGCGGGCGGGCAATCAAAGGGCGGAGTAGGATTGACAAACACGCGGGAGAGGCTTTCGCAACTCTACGGCAGCGAACACTATTTCGAGTTGCATAATGATCCGCAGGGCGGACTCGTCGTCACGATGGACATTCCTTGTTATACGGATGAGTAGGACTTTCAGGAGGCATGGATGAGAGAGCTTTTAGAGAAGACGGCGCAACGTGCTATTTCATATCTTGAGAACCTGGACGCTCGCAGCGTCGCCCCCTTACCCGAAGCCGTTGAGAAACTCTCTGTGCTTGAAGAGCCTTTAGCTGAAGAGCCTACCGCACCGGAACAAGTCCTCAAGTTGCTGGATGAGACTTGCTCTCCGGCCACGACGGCGATGGCTGGCCCACGCTTTTTCGGCTTTGTCATCGGCGGCGCACTCCCCGTCACGCTGGCCGCGAACTGGCTCGCCGGAGCCTGGGACCAGAACGCGGGCCTCTATCGTCCGACGCCAGCCTGCGCCGTGCTTGAAGACATAGCCCTGCGCTGGTTACTGGACCTCTTCAAATTGCCGTCAGAGTGCGGTGGCGCATTTGTCACAGGGGCGACGATGGCAAACTTTTCCGCGCTGGCTGCGGCGCGTCACGCTGTCTTAGAGCGTGCGGGCTGGAACGTCGAAGCCGATGGCCTGTTCGGCGCACCTGCTATCAACGTCGTCGTCGGGGCCGAAGCGCACCCGACTCTGTTCAAGTCTCTGGGCCTCCTGGGACTGGGCCGGGATAGAATCATCAAAGTCCCTGTTGACTCACAGGGCAGGATGCGAGCGGAGGCGATGCCGACTTTGTCCGGGCCGACCATTGTGTGCGCACAGGCGGGCAACGTCAACACTGGAGCCTTTGACCCGTTGCCCGAAATCTGTGACCGCGCACATGCTGTTGATGCGTGGGTGCATGTTGATGGAGCCTTCGGTCTCTGGGCCACGACCGCTCCATCCACACTGCACCTCACGAGCGGCCTGGCCGATGCTGATTCATGGGCAACAGACTTTCACAAGTGGTTAAACGTCCCTTACGATAGCGGCCTGGCCCTGGCGCGCGATGCAGATGCGTTGCGCGCGGCCATGTCCATTACCGCAGAGTATCTTCCGACCAGCCCTTTCCGAAACCCTTCGGACTTTACGCCCGAACTCTCCAGACGGGCACGCGGCGTAGAAGTGTGGGCGGCCCTGCGTTCGCTTGGCCGCAAAGGCGTCGCGGAGTTAGTCGAACGAACGTGCCGTCATGCCAGACGCTTCGCAGAGGCTCTACAGGCGGCTGGCTATCAAGTGCTCAACGAAGTCACTCTCAACCAGGTGTTGGTCGCATTCGGAGATGCGGAGACGACCAACCGCGTCATCGCTGACATCCAGACGGATGGGACTTGCTGGTGTGGAGGAACTCTCTGGCAGGGGCAGACGGCCATGCGCATCAGCGTCTCGTCATGGGCCACAGAGGAAGACGATGTCGAGCGCAGCCTTGAAGCCATGCTTCGCATAGCCCGTGAGCACTGCCGTTCATGAGAAGAACAAAGACCCGACACTTCATTGAACCCAACCTCTCGATAGCATCTCTTTCATGACCATTGATAATTTCATCAACAGATTTCCGATTTATACCGATAGGATAGGGCTTTTAAGAGTAGGGTTTGTTACAATCTCGCGCATGAAGAAATTAACCGCATCCCCCATAGCCATCGTTCTCATGATGTTCCTGGCAGCCTATCCGGCCCTGGCAACTTGCGGCGGCGGCGGTGGCGGCGGTGGTGGCGGCATGTCTTCCGGCGCGGGTTCATCAAGACCGCAGGTCTATTATGTGCCGTGGAAAGTGCGCGCACAGAATGACCCGCCAGCGATGGGACTGGTCCTCTACTGGTTCCCCGTCAGCCAGGAAGAGATGAAAAAATCGAGCATGCTTGAATCGCGCGTGCTCTCTCTCTACGCCGCGCAATGCGTCTCGATGGAAGTGGCGGACTTTCACACGTCCGCCGGAGCGAAACTGATAGGCGAATCCAGACCGCCCCTCGCCGTGCTCGCCACGCCCGACGGCGCGCCCGTCAGCAAGGTCGAGAACAAAGAGGGCCGTTTGAAAGTGACCGATGTGGAGAAGTTGGTCGAGAGCGAGGTGAAGAAGCGTGAGGACGCGCTCGACACGAATCTCAAGGATGGAAAGGACAAGGCGAAGGCTGGCAACACAGCCGCCGCCATCCAACTCCTGCGCCCGGTGCTCGAACAGAAATGCATGTTTCCCAAGAAGGCTAAGGAAGCGGCGAAGGAGTTGAAGAAGCTAGGCGTGGATGAAGTCGCAGACGTGCCCGATGGGCCAATCTTCGATGCGCGTGAAAGCGCAAGCATCGAACGTACTATGCGCCTTGGTCTCAAGGCCGAACTCAACGCCAGGTACGTTGATGCCGAAAGGCTCTACAGCCAGGCGCATCGTATGGACCCCGCCGACCCCACGCCTCTGCGCTATCTGGGCGAACTCTATCGTCACCACCTGGGCGAGTGGGACAAGGCCAGGACAACATTTGAAGCTATCCTGAACATGCCGTCCGACCCTCTCTCACGCGCCGTCGCGCAGCACGGCCTGGGCAAGATGACCATCCACGAGGGTGAATTCAAAAAGGGACTGGCGTTGATGGAAGCCTCCGTCAAGACGTACCCGTTGGCCCTGACCTATCGTAACCTCGCCGTCTATTGGAATTCGGAAGGGGACCAGGCGAAGACCGCGCAGTACATTCAAAACGCGCTCGCCGTAGAACCGAAAGACCCTTACAATCTAATCTTCGCCGCCGTTTTCATGGCGGGGACCGGACACGCCGACGAGGCTTTGAAACTCGCCCGACAAAACGAAACTCTGCTCTCCGCCTCTTACAACCTCGCAGCGATTTATGCGCAGGCCGGGCAGCGAGACAAAGCGCTCTCCCTGCTCAAACGTCATTTCTTCGAGTATGAGCGTTATCAATCCGTGCGCGCTAAGGAGATGATGGAAGCGCGCGTTGACGCCGTCTTTGTTTCCTTGCGCGAAGACCCTGCTTTCGTCGCGCTCACCCGCGATGCGGACGGCAAACTTCCCATGCCCGCCAAAATGATGGGCTCACGAGAAGGAACTAATAAGTAGTCTTCAGAATCTCTCGGCGCACGGGCCGTGCGGTCAATAGCTAAACTATCAACCGCACTGGCGCATCGCCGAACAGGCGAGATTATCTTTCAATGGCAAACCGCATGGCGTGTCACTTTCGGAATTACGCAAATGACACCCAGGCTCTCACACTATCAAGCAAACTAAAGAGTGGCGAAGGCGGCATCGAAGGCGGCGATTAATTGGTCCACATGGTCCTTCGTCGAGTTGAGCATCATGCCTGTGCGGATGACGTTGCCGTAGAGCCCGCCCTTGCCTATGAGGACTCCGCGCTTCTTCGTTTCCTCGAAGACCTTGAGGACCGATTGCGGGTCAGGCTCTTTCGTCTCGCGGTCCTTGACGAGTTCGAGCGCCTGCATTAATCCCATCCCGCGCACGTCGCCGATGACAGGGTACTTCTCCTTGAGTCCTTCCAGGCCCGCGCGCAGGTACGCGCCCGTCTCCGCAGAGTTCTTGCGCAAGTCTTCATCTTCGATGACCTTGATGACGGCCAGCGCGGCGGCCATAGAGACGGGGTTGCCGCCGAAGGTGGAGAAGGTCAAGCCGGGATAGCTATCCGCGACTTCGGGCGTGGCGGTGGTCATGCCGAGGGGCACGCCGTTGCCCATGCCTTTGGCGGAGGTGATGATGTCCGGCTCGACGTTCCAATGCTCTATGCCGAACCACTTATCGCCCGTGCGTCCCCAACCCGTCTGCACCTCATCAGCGATGAAGAGTCCGCCGTGCTTGCGCGCGATTTCCACCGCTCGCTCGAAGTAGCCCGGCGGCGGGACGATGAAACCGCCGACGCCCAAAATGGGTTCGGCCATGAAGGCCGCTATCTCGCCCGTCGTGGTCGTCATAATCACTTCCTCTATGTCTTCAGCGCAGGCGAGCCCGCATTCTGGATAGGTGAGCTTGAGCGGGCAGCGATAACAGTAGGGCGCGCGCGCGTGGACTATCCCCGCGACCTGCGCCGGAAGCGGACGCCACGGCGCATGGCCCATAGCAGAGAGCGCGGTCGCCGAACGCCCGCTATAACTGTGTCGCAGGACCACTATTTCATGTCGCCCTGTGTGCAGCTTGGCGGCCATGATGGCGGTGTCGTCCGCCTCCGTGCCGCTGTTGGTGAAGAAGGATTTCTTTAAACGACCGGGCGTAATCTGGTAAAGCTTTTCCGCGAGGTCCGATTGCGGCTGGTTACTGTAGAGCGTGGAGGTGTGCGAGATCGTCTGGACCTGCTTGATAATGGCCTCGTTGACCTGCGGGTTGGCATGGCCCACGCTCACTGTGAGCACGCCGCCGAAGCAATCAAGATAACGATTGCCCGCATCATCCCAGACATACTCGCCTTCGCCGCGCACGAGCGCGAGCGGCTCCTGGTAATAAGTGGCGACGGCCGGGAAGAGAAATTCTTTGTGCTTGCGGACGGTCTCGGATTGCGTCGTAGTCTGTTCAGTCATGCTCATGGAAAATTGGTCCTTTATACGAACGGAAGTTGGCCCATCAAAGGGAGAAGGCTTCGCCTGATACGCTTTATCAGATTTACAGTGCGAGTTTCAATAGCTTACAGCACCGTATATATAAAACGCCCGCCCGACGTTCGTCAACGCAGCGCGGATTTTGATGGAGAGTTTAA
>JAXDFO010000190.1:0-5676 GCA_034665545.1 Blastocatellia bacterium
AGGAAACTCTCGGCGCACCTATCAACCAAATAGCCTTCACCGACAACGGCATAGAGTATCGCTAGTACATTCCGGCGAGGGCGCGTATGAGGGCTTCAAATGCGCCGTAGGCTTCCTTGAAAAAATAGATATAGCGGTCTCTGAAAAGCGGGAGGGCGATGAGGACGACGACCAGCCCGACCGCCATCTTGACGGGCAGGCTGAGGAAGAAAACATTTATCTGCGGGGCGACGCGATTGATGATGCCGAAGAAGAGGTCCGTCAGCAGCAACGCTATCATGACGGGCGCGGCCAGTTGGATTCCGATGGCGAGCACGCCGCCCGTCATCTTCGTGATCATGATGGCGGCGGGCGTCCATCCCGCCTGTATGTGAGGAAAGCTCAGCGCGGGGATGACTTCAAAGCTTTGCAAGAGCGAAGTGATGAAGGCTCTGTGCGCGCCTATGAGCAGGAAGATAACGATGGCGAGTTGTAGTTTAAATTGGCCCAATTCCGAAACACGCGTCTGCAACTGCGGCGCGAACATCTCCGACATCGTCGAGCCGCGCTGAAAATCTATCACACGCCCCGCGACCTGCACCGCCTCAAAAACCAGCGACGCGACGAAGCCCAGCGTGAAGCCTACGAAAGCCTCCTTCGCCAGCAGCGCGATAAATCCGATGGGCCCAAAACCGAGCGGCGCATTCTTCGGCAATCCCGCTTCTAGCGATGGATAGACGATGATGACGAAGGCCGTCGCCGTGGCGACCTTGACCCTCGCCGGGACCGCCGCACCGCCGAAGAATGGGACCACCAACAGAAACGACAGCAGCCGCGCGAAGGCTAGCCCGATGAGCACCAGAAAGGCTTGCGGACTCTGCCCGACCTCAAAGGCGCGCAAGACCGTTTCCAGTAGTTTGAGAAACTCATCCATAGTTGGAAAGCGGGACTGTCGTTCACATGCCCTGGCCGACGTGCGGCATGACGGCGAAAACTTTGTGCGCGAAGACGAGCAGCTTGTCCAGCATCCAACCGGCGCAGATGATGAGGACGAGGATGGTCGCCAGTATCTTCGGCACGAAGGTCAGCGTTTGTTCCTGGACCTGCGTCAGAGCCTGCAAGAGACTGACCACCAGCCCGACCGTCAGTGAGGCCAGGAGCGGCGGCAAAGAGAGCAGCAGTATCAGCCACAAGGCTTCGGCGGCGAGCGAGACGTATGTGCCCATCTGAATTTCCCCCGGCCCTTCGCGCAAAGGTTCAAGTGTAGCTCAGGACCAGGTTCTGAATGAGCAACACCCAACCGTCAACCAGCACGAAGAGCAACAGCTTGAAGGGCAGCGAAATCATCGCTGGCGAGAGCATGAACATGCCCATCGCTTGCAGGATGTTTGCCACCACCATGTCAATCACCAGAAAAGGAATGAAGAGCAGGAAACCGATTTGAAAAGCCTCCGTCAACTGGCTCGTCACGAAGGCCGGAATGACCGTGCGAAAATCACTGACCCCGATTTCGTCCGGGCTGTTGCCGTTCTTCACGGCCATGCGACGCGCCAGGTCGAAGAACATCTTTCGGTCGCGCTCATGCGCGTGACGTTCTAGAAAGGCGCGCAAGGGTTCGCGCCCGCGCTTGGCGGCCTCGAAGATGGTCCGCACGGAGACCTCCGAAAAGATCGCTTCAGAGTCTCCGACGTGCCCGGCCTCCGCGTACATCTTTTCGACGACGGGCGTCATGATGAAGATGGTGAGAATCAGCGAGATGCCCGTGATGACTTGATTGGGCGGAACTTGCTGCGTGCCCAGGGCGTTGCGCAGAATGGAAAGCACGACCGAGATTTTGACGAACGACGTGAGCATGATGAGCGCGAAGGGCGCGAGCGCGAGTGCGCCCAGGACTATCACCAGGACCACCGGGTTCGCCGTTCCCTTGTCACCGCTTGATGTTGTCGCAGCCGTTTGGGCCTGCGCCGCGACGGACCATGCGAGCGAGAGCATCAAGGCGTTGAGCGCGATAAGCGACCTTCTCATGCTTCACTTCCTTTTGCTCAAGAGACGCGCGAAGCGTTCGCCCAGAGTCTCCGGCGAAGCCTCTTCAGCCGCGCCCGTTCCCCTGCCCTGCCCGCCGAAGGAAGGGCGTTGGCGGTCCAGGGCTTCTGCGGCCTCTTCCGCGTTCGCGGCATCGAGTTCGCTGATGAGTTGCACGCCCGCCTCCGACGAAGCGACCAGCAGCCATCGTCCCGCGACCTCTATCACGTAGAGACTCTTGCGCGTATCAATCCCGACGCGGTCAACGACGCGGACCAGGTGATTGCCAGCCCCGCCGAAGTTTTGCAGGCGCGGCAACACCCAACGAAAAATCACGTAGGCCAGGCCGCACACCAGACCCAGAGCGAGCAGCGTCTGGACCAGCATCAAGAAAAAACTCGCGCCGCTCTCGCCGTAATGCCCTGCGTCGAAGGGCGTCGGCTCTTGTAAGACGAGCGAGAGCGGCCCGCGCGCGAATTGGTCCAGGATAAGCAGAAACGACATACGCTTAACTCGTCAACTGCGTGAGGCGCACGCCCAGGCGGCCTTCAACCTCGACCAGTTCGCCGCGCGCGATGCGCCGCCCGTCCGCGATGAGGTCCACAGGGTCCGTCGCCTGGCAGCCGAGTTCGAGCAGTTGGCCCGGTCGCAAGCGTGACAAATCATCCAGGCTCATGCGGCGTTGGGCCAACTCCACATGAACCGTCAATAACACATCTTCGAGAGCGAGCGCATCCACGCTCTCATCCTCCCTCGCATCCTCTTCTTTCATGCTTAATCGCTCCAAGGCATCCGGCGTCTCAACGCCTCCGATGAGGTCAACCAGAAGACGCATCGCGCCCGCTTCCGGCGTCGCGTCTCCCATTGTTTCTGACGAAGCAGAGACAGCAGCGATGCTTCCCGCCAATGCAGAGATTTGTCCATCGCCCAGTCTGATTTCAAGTCGGCCAGTCAACTGCCCGTCGCGCAGCCTGACCAGTGGACGGTTGATGACGAGCACATCGCCCGCTTCTAATTGGACCAATTCTGCCGCGCTCAACTCGGTCGTGCCGAGCACGGGCCGCAGCCTGAGCGAAGGCGTAACTCCCTTGAGACGTGCGAGGCGCGTCGGCTGCGCGTCCGCTCTGCTCTCATCAAAAAGCCGCGAAGACTTTAGGGACTCAAGCGCGTTGAGCGTGCCGGGCGTGAGATAGAATCTGACCAGCCCGTCCAGCGAACCGGCGCGGAGCCGCACCGTCGCCAAGAGGCCGCGCGGTACGTTCGTCGTCTCCCGGCCTTCATCGGTTGGATTGAAGAGCCAGCCCGGCGGCTGCGCCTGCACGCCTTCGAGTCTCAAGAGAGGCTCGCCGTTCTCCTTGTTCAATTCGCGTATGAGGCAGAGCCAGAGAAATTCTATAACCGCCTGCTCGGTGCGCGAGAGGTCACGAAGCGAATCGGGCCGTGGGCCATCGCCGCCGAGCAAGCGGTCTATGAGCGCGATGGCAAATTCCGTCTCCATCTCGCCCGCGAGGCTGGCCTCGGAGGGAGCTATCAAGAGTGAGGCCCAGAGGCGCGCGCCTCCTTCCGGCCTCAACTCGCCGCGCGCAAACTTTCTCTCGCGCAGGTCCATCATCGCCAGCGACACATCACCGGCTGGGACGCTCGTGTAACGCGAGAGGATGCGGGCCAACGCGGCCTGCGCCGTCGCGCCGAAGTTCGGGAACGAAACATCAAGCGCGGATGAAAGCCTCGCTTCCTCGCGCGAGCAACGCGGCAGCCGCGCATGCCACGGCGAATTAGTCGTAAAAGATTCAGGACCAGTCTCAGAAGCTTTCCCCTGGGCCAACTCCCCTGTGACGAGCGCGCCAGGACGATGCGCCGCGAAGAGGTCTTCCGCGAACGGATCGGCGGCGGCCTCTGCATGCTCAAGGTTTGCTTCGGAGGCTTCGGCCTGTGCTGTCGAATCAGCTTTCATAACGCGACTCGGATGCGGCCTCTCTTATGTTCAGGCGCGGTACGTCGAATTGCTCTCATCAATGGCTTGCCCAGATGCTTCGTCAATCTCCGCAGAGTTCCCCGTCCGTGCCGCGACGCTTGCGCCTCCCACGGTTGACAGATTCTCGAACGACCCTCGCCCGTCGCCACCCGTCGCGGTCTGCCCCGCGTCCGCTTCGACCTTCGTGTTGAGAGACGCGAGGTCTACGCCGCGCGCGCGCAGGAGTTCGGAAAGCTCCGGGGCGCGCGCTTCGAGTTGAGAACGGACTCGTTCGGTTGATGCTATGAACTCCGCGTTCAAGCGTCCCTGCGTGTCCCTGGTCAAGCGTATGCGCAAGCCTTCGAGCACGGAGCGATGCAAGTCCAGCGTGACTTCCTGACGGCCACCGCTCAACATCTGCGTCCGCACGGCAGCGACGATTCTTTCCAGGTCCGCGATGTGTAGAATCGCTCGCGCGCTCGTCGCCTCCGTGTGCAAGCCTGTCTCAACGACCTCGCTGCGCCTGCCGAACGCGCCGCCGCCGGTCTCGCCGTCTTGACGGTCCTCGCGTTTCTGGACCAGTCGCTCGCGTTCCGCACGGTCGGAAGTTTTCGTTTCGGTTCGCTCATGCTCTTTAACCTGGCGGTCCTGGCGTTCACGTTCGCGGTTGACTTCATCAAGCACGCTGGCAAAATCACGTCCCTGAGCGATGCTCTGCGCGCCCTCGTTTTCGCCCCCCTGAGAGTTGGTCTCCGCCGCTTGATTTTTGTTGAGAGCTTTAGCGGCTCCGGGCTTCTGCGGCTCCGGCGCGTTGACTGTTGATGTGACTTTCATCTTGTGACTCCTTTCAAACGCTTGCGGGGGTCATTTCATTTTGCGCATCTTCTCGGCGGCCTTGTTCGCCATCTCTCGCGCGCGCTGGCGATTGATGGATGCTCCCGTGAGGTCCAGCGCGAGTGCGCGCTCAAGGGCTTCGGACGCGGTCGCATACTCGTGTATCTCGTACATCAACGCGCCGTAGCGATAAGCGGCGAGGGCCGACTTCGGGTCCAATTCGGTCGCCTTGTGATAAGCCTGCGACGCGCTGAGCGGTTGCTTCATCTCCACGTAACAGTCGCCCATGTAGATGAAGACATCTGCGGTCGGCTCTTTCTTGGAAATCTCCTGTAGCTCTTTGAGAGCCTCGGACCATCGCTTGCGCTTCATCAGTTGTTGCGCGGAACTGTAGTTCGTCTCAGCCGAAACATGGCCCAGGGTCTTCGCCCGCTCATAATAGGCGAGCGCCTCCTTGCTCTTGCCCTGCCGTGTGAAAACATCGCCAATGCCTTTGTAGGCGAGGGCCAATTCCTGGTCCAGTTGCGAAGCGCGCTGGTAAGCTTTGAAAGCCTGGTCCGGCTGGTTGGTCGCAAGGTAAGCGTTGCCGAGACTGTATTGAGCAGCCGTCATGTCCGGGTCAGTCAGCACGGCTTTGTTGAGAGTGACGAGCGCGCTCGCATAATCTTTGTTGGAAAAGGCAAGCTGGCCCTGGGCCAATAATACCTGTGCTTTGAGGCGCGGGTTGTCCGGCTCCTTCTCAAGCGCGGCGTTGGATTGCGTCTGGACCACTTCCCAATCTTTGGCGACGACGCTCTCCGTCTCCTTCGGGTCCAGAAAACGCTTGAGGACCGCTTCGACGGCGGACGCATCATCCTTCGCCGTCTCCTCGGCGGGAGTCACAGGCG
>JAXDFO010000191.1:0-10338 GCA_034665545.1 Blastocatellia bacterium
CAACGTGCCTGAGTATGCCGTGGCCTTTCACGCCGTCTCGCTGCTCGGCGGCATCAGCACGACCATCAACCCGCATTACACCTCTGACGAGTTGGCCCATCAACTGAAGGATGCGAACGCGCGTTTCCTGCTCACCGTGCCGGAGTTGATGAAGGTGGCGGTCGAAGCGGCGCACAAGGCGCAGGTGCAGGAACTCTTCGTGCTTGGCGAAGCCGAGGGCGCGACGCCGTTCGACGCGTTGCTCGAAAGCGACGCGAGCCTGCCGCCCGTAGAGATTGACCCGCATCAAGACCTTGTCGCGCTGCCCTATTCGAGCGGGACGACCGGATTGCCGAAGGGCGTCATGCTCACTCACCATAATCTCGTCGCCAACCTGCTACAGGTCGAGGCGAACAAGATTATCGCGCGAGATGACACGGTGCTCTGCGTGCTTCCGCTTTATCATATCTACGGCCTCTCCGTCATCATGAATCTTGGGCTGTACATGGGAGCGACCATCGTCATGATGCCGCGCTTCGAGTTGGAAGGCTTCCTGCGCATCATGCAGGATTACGAAGTGACGCTCGCGCCGCTCGTCCCTCCGCTCGTCCTCGCGCTCTCGAAGCATCCTCTAGTCGAGAATTACGACCTCTCGAAATTGAGGATGATATTTTCGGGGGCCGCGCCGCTCAGCCCGAATCTTACGCGCGCCTGCACGGAGCGCATGGGCTGTGTCATACGGCAGGGTTACGGCATGACGGAGACCAGCCCCGCCACACACATTTCACCGGAAGACACCGCGCTGAATAAGCCCGGCTCCGTGGGCCATTGCGTGCCCAATACTGAATGTAAAATCGTGGACTCATCATCGGGCGACCTTCTCGGCGCAGGGGCGGAAGGTGAAATCTGCGTGCGCGGGCCGCAGGTCATGAAGGGCTATCTCAACCGGCCCGAAGCGACCGCGACGACCGTTGACGCGGAGGGCTGGCTGCACACGGGCGACGTTGGATATGTGGACGAGGACGGCCAACTCTTCATCGTTGACCGCGTCAAGGAACTGATTAAGTACAAGGGATTCCAGGTCGCGCCAGCCGAACTCGAAGCCATCCTGCTCGCGCATCCGTCTGTCGCGGACGCCGCGCTCATCCCCAGCCCCGATGAAGAGGCTGGCGAAATTCCCAAAGCCTTCGTCGTCCTCAGAGGCGCAGCCAGCGCGGAAGAATTGATGAGCTATGTCGCGTCGCGCGTCGCGCCGCACAAGAAGATTCGCAAGCTTGAATTCATAGAGCAGATTCCGAGGTCTGCTTCGGGCAAAATTTTGCGTCGCGTCCTGGTCGAACGCGAACGCTCGCACAAACAGGAGAGCCAATAAGATGTCACCGGAAATCGTCGCGCGCGTGGTCCAATCATACTTCGCCACCATCAAGACGATGGACGCCGAACAGTGGATCGCCAACTTCGCTGAAGACGCCGAAGCCTATGACCCTGCGGACGCGCCGCCGCACACGGGCCACGATGGACTGCGCCAGTTTTTCGGAGCCATCGCCGGAGGCTTTAAAGAAGTCGCACTCGCGCCGGACCACATCTTCATAGTGGGCCATGAGGCAGCCGTCAAGTGGACGGGGCGCGGCGTGGGCAAGAACGGCAAGAGGGTCCATTTCGAGGGCATAGATGTTTTCGAGATAAACGAAGCGGGCAAGATTCAAAGGACACGCGCCTACTGGAACCCCGCCGAACTGATGGGCCAACTTGAGAGCAAGTAGGAAGTCGGAAGCGGTATAGATGAAGGATGAGAGACGAGCTATTGAACGGTCGAATAGCTCTCCTCTCATCCTTCATTTCTTCGACTTCCTGCTTGCTTTTGCGCTTTTGCTTCGTGCCGAATTTTCCAAAAACTCTTGACAGTTTGCGTCTGAGAGGCATAGAGTCGCGCTCATCATCTGTGGAAATTTCTCTGAAGGGCGCGTTCCTCGAACGGGGCGCAGGGCTTTTCGGAAATTTAGTTCAGAATCCAGGTTCGGCTCTTATGCCTGCGGCATGTTCCCAGCATGGTCTCCCCGCTGGACTTTACATCGCTTAAGGGTCTTCTGTCTCTGGCCGTCCGCGTTGCGGTTCAGCCTCTTTTGGAGAAGAATCCGGTCTCCAAAATCGGCCCCGCTCCTCCGGCGCGCGGCCTGTCACGGCTTTTCGCTTGGCTTGCCCCCAGAGTTAGACGGCAACCCAACGCGCTATCACTTTAACGCTCTGTCTTGTGAAGGAGAAGTCACATGCCTCAACTGCGTCTCGTCAGACATTATACAAAGCATCTAGTCGCCGCCGCGCTCATCGCGCTGGTCGGCTGGCTCATCCTGTCGGGCTTGCCCGCTTCAGCCTCCAACGCCGCGAACTCCGCGCGGCCCACGGTCCAGGCTTCGGCCTCTGACGAACAGACGGAGTTGGTCACTAATAATTACAAGCAAACCAACCTCGTCTCAGACATCCCTGGTTTCGCACAGATTCAAGACCCGCTGCTGGTCAACCCGTGGGGCACGGCCCTCAGTGCGACCAGCCCATTCTGGACCGCTAACAACGGCACAAGCACCGCGACGCTTTACGGCGGCGACGTGGGTGGCAGCCCGTTCACGAAAAACCCGCTCAACGTGAGCATCCCAGGCACTCCCGCCGGTCTACCGACCGGAGTTGTCTTCAGCGGCTCGGCCACAGATTTTTCATTCACGGGAGGCGGCTCGACCGGCCCGGCCCGCTTCATCTTCTCTTCCATCAGCGGCAACATCTCGGCCTGGAAAGGTGGCCTGACCAGCAGCGTGATCGTCGCCAGCAAACCTTTCCCCGCCAACGTCTATACGGGCCTCGCCATCGGCAACAACGGCACGGCGAACTTTCTTTATGCGTCCAACTTCGGGGCGAAGAAGATTGACGTGTACGACAAGAATTTCGCTTCGACGACGCTCGCCGGAAGCTTTACCGACCCGACGCTGCCCGCAGACTATTCTCCCTTCAACATACAGAACTTGGGAGGCAAGCTATATGTTGAGTATGCGAAGGTGGACCCGGCGACGGGCATGGACCTGGCGGGACCGGGCAACGGTTACGTCAGCGTCTTTGATACCAACGGCAATCTCCTGGGCCGCCTCGTTTCCAACGGCCCGCTCAATTCGCCCTGGGGCGCGGCAATCGCGCCATCAGGTTTCGGCGCGTTTCCGGGCGCGTTGCTCATAGGCAATTTCGGCGACGGCAGAATCAACGCCTTCAACCCGACGACCGGAGCCTTCCTCGGAACGCTCAACGATGAAGCGGGCAACCCCGTAGAGATTGATGGCCTCTGGGCCTTGAACTTCGGCAACGGCGTGGGCGGTGGCGACACCGGCACGCTCTACTTCGCCGCCGGTTATGATGATGAGCATCACGGCCTCTTCGGCTCGCTCAAACCATCTTCACCTGCGACGACCACCGTTCAGTTCAGTTCGGACACTTACCTCGTCAACGAGGGCAGCAGCGCGATTGACATCACAGTGACGCGCTCCGGCGATTTGACAGGAACTTCGACTGTCAACTATACGACCTTCGACGAATCGTCCCCGGCTGGCTTCACGACGACGCAGGGCAGCGACTACATCCTCGCGGCGGGCACGCTCACCTTCAGCGCAGGCCAGGCGAGCAAGACTTTCACAATCCTGATACCGGATGATGCCTACGTCGAGAACAACGAGACTCTGGACATCGCCCTGAGCAATCCGACGGGGGCCGCGCTCGGCGACCCGCAAGAGGCTCACCTGACCATCATTGACAACGACGGGGCCGCAATTAATCCGCCGCAGAGAGCCTTCGTGGCGACGTTGAATGGCGCGCAGGAAGTGCCAGCCAATGCGACCACCGGAAGAGGCGTCGGCATCGTCTTGCTCAACTCGGCGGAGACCAGCGCGCAGGTCTCGCTCTACTTCACGGGCCTGACCACTCCGGCCCAGGCGGCGCACATTCACGGACCGGCCCCGGCGGGAACCAACGCTCCGATACTGTTCCCGTTTGCGAGCGTCCCGGCGGCCACCTCCGGCTCTGTCAATAACGTGACCATCGCGCTGACGCCTACGCAGGTCCAGCAATTGAAGGCCGGTCTCTTCTACATGAACGTCCACACCACGACCAACCCCGGCGGTGAGATTAGAGGACAGATTCTCTTCAACCCGATTGATGAAGCCAACTTCTTCGCGCGCGAACAGTACTACGACTTCCTCAATCGCTATCCAGACTCTGCCGGGTTGAGCTTCTGGACGCAGGAGATTAACAAGTGCGGCCCCGACATTCGTTGCATAGACACGCGCCGCACGGATGTCTCCGCAGCCTTCTTCTTCTCGACGGAGTTTCAACAGACGGGCTTCTTCGTCTACAGCGTACGCAGGGCCGCGCTCGGCACGCAGCCGACCTACGGTCAATACCTGATAGACAAGACGCTGCTCGGTCCGGGCACGGAGGCCAACAAGACGGCCTTCGCGGAGGCGTTTGTCCAGAGGCCGGAATTCCTGGCGAAGTATCCATCGAGCCAGAACGGTTCCGACTTCATCGACGCGCTCATCGCCACGATTCAGGCCAACTCCGGCGTGAACCTCACGCCGAGGCGACCCGAACTGGTCAACGAGTACCTGCTCGGCGCGACGCAGGTGCAGAGCCGCGCGCGCGTCATCAGAAAGGCTATCTCGTATACGGAGTTCGTCAACGCCGAATTCAACCCGGCCTTCGTGCTCTCGGAATACTTCGGTTATTTGAGACGCGATCCGGACCCGGCGGGCTATGCCTTCTGGCTCAACCGGCTCAACCTCAACGGCAGTAATTTCCGCTCGATGGTCTGCGCCTTCCTGACCTCTACCGAGTACCAGCGCAGGTTTGGGCCAACCGTCACGCGCAACGACAAGGAGTGCCAAGACCTACAGTAAAGAGAGGGTCAAAGGCAAAAGGTCAAAGGGCAAAGGGAAGGCGGAAACCGCTTGTAATTAAAAAGCTGGCTTCTCCTTCCTTTTGCCTTTTTACTTTTTCCTTTGACCTTCTTTAGTTTGCCCTTGACGCTTTCCCCCGCTCAGACTATCTTCGCTCGCATCCGCATTTTTAGCTTACATAATCCGATGGAGTCTTTTGATGTATGTCGTCACAACCTGTCATTGATACGCCTTCATGGGTCATCCCCGAATATCTTGAGGCGCGGGACGGGCACTTGAGCATCAACGGCGTGGACGCGCCCGCGCTGGTCCAACAATACGATTCGCCGCTCTACGTCTTTTCCGAGCCGCGCATCCACTTCAACATCGCGCGGCTCAAAGATGCCGCCGCGCTAGTCGAGCGGCCTGTCAAATACTGCTATGCCTCTAAGGCCAACTCCAACATGGCCGTCCTCAAGTCCGTGCTCGACTCAGGGATTGATATAGAGGTCAACAGTGGCGGCGAACTGTTCAAAGCCATGCGCGTGGGCTTTCGCCCTTCACAGATAGTCTTTAACGGCACGAGCAAGACGGATGAGGAATTGGACCAGGCCGTGAGCGCGGGCATCTACGCCATCAATGTTGATTCCATCTACGAGATAGAACTCGTCGAAGAGGCCGCGAGAAGAATCGGCCAGAGAGCGCGCATCGCCCTGCGCCTCACGCCGGAGATAGGCACGCGCTCGCACTTAGGATTACAGACCGCCCTGCTCACATCCAAGTTCGGCATCTCTTATTCGGATGTGCTGGATGCTTTCCGGCGCGGGCTGCGTCACCCGGAATTGGTCCACATATGCGGCATACATATTCACGTCGGCTCGCAAACGCCGGACGTGGGCCCATACGCCGAAGCCTTCCGCGCGATGTGGGATTTTCTACTGGCCGTCCACCGCGAGACGGGCCACACGCTCGAACACATCAACCTCGGCGGCGGCATTCCCGTCAACTACCTGCGCGACCGCTCGCTGGCGGACAAACTCCCCGAACATGAACGGGACATGCTCGGCGCGGAACTGGAACCCGGCGATGTGCTCAAGGCCGCGCTCCAGGCGGCGCGCGAGTCGGCGCGTGAAGCCGATGCCGAACACCTGCTTGACCGCGTCACGATTCTTCTGGAACCTGGCCGCAGCATCATCGCGGACGCCGGGCTTGTGCTGACCACCGTTCGCAATATCAAGCGGCGACCCGAAACGGGCGATGTCTGGTTACTGACCGACGCGGGCTTTAACCTGCTGCTCTCCATGACGACCTACAACTGGTACTATCATCTCATCAACGCCTCGCGCGCGTGCGCCCCGCACCTGACGGACTACAAGGTAGCCGGGCCGCTCTGCGATTCCGGCGATGTCTATTTCGACATCGAACGCGAGGGCCGCTTGCCGGACTATCGCACGCTTCCCACGGACGTGCGGCCCGGCGAAGTGCTCGCCCTGCTCAACAGCGGCGCGTACTCGCTCTCGCAAATGTTCACCTACAACGGTCGCCCCCTCCCCGCCGCCGTCATCATCCGCGAAGGCGGCAAAGTAGACCTCGCGCGCCGCCGTGATACTTACGAAGACTTACTGACCGGAGACGTGTGGGAATAATATGTCGAAACTTGCGCCCGGCAACGTGACACTGATTCGCGGTCTCGGATTAACGGCGGCGGTCTCCATCAACATCGCTAACATGATAGGCACGGGCGTCTTTCTCAAGGCGCGCGTGATGACTTGCAACGTGGGGAGTCCGGGCCTCGTCATCGCGGTCTGGATTGTGGCGGGGCTCTTGTCTCTGGCGGGCGCGTTGACCTATGCGGAGTTGACGGCGATGATGCCGCGCGCGGGCGGCGAGTATGTGTTGATGCGCGAGGGCTACGGGCCGGGCTGGGGTTTCATCTACGGGTGGACGCAGTTTCTCATCGCGCGCACGGGTTCGGCTGCCGCGCTCGCCGTCGGCTTCGCCATTTTTCTCAACGACCTCACGGGCGGCGCGCTCAATCAAGTTTACTTCACGCTGCATCTGCCGCACGGTTACAGCGTGCCCTTCGGGCAAGTTCAATTAGTGGCCCTCGCGGCCATCGCCTTCACCACTCTCATCAACTGCGCCGCCGTCAATATCAGCGGCGGTGTCGCATCAGTTCTGACCTTTCTCAAGATTGCCCTGGTCCTGGGCGTCGGCGTCGGCGCATTTCTCTACGCGCAGGGACACTGGTCCAATTTTTCGCTCTCCAACATCGGCGGCACATGCGAGGGCGTGGCGGTCGTCGGTGGAGGACTGGGGGGCTTCGGGGCGGCGATGCTCGGCGCGTTGTGGGCCTACGACGGCTGGAATAACATCTGCTTTATGGCGGGCGAGGTGCGCCATCCGGGGCGCAATCTCCCGCTCGCTTTCATCGGCGGAATGCTCGTCGTGGGCGCGCTCTACGTCTTCGTCAACCTGGGCTACTTCTACGTCCTGACGCCGACGGAAGTCGCCAGCGTTCCCGCCGTCTCATCCGTCGCGGCGGAAGTGACGAAGAAATTTCTGGGCCCGCTCGCCGTCAGCTTCGTCGCCGCCGCGCTGATGATTTCATCCTTCGGCGCGCTCCACACTTCGATTCTCTCAACGGCGCGCATCCCCTACGCGATGTCGCGCGACCGTCTCTTTTTCCAGGGGCTCGCGCGCCTCAGCAGGCGCACGCATGTGCCCACGCGCTCGCTCATCGTGCAGGGCATCTGGGCCGGTGTGCTGGCCCTCTCAGGCTCATACGATACGCTGACCGACTACGCTATCTTCGCGCTCTGGCTCTTCTACGGACTGGTCACGGCCTCCGTCTTCATCTTCCGCAAACGAATGCCGAACGCCGAACGCCCCTATCGCACCTGGGGTTATCCAGTCGTTCCGATTCTCTTCCTGCTCGTCACCGCCGGGTTGATCATCATCACGGTGCGTAACTCGCCCGTTCAATCGCTCATCGGTCTGGGCCTTATCGCGCTCGGCTTTCCGGTCTATCTTTACTGGTCCAATCACAACCGCGTCCGCTATACGGGGGCTTCAACGGTTGATGAAGATTCGTCAGCCGGAGAATAAAGTTCGCCGCGTTAAAATTGGTCCAGGATGTGCCCGCGTGCCGCTTCAAGTCAAAGCGGCGCGCGGGCGCGTGTTCAATCTACTCTTACCTTTTATTATCTGCTATCATGCGGCTCTTGCGAGAGCTTTAGAGCGCGCTAACCCCGCTAACGGCCTTAGCCCGGTTCAGACGACCGGGACAATTCTTCCGAGGATAATTTCTTCACCATGACGACACCTCCCCCCAGCCCGTGCGACGCTTCTCAAGCAGAGATAACGGACGAGAAGAGACGCGTTCGCATCTTCATCAGCTATAAGCGCGAGGTCGAGCCGGACGAGCCTGTCGCGCTCCAGATTTACGAGTCTTTGAAGGATGAGCACGACATCTTCATTGACCAGATTATGAGGATCGGGACCAACTGGCCCGCGCGCATTGAGAACGAGTTGTGCCGCTCTGATTTTCTCATCACGCTCCTCTCAGCGAATTCGGTTTATAGCGAGATGGTCGAGACGGAAATCAAGATTGCGCACAACCTCGCCAAATCTCAGGGGGGACGCCCGGTGATTCTCCCCGTGCGACTGGACTATCAGAAAGAGTTACCCTACCCGCTCAGCGCGTACCTGGACCACATCAATTGGGCCCACTGGAAGAACGCTGCCGAGACGCCCCGCCTGATTAACGAAATCAAGGAGGCCATTTCAAGCGGCGAGCTATTAGCGACGGGCGAGCCGCGCAAAGATGCGCTGGCGGCGAAGGCTGACCGCCAGCCCTTGAACCTCGCCAGGCCGACGCCCTCCGCGCCGCCCGACATGTCCTATGGAGCCGTGGATACCCAGTCCGCTTTTTATAAAGAGCGTCGGACGGATGCGCTCCTGCTCAACCAGATTAAGAGTTCCGACGCGTCCGTGACGGTGACTATCAAGGGCGCGCGGCAGATGGGCAAGAGTTCTCTTCTCGTGCGCGCGATTGACACGGCCATCAAGGGCAAGAAGCTCACAGCGTTTCTGGACTTTCAGCTTATTGATGGGCCCACGCTGGATGACCGCGACGCGTTCTTCCGACAGTTCTGTTCCCTCTTGAGTGACGCGCTGAATAAAGAGGACCGCGTTGATGATTACTGGACCAAGTATAAAGCCCTCAGCAATACGCAGCGTTGCACGCGCTACATGAGCCGGTATCTATTGAAGGAGATAGACAGGCCGCTGGTCCTGGCGATGGACGAGGTCGAGAGCGTCTTTGATACGGAATACAGGTCCGATTTCTTCGGGATGCTGCGTAGCTGGCATGGCAGCCGCGCCAACCCCGCCGAACCCGAATGGAAAAGGTTGAGCCTCGTCATGGTCACATCAACCGAACCCTTTCTCTTCATCAAGGACATGCTCCAATCTCCCTTTAACGTCGGGCAGGTCATCACGCTCGAAGACTTCACGCTCGAAGAGGTCGCGGGCCTCAACGTGCTCTACAGGTCGCCGCTCGATCAAGATGGCTTGCGCTGTCTGAGAGACCTGCTCGGAGGTCATCCTTATCTGGTTCGCCGCGCGCTCTTCGAGATTGCGTCCGGTCATATCTCGCTGGACCAATTATGCGCCAAAGCGACCGCCGAGGATTCCCTCTTCGGAGACCACCTGCGGAACCTGCTTTTCCGTATTCACGATAAAGAGGATTTGATAGAGGGGTTAAGGCAGGTCATCGGCCAACAGACCTGCCAGGACGAGCTTGTGTTCGTCCGTCTGCATAGCGCGGGCCTCGTGCGCTCCGAGGGGCGACAGGTCTTTCCCAGGTCCAAACTCTACGCGGATTATTTCCGGGAGCACCTTCATGTCTAGATCAACCTCTGAGCGAAATATTTATACGGTCGGGGGAACGGTGCAGGCCAGCAACGGCCTCTACATCTCTCGCAAAGCTGACGGCGAGCTTCTGGACCTCTGCCTCGACGGAACCTTCGCCTACGTGCTCTCCACGCGACAGGTTGGCAAGTCGAGCCTCATGATTCGCACCGCCGAAGAGTTGTCCAGGCGCGGGATTCGTTCCGTCATCATTGACTTGACCAAAATGGGCGTCCAGGTCACGGCCAGCGAGTGGTATCTGGGCCTTCTCGCTCTCATCGAAGACCAGCTTTCGCTCCAAACAGATGCCGTGGAATGGTGGGAAGCGCACGCCAACTTGGGCATCACCCAACGCTTGAACATGTTCTTTGAAGAAGTCCTGCTCAAAGAGATTAGCGCGCCCATCGTCATCTTCGTTGATGAGATTGATACGACCTTGCGCTTATCATTCACCGACGACTTTTTCGCGGCCATTCGTTATCTCTTCAGCGCGCGCGCCACCAGCCCTGACCTTCGCAGGCTCTCTTTCGTCTTAATC
>JAXDFO010000192.1:0-4743 GCA_034665545.1 Blastocatellia bacterium
GCGGGACGAGGCGTTCGTATTCCTCTCCGGGCAGCGCGGCGAGCAGCCTGTTTTCAACCCGCTCATCAAGTCTTACAAGTCTAGTCATCGGTAGTTTCCACAGCCCTGGAGCAACGTCAACGCGCGCATCTTATTTCGCAAAGGCGTTTCATATATGTCGCCTAACGCACAGACGGCTCTTTCAACTTTAACTACCCTTAATATATCATGAGAGCATCAAAGAACTTTAAGGAAACTGATGCGCGTTATAAGCCGGAGCGGGCGGAGGTCATGAAGATGAAAACAAGGGGACTTGGCAGGTCAATCATGGCCGCCGGTGTTGGTTGCTTACTACTCTACTTACTGCTGGCGTTACGGAGGCCGTTTACGTTCGACACAGGTGCGGCCAACATCCTGTTTTATGTGGGCATTGTGGCTCTTCCTCTCGGCCTCATATTGCTTTGGACTGGTGAGATGAAACGCCGTAATGAATAACGGGGCGGAGACGCTCGGACTCACTCCTCACGGAAAATAAAGCCTGACCTTTGGTTCAATAATCAGTGCGGCGGGTCTTCAAAAATAGTAAAGTGTTCCTCTTATGAGCAATGCTTTTGCTGACGACGACCTGTTTGGCGGAAACGGCGGAGTGCCGGGCGTGGGCGAAGATTTTTTAATCGTCGGTTTGGGCGCGTCGGCTGGGGGCATTCATGCGCTGAAGGAGTTCTTCTCGCAAGTGCCCGCAGCGAGCGGGATGGCTTACGTCGTCATCCTGCATCTTTCGCCGGACCACGAGAGTAAGCTGGCGGAAGTGTTGCAACTGACCTCCGCGATCCCGGTCACGCAGGTGCAAGACCGCGTGCGCGTCGTGCCCGACCATGTCTACGTCATCTCGCCGAACCGGAGCCTCAAGATGGAAGACGGGCATCTCACGCTCTCCGAGATAAAGCGCATCGAAGAGCGGCGCGCGCCCGTTGACATCTTCTTTCGCACGCTGGCCGAATCACATCATTCGCGGGCCGTCTGCGTCGTGCTGTCGGGGACGGGCGCGGACGGCTCTATGGGCATGAAGCGCGTCAAGGAGTATGGCGGCATCTGCATCGCGCAGGATCCGCTTGAGGCCGAATACTCTGACATGCCGCGCAATGCGATTGCGACGGGACTGGTTGACTACGTGTTGCCCGTCTCCTCTATTCCGTCCAAGATTACAGCCTATAAGGAGCATCTAGGCTCAATCAGAATTCCGGTCGAGGTGCAGGAGCGTCCCGAAGCGGACGACCTGGCCTTGCGCGAAATCTTCACGCAACTGCGCGTGCGCACCGGGCACGACTTCTCCAACTATAAACGCTCGACCGTGCTCCGTCGCATCGAGCGGCGCATCAGCGTCCAACAGCTTCCAGATGTCTCCGCCTACGCGCGCTACTTTCGTGAGCAGCCGGACGAGACGCGCGCGCTGCTGAAGGATTTGCTCATCAGCGTGACCAATTTTTTCCGCGACCCCCAATCCTTCGTGGCGCTGGAACAGAAGATTATCCCCAGAGTGTTCGAGAACAAGGGGGCGAAGGATAAGGTGCGGGTGTGGGTGGCGGGCTGCGCGACCGGAGAAGAAGCCTACTCGATGGCGATGCTGCTTTCGGAGTACGTGCCTGCGTCACACATCATGCCCGGCATACAGGTCTTTGCGACGGACATAGACGAGTGGGCCCTCAACAAGGCGCGCGAAGGCTTCTACACTTTGAACGATGCGGCGGACGTGTCGCCCGAACGCCTGCGCCGTTTCTTCACCCAGGAGAAAGCAGGCTATCGCGTGCGACAGGAACTGCGGGAGATGGTCCTCTTCGCCACGCACAACGTTATCAAAGACCCGCCCTTCTCGCACCTCGACCTCATCACCTGTCGCAACTTGCTCATCTATTTCAACCGTTCGGCCCAGGAGCGAACTATGGAAGTTTTCCATTTTGCCCTCAATCCGGGCGGCTATTTATTCCTCGGCACTTCGGAATCAATCGAAGGCTCGCGCGAGTTATTCGTCACGGTTGATAAGGAGCAGCACGTCTTCCGGAGCCGCCCCCTAGAGGCCCGCCTCCCGTTCCTCATCACCAACACGTCCCTGCCGCCGCAGGCCGCGCCGAATCGCTTTGAAGAGTCAACAAGGCAGGCCCGCGCCCTTGAACGGCTCTCTTATCTGGACCTGCATCAACGTCTGCTTGAGCAGTACGCGCCGCCCTCTGTCATCGTCAACGAAGAGTTTGACATCATGCATCTGTCCGAGCGCGCGGGGCGATACATGCAGGTCGCTGGCGGCGAGCCTTCCCGCAACCTGCTCAAACTGGTCCACCCGGACCTCAGGCTGGAACTGCGCACCGCGCTTCATCAGGCCACGCAGAAGCAGACGAACGTAGAGGCGCGCGCTCTATTGGTGCGGGCGGGGGACCGCGCCGAGCGTATCAACCTCATCGTCAGGCCCGTGATGCACGAAGAGGATGCGACGCGAGGCTTCATCCTCGTGCTCTTTGAGAATGAGGAGCCAGAGGCGACCGCCGCAGATGCGGGCGGCCCCGTGGAAATGCGGGTCACTCCCTCGGAGCCAATCGCGCGCCAGCTTGAGGAGGAATTGATACACGCCAAGGCGCAGCTTCGCATGACCGTTGAGCAGCATGAGATGCAACAGGAAGAGTTGAAAGCCTCTAACGAAGAGTTGCAGGCGATGAACGAGGAGTTGCGTTCCTCCGCCGAAGAGCTTGAGACGAGCAAGGAGGAGTTGCAATCGGTCAACGAAGAACTGACGACCGTCAACCAGGAATTGAAGATTAAGATTGAGGAGTTGGGCCAGTCCAACAACGATTTCAAGAACCTCATGAACTCAACCGACATCGGCACTATCTTCCTCGACCGTAACTTGCGCGTCAAACTCTTCACCCCGCGCGCAAGCGACATTTTCAACCTCATCCCGACCGACACCGGACGCCCGCTCGCGGACATCAACAGCAAGCTCGTCTATGACCGGCTGCTGCCAGACATAGAGCACGTTATTGAGAGCTTGCAGGCCGTCGGGCGCGAGGTCCAGACGCAGGACGGGCACTGGTATCTGATGCGGCTGCTGCCCTACCTCACCGCCGAAAACCACATTGACGGGACCGTGCTTACCTTCCTTGACATCACCGTAGACCTCTCAAAGCGCAGGCAAACGGACGAGGAGCGCGGGCGACTGATGCGGCTCCTTGTGACCACACAGGAGGACGAGCGCAGAAGAATCGCCCGCGACCTACACGACCAGATGGGCCAACAACTGACCGCGCTCCGCCTGAGACTCGAAACCATCAGAGGCCGCGTCGAGACGGACGCGGAAGCCGCCGCGCAGGTCGAGCAGACGCAGGCCATCGCCATGCAAATCGAATCCGACATAGATTTTCTAGCGAGAGAGTTGCGGCCTGTCTCACTCGATGACATCGGCCTCAAGGACACCCTCGCAGAGTATGTCAGGAGTTGGGCCGCCCATTATGAACTCCCTGCGGACTTTCATTCTACGGGGCTGGACCAACAACGCCTCTCTCCTGACATCGAGACTAACCTTTACCGCATCGCGCAGGAAGCCCTCAATAACATTTACAAGCACGCGCGGGCCACCCGCGTTGATGTCATACTTGAATGCCGCGACCACCTTGCCGTGCTCATCATAGAGGATGACGGCGTCGGGTTTGACCCTGAAGCGAAGACGAACCTCAACCACGGCATCGGCCTCGTTGGAATGCGCGAAAGGGCCGCACTCGTCGGCGGCACGCTTGAGATAGAGTCAACGCCCGGCGAGGGCACGACCCTCTTCGCGCGCACCCCCGCCACACTCGTCGCGGAAGGAGAAAGATGAGCGTCGTGAGCAAGCTGCGCATCTTCCTGGCCGAAGACCACGAGACCGTGCGCGAAGGCTTGAAGATGATTGTCAACGCGCAGGACGATATGGAGGTCGTCGGCGAGGCTGGCGACGGTCTCGCCGCCGTCGAGGGGGCGCAGGCGCTACGGCCCAACATCGTCCTGATGGACGTTTCGATGCCGAGGTTGAATGGGCTGAGAGCGACCGAGAGATTGAAGAGTTGCTGCCCGGAGATTAAAGTCCTGACCCTCACGCGCCACCGTGATGACGGCTATCTTCAACAACTCCTTCGCGCGGGAGCATCCGGCTATGTCCTCAAACAAAGCCCCGCCGCCGAACTGCTCCACGCCATCCGCGCCATCGCGGCGGGCGGCATGTACCTGGACCCTGCGGTCGCCGGAAAAGTAATGGGCAGTTACTCCGGCAAGCCGGCGGCTTCCCTGCGCGGCGACGCACAGGGAAGCCGCGACCTTAGCGACCGCGAAGCGGAAGTCCTGCGCCTCATCGCCTGGGGCCACAGCAACAAAGAGATAGCCGCCCGCCTCGAACTCAGCGTCAAAACCATAGAAGTCCACAAGGCCAACGCCATGAAAAAACTCTCCATGCACAGCCGCATAGACATCGTCCGCTATGCCCTCCTTCAAGGCTGGTTGGGTGAGCAATGAACGCTGTGCTATAGGGAAAGTCCTTACCTGTTCTTCTCATCTTCCTGATAGGCCAAAATTGCTTTCCTGTGAGAAATTAAGGTCTCAATCAGATAGAGTTCAGAGGAAAGTGTCTTTGTGCTTCTGAACTTTAGAAGCGTCATACGCTTCCTTTTTGTGTTGCTGGCATTCAGCCGCGAGGCTGAATCGAACAAGGGGTCCAGAGGGGTGAGTTAGGGACAGCTCATCCTCTCT
>JAXDFO010000193.1:0-21307 GCA_034665545.1 Blastocatellia bacterium
CAGGGCGGGCACAGAGATTTAATGATATTCAAGCCTCTGTGCTACCTCTGCGTCCCCTGTGTCTCTGTGGTGAACGCCTTGTGCCATACACTTTACTGAAAACCGCTCTAGTGCGTGTGGAGTCCGATAACAACGGCCAAGTGATTCGGGCTTTGCGCAAAAAGCGCTTTGGGCCAACAGTATCTTGGGGCTGTTTTGGATGATCCCCCCAATATGTTGTTATCGGACGTATACGGTTAAATCGGAAGCGTTCGGTTGCCTTCTGCTGCGATGCGAATTCCGCCCCGCAGTTGGTTGCCCGCACTGCCGGATGGCACCTCAATGGGCCCAATGCCGGGCTCGTTACATGACCGCTTCGTCGCCCTCTACCAAACATTCACAGATGCCTGGCGTGTGACAAGCGCAACCAGCCTCTTCGACTACGCGCCGGGCACCTCGACCGACACGTTCACGATGCGCGGCTGGCCGCCTGAGCATCCGCCGTGCTCCATCCCTGGAACGATACCAGTAGAGCCAGCCAGCGAGTTTGTCGCGCAACAGGCATGCAAACTGGTGACTGGCGAGAGCGAACACAACAACTGCGTCTTCGATGTGATGGTCACTGGCAACCCTGGCTTCGCCGCGACTTACTTGCTCAGCCAGGCGCTCCCGGCCACCTCGTCCACGACTCCATCGCCAAACAAACTGGCCGCCTTCCTGGACCTCGGCGCCGGTATCCCCAACGGGACATTTTCCAATGCCTTCAAGACCGGCATCAGTTTCAACGCCGGACTTGAATACCTCATCACCCCGTATGTCTCGGCGGAGGGCATCTTCGGTTATCATCGTTTCCCAGGGACGATTGCAGGCCATGCAAATCTCTACCAGTTCTCAGCCAATGCGAAGGTCTATTTAATTCCCGCGCCGAACAAGTTTCGACCGTTCGTCAACGGCGGCATCGGCGCGTACAAGTTCGGTTCCGGCTCGTCGCATTTCGGCGCAAATGTTGGAGGCGGAGTCTTGTACGAGCTTACGCCACGGTTCGGACTGCAAGGCTCATACAACTTTCACAACGTCAATACTCCTGTGTCTGCAACCAGGTTCTCAACGCTTCAGGGAGGAGTCCGGTTTGTGTTTTGAGAACGCTTGAGGGAGACAACGCCACTCAGCACGGTTACGTTTACGTTAAATCCAGTCATGGGTCAGTTTGAATTTCCGGGCCAATGTTTGTCTTGGCCTTAATTTCAAACTGACCCACGACTAATTTTAATTGTTGGGCAGCACGCCGATAGTTTATTCTTCATAAGGAGTGTTGAAGATTAATTTCGCAGGCAGAGATAAATCATTTTATGACCGGGGACATCGTTGCAGGCATCGATATCGGCGGAACTAAAATCGCGGTCGCGCTCGGAGACTCTCACGGATGGATGAGCCGCATTTCACGCTTTCCCACCCGCGTGGAAATCGGTCCGCACAGTATACTGGAAAATACCGTCAATGAAATCGAGAGGATGGTTAAAGAGACGGGCAAGAGACTGGCCGCCGTCGGGGTCGGTTGCGGCGGGCCTCTCGACCGCCGACGCGGGTTGATTCTACAGCCCCCCAACCTTCCTGACTGGGACGAGTTCCCCATCATAGAACTTCTGGAAAAACGGCTCGGCGTTCCCGCGCTGCTTGACAATGATGCTAACGCCGCCGCGCTCGGCGAACGGCAGCACGGCGCGGGCATGGGTCTCAGCAACATAGTCTATATCACTATCTCTACGGGCATCGGCGGCGGCTTGATTATCGGCGGCGACCTGGTGCATGGAGTCTGCGATGGGGCTGGCGAAATCGGGCACACGATAGTGCTGCCGGATGGTCCACTGTGCGGGTGCGGCGCGCGCGGCTGTTTGGAGTCTCTCTGTTCAGGGACCAGTATCGCCCGGCATGCGCGTGAACGTATTTCGAGCGGCGCGCAAAGCTCTCTCTCATCCGTCGGAGAGACTGAGATTACGGCGCAGGCTGTGGCCCTGGCTGCGCTCGGCGGTGATGCGTTGGCCCGCGAGATTTGGGATGAGACCATCTACTATCTGGCCCTCGGCATCGGCAATCTCATCAACACGCTGGCCCCCGAAGCCGTCATCATCGGCGGAGGCGTTTCGACTGCGGGCGCACAGCTTTTCGAGCCACTGCGCAGAGAGGTTCAGGCCCGCGTCAGGTTGCTGCCTCCCGAAAAGGTAAACGTTTTACAGGCCGCGCTCGGCGGCGATAGCGGCGTTTACGGGGCATTGATTCTGGGCCAACGCGCCATCGCCGTCACGGCTCTATGATTCTCTCGTAAAGGACATTTCAAGCGGATGAAAAGGCAGGTCCAGAAGCAGACGAATTTACTTTCATACTTCATCATCGCTCTCCAATCAACGCTTCTCATCCTACAACTTTGTCACACGGTCGGTGCAACGACGACGCCTCAACAACATGGCGCATCCGGTCGAAGCATCAGGAAAAGTTCCGCCAGCTTATCTCCCAACAAAACGCCCTGGTGGCAGCACGCGGTCTTTTACGAAATCTACCCGCGCAGTTTCAAGGATTCAAACGGCGACGGCATAGGAGACTTGAACGGCATCACTTCAAAGCTCGATTACTTATCGCGCCTCGGCGTTGATGCCATCTGGATTACTCCCTTCTATCCTTCGCCTCAAGTTGATTTCGGTTATGACGTGAGCGACTACGAGAATATTGACAGGCAGTTCGGCACGCTCGCCGACTTCGACCGCTTAGTGACTGAGGCGCACAAACGCCGCATCAGAGTCATCATTGATTACGTCTTGAACCACACCTCGGACCAGCATCCTTTCTTCATCGCTTCCAGAAGCTCTCGCACCTCGCCCTACAGAGACTGGTACATCTGGCGCGACCCGAAAAACGGCGGCCCGCCCAATAATTGGTCCTCCGCTTTCGGTCCCGTCGCCTGGACCCTGGATAAGAAGACGGGCCAGTATTACTACCATTATTTCTACTCGGAACAACCCGAACTCAACTGGCACAATCCGGCGGTCGAAAGGCGTATGTTCGAGACCGTGAGTTTCTGGCTCAAGCGCGGCGTGGACGGCTTCAGGCTCGATGCGGTCAACTATCTTTTTGAAGACCCGCGCTTCCCGGATAACCCTGTGTTGCCCGGACTGCGCCCCGGAAGTTCAACAGAGCACTTGCAGGAGTTGAAATACAACCGGAACCTGCCGGAGCTTCATGATGTGCTCATACGCCTGCGTTCATTCACTGACAGTTACGACCCGCATCGCCTGTTGATCGGCGAAGCGTATGTGGGCCAGTGGGACTTGATGATGCGTTACTACGGCCCACATAATAATGAGCTTCAACTGCCCTTCAATTTCTTCCTGCTCATGGGCAAGGCCCGCAACCAGTTGGACGCGGGGGTCTTTCGCAACGTCATCAACGAATCGGAGAACGCGCTCGCGGGTCGTTGGACCACTTATGTGTTGAGCAATCATGACAACCCACGCGCCTATGACCGTTACGGCGACGGGCAGAACAACGACCTCATAGCCAAGTTGCTCGCCGCCATGTTGCTCACGCTGCGCGGCTCGCCGTTCCTCTACTACGGTGAAGAGATAGGGATGACTACGACCGAACCGCAAACGATTGAAGAGGTGCAAGACCCCGTCGGTAGAAGATACTGGCCCGCCAACAAAGGACGCGACGGAGAAAGAACGCCGATGCAGTGGGACGCCAGCGCGCACGCAGGGTTCACAAGCGGGCGACCCTGGCTCAAGATACCGCCGAGCGCGTCGCAACGTAACGCGGCTGTAGAAGCAAGCGACCCGGAATCCATACTCGATTTTTATCAAAGCCTGCTTCGCCTGCGCCGTCGCAGCCCCGCGCTTTTGGATGGCGACTACCAGAGCGTCGGCGATGACCCGAACATCTTCGCCTATCTTCGCCGCACGCCGTCCCAGACGATGCTCATCGCGCTGAACATGTCTAACGAGAACCGGACCTTCCGTCTGGACAAAAACAGGTTGGGCGCGGCAAAGGTTTTCCGCGTCGTCTTGAATAACCAGCCGGTCGCCACAAATCAACCGATTGAAAAAGAGCTACTCCTCGCGCCCTTTGAAGCGGTCATCTTAGAGGCGCGGAGCAGGTAAAAGATGAAGAACAAACCCGGATTAAAACGCGCGATGAATCGCATGCTGGCGCTGCTCTGCCTCTGCTCGCTTTTCCCTTTGAGCGCGCAGACTTTGAGCGCGCAATCGTCGTCCGTCTCAAAGCCCGCGTCGCCCGGCTATCTCAACCCGCGATTGAGCGTCGAACAAAGGGCCAGCGATCTGGTCAGCCGCATGACGCTGGAAGAGAAGGTTTCGCAGATGATGAGCAAGAGTGCGGCTATCGAGCGGCTAGGGATTCCTGCATATGACTGGTGGAACGAGGCTCTGCACGGAGTCGCTTATGCGGGCACGGCCACAGTGTTTCCGCAGGCCATCGGGATGGGCGCGACCTGGGACGCGGACCTCGTGGGCGACGTGGCGAGCGTCATTTCAGATGAGGCGCGGGCCAAGTATAACGAAGCGATAAGCCGCGATTTCAGGAAGAGGTTTTACGGTCTCACCTTCTGGTCTCCGAACATCAACATCTTTCGTGACCCGCGATGGGGACGCGGGCAGGAGACCTACGGCGAAGACCCGTATCTCACTTCGAGATTAGGCGTCGCGTTCGTCAGAGGAATGCAGGGCGACGACCCGCGCTATCTGAAAACAATCTCGACGCCGAAGCACTACGCTGTGCATTCCGGTCCGGAATCATTGCGGCATACGTTTGATGCCAGGCCGTCCGAAAGAGATTTAAGGGAGACTTACCTGGCAGCTTTTCGCGCAACCATCGTAGAAGGCAAGGCTGGCTCCGTGATGTGCGCCTACAACAGCCTGAACGGCGAACCGCTCTGCGCGAGCAAACGCATGATGACCGACATCCTGCGCGACGAATGGGGCTTTAACGGCTACGTGGTATCAGACTGTGATGCCATCGCTGACATCTACAAGCATCACCATTTCTCAAGCACGGAAGAAGAGGGCGTCGCCGCAGCGGTTAAGGCTGGCACGGACCTGACTTGCGGTAACGAGTACAAGTCGCTCATTCCGGCGGTCAAAGCTGGACTCATCACGGAGGCGTTGATTGACAGGTCCGTGAAGCGACTCTTCGAGGCCCGGTTCCGGCTCGGCATGTTCGACCCGCCGGAGGCCGTCCCCTATTCGCGCATTCGTTTTGAAGAGAATGATTCCGCCGCGCATAGAGAGTTGGCGGCGAAGGCCGCGCGCGAGTCCATCGTGCTCTTGAAGAACGAGAACAACATCCTGCCGCTCAAGAAGGATGTCAAGAGCATCGCCGTTATTGGTCCAAATGCAGACTCGCTCGAAGTCTTGCTCGGCAATTACAACGGAGTGCCTTCAAAGTGGGTCACGCCGCTCGAAGGCATCCGCCACAAAGTCTCTGCGGGGACGCGCGTTCTCGACGCGCTCGGCACAACACTCACGGGCGAAATCATCATGCCCGTTCCGTCAACGGTCCTGCGCTCGCCCGACGACAAGAACGCGCACGGATTGAAGGGCCAATATTTCAACAACAAAGATTTGCAGGGCGAGCCGGTTGCGACGCGGCTCGATGCGGAGGTCAACTTCGATTGGTTCACCAACAGCCCCGTTCCTCAAGTGCCCGTTGACAACTTTTCCGTGAGGTGGACGGGCCAACTCGTGCCGGACGTTTCGGGGACATATCAACTCGGCGCGAGGGCGGACGACGGGGTGCGCGTCTATTTTGAAGACAAACTGCTGGTTGATAATTGGAGAGACGGCAGCGCGAAGACCGTCACCACGCCCGTCGAACTGGAAGCGGGCCGCGTCTATAAAATCCGCGTCGAATATTATGACCGCTACGCTTCCGCGACGGCGAAGCTGGTCTGGGCTCCGCCGCAGATTGCCAGCAGGTTGCGCGAAGAGGCCATCGCCAAAGCGCAGGAGGCGGACGTGGTCGTGATGGCGTTGGGCCTCGCGCCGTCGCTCGAAGGCGAAGAGATGGATATCAAGGTCAAAGGCTTTAGCGGTGGCGACCGCACAGACCTCAGCTTGCCGGAAGCGCAGGAGGATTTACTCAAGGCCGTCTACGCCACTGGAAAGCCCGTCGTGCTGGTCCTCTTAAGCGGCAGCGCGCTGGCCGTCAACTGGGAACAGGAGCACCTCGCGGCCATCGTCCAGGCATGGTATCCGGGCGAAGAGGGAGGCACGGCGATAGCAGATGTGCTATTCGGCGATTACAATCCTGCGGGCCGCCTGCCCGTCACCTTCTATAAATCGGTGGACCAGTTGCCGCCCTTCAATGATTACAACATGGAGGGCAAGACCTATCGTTACTTCAAGGGCGAGCCGCTCTATCCTTTCGGTTACGGCTTGAGCTATACGAGATTCAAGTACGCCAATCTGCGTTTGAGTACAAAGACGATGCGACCGAATGAGAATCTACAAATCAGCGTTGACGTGCAGAACACGGGCGCGCGCGGCGGCGATGAAGTGGCCCAACTCTACCTCACGGATGTCGCGGCCAACGCTCCCGTGCCCGTCAGAGCCTTGCGCGGCATTCGTAGAATCTATCTCAAGCCCGGCGAGAAAAAGCGTCTCACTTTCACCCTCGCCCCCAGAGATTTGACCTTGATTGACAACAACGGCAAGCGCGTCCTGGAACCAGGCGAGTTCAGAATTTCAGTCGGCGGCAAGCAGCCCGGACTAACTGGCTACGCCGACGCCAACACGACGGGAATCGTCACGGGCAGTTTCATCGTTACAGGAAAGACGACGGAGATTCCATAGGACCAGGAATTTTTCACCACAGAGACACAGAGGACGCACAGAGCAAAGCATTCAAGCCTCTGTGCCCGCTCTGTGTTCTCTGTGTCTCTGTGGTGAACGCCTTTGTCGCTATTGGAGAAGTTAATGTTCAGGAATAGTTGTGCCGTTGCTTTGGCTCTGCTTTTAACGCTCGCGCCTTCGCTCAAGGCGGCGTCGCATTCGACGTTGGAAAACAATTTCGCGCGCTACGTTAATCCTTTTATCGGAACGGCGAATTCTCCCTTGCCTGATTACCTGGGCGGCAACGGGAGCGGCAATACTTTCCCCGGAGCGACCATGCCCTTCGGCATGATTCAATGGAGCCCGGATACGGAAAAGGGCTTCGGCAAAGACGAGCGCGGCAGTTACCTGTATGCGGACACGGCCATTCGCGGATTCAGTCTCACACACCTGAGCGGCCCCGGTTGCCCCGTCTTCGGCGACGTGCCGTTGATGCCGATTACTGGTCCAGTCAAGACCTCTCCCGCGTCCGACCCCGATAGCTATCTTGCGAAGTTCACGCACGAGCATGAGAAGGCGTCGCCAGGCTCTTACGAAGTCGCACTCGAAACAGGCGTCAGAGTGAACCTGACAGTCACGCAACGGACGGGCTTTGGAGTCTTTACCTTTCCATCGTCGAAGGACGCGGGGCTGCTCATCAATGTCGGGCGCAATGCTTCAGGGGTGACGGACGCGATGGCAGAGGTCAACGGCGACAGGCGGATAACAGGCTCGGTGACGAGCGGCGGCTTTTGCGGGGCGCGCAATAAATACAAGCTCTATTTCGTCGCTGAATTCGACCGGGGTTTTAAGTCAACCGGGGCGTGGCAGGATGAGAAAGTATCGCACGGCGCGCGCTCCATCAAAGGCGCGAAGACGGGTCTTTATGTGACGTTCGATACGACGGCAAACAGGATTGTGCATATAAGGGTCGGACTCTCTTACGTGAGCGCGCGAAACGCTCTCTCGAACCTGCGCGCGGAAAATTCCGGGTGGGACTTTGATGCCGTGCGAGCGAGCGCGAGCGATAGATGGAACGAGGCTTTGGGCAGAGTCGCGGTGAGCGGCGGCACGAACGACGAGAAGCGAGTCTTTTATACTGCTCTCTATCACACGCTTCTTCATCCAAACATCTTCAGTGATGCTGACGGAGAATACATAGGCTTTGATAATCGCGTGCATGTGGCTCGCGGTCGCGCGCAGTATACGAACTTTTCAGGCTGGGACATCTATCGCTCGGAGTCTCCTTTGCTCGCGTGGCTGTTTCCCAAAGAGGCTGGCGATATGGCTGAGTCGCTGGTCGCGGATGCGAGGCAGGGCGGCGGCCTGCCCATCTGGCCCGTCGCTAATGATGAGAGCGGCGCGATGTATGGCGATCCGTCGGTCCCGATTATCGTGAGCAGTTATGCCTTCGGCGCGCGAGGCTTTGATACGAAGGCCGCGCTAAAATTGATGATTAAGGGTGCGACGGACCCGCTTGTGAAGTCGAAAACTTATCCGCAGCGCAACGGGCTTGAGGACTATCTCAAGTACGGTTACATCCCTATGGAGCAGAAGGGGCTGCGCGGCTCGCCATCGGTCGCGCTCGAATATGAGATAGCAGACTTCGCGCTCGCGCAGTTTGCTAAGGCCCACGGCGAGACGCGAACTTACCGCGAGATGATGCGCCGCGCGCAATTCTGGACCAGAATCTTCGACCCGCAGACGCGCTATATTCGCGGACGCTGGCGCGACGGCTCATGGCTTCCGGGCTTCGATTTTAAAGCGATGCTCTATGACCAAAGCCTGCCGTGGAAACCTGAGAGCCACAAGAGCTATGTCGAAGGCAACGCGGTGCAGTACACATGGATGATTCCGCATAACATGCGCGCGCTCTTCGACCGCATCGGCGGCGATGAAGAGGCCATTAAACGTCTCGACAGCTTTTTCACAGAACTGAATGCCGGGCCAGACCGCCCATACTTTTTCATCGGCAACGAGCCTGTCTTCGCAGTGCCCTGGCTCTATAACTACGCGCGCGCGCCCTGGAAGACTCAGGCCATCACCCGCCGCGCCCTGACCGAACTCTTCACCAACGACCCCGGCGGCATCCCCGGCAATGACGACCTCGGCGCGACATCATCCTGGGTCGTCTTCGCCGCTATAGGTCTCTATCCGATTATTCCGGGCGTCGGCGGGTTCAGTATCAACAGCCCGCTCTTTCCTGAGATTACGGTGCGACTGAAAGACGGCAAGCTGTTGAAGATTACAGGAGAGGGAGCGTCCGCGAAGACGCCGTACGTGCAGGGACTGAGATTGAACGGCAGACCGTACAACAGCACATGGCTTCCCTTTGAGAAGATAGCTGGCGGCGCGAGGCTTCAGTTCAAACTCGGCAACGTCCCGAATAGAAAGTGGGCCAGCGCGGCTTCTTCAACTCCGCCCTCGTTTTCAGACGGGATGGAAAACGAATGATGACCGTTGCGCGGGCCAGCGCGCATCCGAAGGATTATCGAATGAACAGCCAAAGGCTTTTGCTTGCGCCACTGTTTTTATTCATCGTCTTCAATCTAACATGGGGCCGCATCAACGCTTTCTCGCATCCGGCTGTGACAGGAGAAAACCGTTCTAGCTTGAAAGGCAAGCAATCCGCAGAGGCTCTCAGCGTGTCGCTTGAGAAGGGGCTGCTCCAGGTCAGAACGCCGCACGGCGGTGTGCTCTCCGGCATGAAATTGCGCTTGCGTTTCAACGCTGACGCCGTGGTGGCGGGTGATTTGGAGTTGGCCGCGCAGGATGCCGGAACGGACGCGGCGGGCAAGTATGAGCGACAACGCTATCGCTTCAAAATCGCCGCCGCATCTCAAGCCTCTCTCAAAGATTCGGTCAACGTCGTGCTTGAGATACGCCATTATCTTGAGCCGGAAACAATCGTCGCATTTTTAGACTATGACGGGCCAGCCCTGGCCGCTAGAGATAGCATTCAACTCATCATGGGCCTCGACAGCTTCGCGCGGGGCATGGCCCTCAAGCGACTCAAGCTTTACTGGACCTCTCCCGTTTTCATCTCCGACCCCAGGCTTTTATCCTCCTCCAACCAGTTGCTCCTCTGGCGACAACTCGAAGGCGACAACTATCATCTGCTCGTCCCCTTAGCGGGCGACGGCATGATCGGCGAAGTCGGAGTTTCGGAGATTGATTACCGCTACGAGTTCCGCATCTCTTCGTCCAGTTACGACCCCGCTTTCAAGCCGCATCGCGTGCCGCTCTTCGCCTATGCGACATCGGATGACCCGTATCGCTTGCCCGTTGAGACTTACCGGACGGCCTTCGCGGCCAGCGAGCAGTATGGACGACTGCGTTGGCAGAAAAGCTATCCCGAAATTTTTAGCTGGCTGGGTTGGTGTTCATGGAACGCTTACGGGCATGAGGTGACGGAAGAGAAGATACTGGCGAGCGTGCGTTCGCTTCAAGACAAAGAAATACCGTTGGGCTTCGTGCTCGTTGACGACGGCTGGTTGAGCACGAAGGATAGCAAGCTTGTTAAGTTCAACGCGGACGAAAAAAAGTTTCCTCATGACCTGTCTGGACTTGCCAGAACCTTGCGCGAGCAGTATCGCATCCCGCACGTTGGCGTGTGGCACACCTTTCAAGGCTACTGGTCGGGCGTGGACGGCGATTCGGAAATCGGACGCTCGCATCAACTCTTCAAGGGGCTTGAGGGGAAAGCATTGCCCGATCCGCGCAACGGCGCGGGAGAGAGTTTTTACGCTGACTGGTATCGTAGCTTGAAAGCGTGGGGATTCGATTTCGTCAAGGTTGACGGCCAGGGAAATAACATCAAGTTCACCAACGGCCTCATGCCGCTCTTCGCTTCGGGCGGCGGCGCGCATCGCAACTTTCAGGAAGCGGCCCGAAAATATTTCAGTGACGCCGAAGCTCAAGACGGGGGACGCGCGGCGGGCCTCAATGTGATTAACTGCATGGAGATGTCGCTGGAGAATGTTTATAACTGGCGCGTCTCGAACGTGGCGCGCAACAGCGACGATTACCTGCCCGATAACCCGCAGAACGCCAAAGAGCATATCTATCAGAACGCCTACAACTCATATTGGACCTCTAATTTCGCCTATCCCGACTGGGACATGTTTCAGTCTCACGACCCGCATGCAGAATATCACGCCATCGCGCGCGCCATCAGCGGCGGCCCCGTCTACATCACAGACCAACCCGGCAAGGAGCGCGTGGAAGTTTTGCGCCCGCTCGCTTTTTCCAACGGTCGCTTGTTGATGTTGGACGAGCCGGGCCAGGTGACGCGCGACATACTCTTTACGGATGTCGCGCTCGAACCGCTTCCTTTGAAAGTCTTCGGACTCATCAAGCGGCCCGGCCTGACTGCCGGAATGGTCGCGGCCTTCAACGTCAACAAGAGCGCGCAAGACGTTTCGGGCAGGATTACTGCCAGCGATGTTCCCGGCATTAATGGTCCGGGGAAAGATGCGCCGGAGGCGATAGCCGTTTACCGGCGCAGCACGGGCCGGGCCATGTTGCTCGATGAGAAAAATGCTGGCGTGGGGTTCGGTCTTGGCGGCTTCGGATATGACCTCTTTACCTTGGCGCAGGCGCGGCACGGCGCGGCGATTTTCGGACTGCTCGATAAGTATTTGGGACCGGCGGCTGTGGTCTCGCAGATGGTTGCGGGAAATCAAATCAACGTGCGGCTGCGCGAGGCGGGGGATTTCGGCGCGTGGTTGGAGCGCGCTCCGGCGGGTGTGAAAGTGGATGGGCGAGAGTTGCCGCCATCGGCTTATAGCTACGAGAAAAATTTACTGCGCGTTCCGCAAGCGAGCTTCATGAAACGAAAGGGAGAGCGCGAGATTACTATCGTTCTCGCGTCGGCGCGCGCGTCAAGATGAAGCTCTTGAAAGGCAGAAGGCTCTCCCCGTCTTTCAAGACGGGGAGAGCCTTCTGGAAAAGTTGGCCCACAGGGTTAGAAGTTAAACTTGAATCCTAATTGGACCTGACGAGGGACGTTGCGTTGACCGTTGTTAGGATTCAGAGTGCCGAAGTTACTGCCCGTTGCGTTCGTGTCAGGGCTTCCGAAGAGCGGCGTGTTGAAGATGTTGAAGGCTTCAAGACGGAACTGGAAGCGAACGCTCTCTGTGAAGACGAACGACTTGTTGAGCGACATGTCGAACTGCGCTCTTGAAGGCTGTCGCAGGTTGCTCAGGCGGAACGGGATGGTCCGCAGCGTGTTCGCCGCGCGTATCGCAAACGCGGGGTTGGAACAGGTTTGCTGGACGCGCTGGCCTGAGGCGTTGGTGACGAACTGCAAGCTGGTCCCATTAAGCTGGCGGACGCAGTTGTTGAAGTAGGTCGCCGTCGTTCCAGGGATGTTCGGGTTGCTGAAGGACGGATTGGAGATTGTCGGGTCGGCGATTAAGTCCACGTTGCCCGGAAGATTAATCGGGACGCCGGAACGATAGCTGCCGATGACGTTGTACTCCCAACCGCCGACCAACAGATTCGCGGCCTTGCCTACGTCGCCGAAGAAATGTTGCCCTCTTCCGACGGGCAGTTGATAAACCGCGCTCGCCACCAGAACGTGCGGGCTATCAAAGTCAACGACCGACCTCGTCGGCGCGGCGTCCTGGTCGTTGAGAAAGCCGAGCGCGCCGATGTTCTTCGAGAAGGTATAAGAGACGACTCCCACCAAACCCGAACTCAAACGCTTTTCGAGGCTCGCTTGCAGCGAGTTGTACCAGAGCTTGCCGACGTTCTCCGCGCCCTCCGTCACCGCGCCGAATTCAGGGAACGGGAGCAACAGCAGGCGTCTTTGAATCGTCGCGGCATTCAAGGTCGCGTTGCCCGGAACCAGCCCCGCGAAAGGATTCGTCACGCTCGCGTTGAAGAAGGCCGGGTTGGCCCGAAACTGCTCAAGCTGCGCCGCCGAAAGCACGTTCAGATTACGACCGCCGGAGCCTTGCGCGTCATTCGTGAGAATGCCACGGCTGCGACTGCCGACGTATGAAATATCCAGCTTCATGCGAAACGGGAGTTGGCGTTGGAAGCCTGCGGAGAACTGGTGAATGTAAGGGATGACGCGCGACGGATTGCTGAAAGTGATGTTGCCGCCGAGTTGCGTCAGTTGTCCGAGCGATGAACCGGTGGGTTGGGCCAGCCCGTTCGGGTAAGGATTGTTGAGCGCGTCCGTGCGCGGGATGAACTGGTTCACGCCGCCGCCCGTCAACGTGCCCGTGAACGTCGAGATGACGCTGAAGCCGGTCGCGCCGCCATACTCAGCCGAAGGAAAATAGTAGAGGCCGTAGCCGCCGCGCAGCACCGTCTTGTCATTGAGTTGATAAGCGACGCCGATGCGCGGCTGGAAGTTGTTGCGGTCGGGTTTGAACGCGCCGCGCGGCTGCCCGCCGACGCCCGCGAAGAAGAGGCCGCCCGTCAAATTCGCGCACGCCGGACAGTCGTTCGCGTTCGCGCCTCTCACGGCAGCGTTGGACGCCAGAGGGTTGGACTGGCCTATGGCGAAGCCGCGATTCTGACGATTGAAACGTTCGACCGGCGGTTGCTCGTAGTCGTAGCGCAGCCCCAGGTTCAAGGTCAACTTACGCGAGACCTTGAAATCGTCTTGCACGTAAGTGGCGTAGTAGCCCCATTGAAAGGTCGTCGGAGAAACGTTCTCAAGCTGAGTGTTCGGGCCGTTGCCGTTGCAGCCAGCAGCAGCCGACGGCGCGCCGAGCAGGAGGTCCGCAATCGCGCTGCCTCCGGTCGAGCCGAAGTTCTGCGGGTCGCGCGCGGTGAACTCGTTGCTGAAACAGAAGACGCCGCCGCCGAAGTTGAAGGAGCCGCCTGATTGATTGACCTGGAAGTGCCGATACTCGCCGCCGAACTTGTATGTATGTTTGCCGCTAATGTGCGTCAGGTATGCTGGCAGGCTCCAGGTGTTTGTGATGTTCGAGTTCGGATTGCGCGAGCCGAATTCCGGGATGCCGCCAGCCGGGTCGTTGAAGGTGATGCGCGGCACGATGGAGATTGGACGGGCTTGCGAGAAAGCCTGCGAGAATCCCAGGCTGGTGGCATCGAAGGGCGATGCGGTCTGGCGGAAGGCCGCCTGCACGAACCGTGTGTAACCCAGACGAATGTTGAAAATCGTCGTCGGCGAAAGCGTCGTCACAGAGTCAATCACTCCGCCGTAGTTTTGACGCACTAAAGGGTCTTGCGCATCCAGGCCCAGACCGACGCGATTGTTCGAGCCAAAGGCGAACTGGTCGCGGCGGTTGTTCACGAAACGGAAGAACATGTGTTCCTTCTCGCTGAACTCGTGGTCCACGCGAGCGATGAAGGAGTGAAACTTATCCGTGCCGAGCGCGGGGCTGAGATAAAAGTTATTGAACCTGAGCGTTGCCGAGCCCACGTTCGGCAGCGAAAAGCCGTTGACGATGGCTTGCCCGACAGGGTTGATGCGACCAGCCGGAATGACGTTGCCGGGGAAAGGCGTGCGCGTGCAAACGCCCGCCGAGTTGCAGGTGGTCGTTAAGGGGTCGTAGATGGTGATGCCGGATTGCGAGAAATCGCCTTGCCGCTCTAAGACTGTGGGCACGGAAGTGAAGCCGGGCTGCGGGGCCGCTTCCTTGTACTTCTCATAGTTGACCAGAAATTGCGTCTTGCGGTCGCCAAAGAGTTTTCGACCGCCTTCGCCAAAGTGCGGCAGTAAGACCGGGCCGGAGAAGACGAAGCCGTACTGGTCAATTTTTGGACCACCGAGATTCGCGCCCGTCACCTGGTCTCTGGCGAAACGCGGCGAGGCTTCCTGTCCCGCGAAAGGACCGGTGGCGAGCACGCCCCGCGCATTGTTGGCAAACTGGTTGGCGTTCAACTGGTAACGACGCGCGAACTCATAGAGCGAGCCGTGGAAAGCCTCTCCGCCAGGTTTGATGGTGATGTTGATGGTCCCGCCGCCGGTGCGTCCAAACTGCGAATCGTAAGCGTTGGTCTGCACCTTAAACTCTTCGGTCGCTTCAGCCGACGGCACGAAGGCTATGTTGTTGCTGCTGGTCGTGCGGCTCGCGTTCACGTCCGTGTCGGCGTTGTTCGGCGTGCCGTCGAGCAGAAAATCGTTGTGGCGATTGAGTCCGCCGTTGATGGAAAAGTTGACGTTGTCGCCGTTGTCGAAGGGGCGTTGAAACTGTGCGTTGCCGTTGAAGGTCACGCCGGGAGCGAGCGTGGCTAGATTGAGCGGGTTGCGACCGACGAGGGGCAACTCGTTGACGCGCGCGTTTTCGATGACCTGACCGCGCGAAGCCGTGTCGGATTCCAGGAGCGGCGCATCGGAGTTGACGTTGACGACCTGCTCGACCGCGCCGACTTCGAGAGCTACATCCATCGTGGCCTTGTCAGCCGTGTGGAGTTCGACCCTCGTGCTCTCAGCCTTTTTGAACCCGGCGGCTTCGACCGTCACGGTGTATGTTCCGGGCTGTAAAAGAGGCACGGAGTAATCGCCATCCTCGGTCGTGTTGGTGCTCTTCTCTTCGTTGGTTTGTTGATTCCTGACCGTGATTTTCGCGCCGGGCACGGCTGCGCCGTTCTGGTCGCTGATATGTCCGGTCAATGTCGCGCGGAATTCCTGTGGGAACGCAGTCAGCGCAAGAGCTAAAACGATTCCCAAGAGGCTGCACGCTCGCCAGCAGAATTTGGACTCCATATGTTCTCCTTACCAAAGGACGTGTCTGGGCGTACTGATTTGAAGGTTAGCTTAAAGCTTGGACGGAATTGCGATTTTGAGCGGGCCGTTGAACTCGCTCGCTCGAATCGCGTGATAGTAAAGGCAAGCCCTCAAAAATGCAACGACATTTTTGTCAAGACCGCAGCCGATTATTGGCCCACCAACTGCCGTGATTAATCCGTCTTACTCTCGGCTATAATCCTGCGATAAACTTCGCGCGCATGCTCGTATGCTTTTTCCGAAGCCTCTCGTTCCGTCGCGGAAATCTTCCCGGCCTTCTGGCTCCAACATTGGTCCACGGCCTTCAAGCACCACTCCGCGCTCTTGCGTGAGGCGCGAACGGGGCGGCCCGCGACGGTGATGAAAATCGGGTTGGTATGCGACGAGGGGAGTATGCGCAAGGCTATCCAACTGCTCTGCGCGACCGGAATGTCAAAGGCCACATCGCGGAGCGTGCCGTCCGCGAGAAACTTTTTAGTGGCGACCGCCTGGCCGTTGACGACGACCTCAAGGGGCACTTCGCGCGTGCCTTCTATACGCGCTCGCTCGATGTCCCAGTAAGGCTGCTGGTCGTATCGCCTGGCCCGCAAGCTCTCGTCCGGTTTCACATCGAGCAGCGCGGCGACTCTCGCAGTGACGCGCACGGTCTGCGCCCTCTCAAGTTTGAGTTCGCTTCCTTCGGTCCCGACGCGCAGGTTGTTGACGCTAAAATCCATCAAGTGGCTTTTGCCGTCCGAGACATAAGCGCGCCCGTCACGAATCCCTTTGACCCAGGCATCGTAATCGAGTCGTCCATCGAGCCGGACGTAAGAGCGACCCATGCCGACGCGTTCCGCGTAGATGCAGGGGAAATCCGTTTCGCCGCCGAGGCGCGTGCGAAAGCCGCTATTGAGCGTGTGATACCAGATGTTCAACTCCCAAACCGCAGGGGTGTCTACCGCCGAGATGAAGTCAACGGCATCATGCGTCACGTCCACGATGTACTCGTTCGCGCCGATGCCGTCGAACTGCGGCATCTCATAATTCGGCAGCTTGTCTGTTTTGACTTCAAGCCCCCAACCCGAATGCGCGAAGCCCACGACCGCGCCCTGCGACTTGGCCCACTGCAAAATCGGCAAATCCCAACTGGGCCAATCCTCAATCGTTTTCGCGCCGGGATAATCCTGCTCTCTCAGGCCGAGCAGCGTCAGGTGTCCGTTGAAGCTTGAGGGAAAGCCGGAGACCTCCACGTCGTAACGCATCAGGTTATCGGCGGTCGAAAGCTTGTTGACCTTCGCCTCGAAGAACTGTTTTTGATAATAGTAACAGGGCCCCCACGTCAGCACATCCCCGACGTTGAGAGCCTCGCCCATGATGTGGCGGATCATGTCTTTCGGCAGGACGCCCTGCGTAGGGGCTTCGTAATGCGAGCAACCGGCGGCGTGAATATGATGATCGCCAGAATACCAGCCGAGCGTCGCCGGGTTAATCCAACGTTGCAGTTGAAACTTCCACAACGTCTCGCGCGCGTCTTCGGCGACATTCAGAGTTTGACGTTGGACCAGATATTCAGGGCCGCGCGTGGCTTCGACCGTGTAGACTCCGGCGGGCAATCTGAGACGCTCGCCATCGCTTCTATAAATCTGCGGGTGAAAAGCGAAGTCGGGCGCGAGGCGTTTCGTCTTCGCCGGATAAAGTCTCTCTTGACGGTCGCGTATGATGAAGGAGCCGGTCGTCGGTCTGCCGTTCTCATCTAGCACGCGGAGGATTACGTCCTTCGACGGCAGGCAGTTGAAGAGCACCGGGAGGTCATTACGAAAGCCTATGTCCTGCGTTCCCTGCCCGACGTTGAAAGCAAGCTGCGCTTCGCGTCGCCCACTGTCGCGGCTGTAGAGTTGAATGATTCGATATTCGAGGTTGAGCCCTGAGAGACGCGCCTCAAGCGGCTGCTTGTCGAACATCATGAGTTCGAGCCAGCGATTGCTGACCTCGCCGGGCGTAATCTTCTGTTGAGGGCGCGGGTCGGTGCTGAACCCTCCGGGAACCTTCGGGTCTTGACCGCGCGCATAAACAGGCAGGGCGTTCGGACTCGCGGCTTTAAGCTGGGCCGTCACTCCGGCGTTGTTTCGCACTTTCACAAGGAAGGCTCGCCAGCCCTTCTCGACCAGCGTCGCTTCAGCCGCGCCGCGCGTGACGCTGACGCGACTCTCAGGGCTGATGCTGATGTTCAAGAGCGCGCGCTTGTCCAACACATTTTGAATCGTCAAGAGAGCGCGCGCTTCATTCTCATCATCTGCGGCATGTTCAAGAGCCTGCTTGTCAGCAAGGCTGAAAGGCTCGCCCAGGTAATCCATCGCCTCGACGATTCGCCGGACCTGCGCGACCAGAGGTTGCAACTCCACCTGCTCAACCATCGGCCTCTCCCATGCAACGAGAGAGAGTGACGACATGCAGATGAGCATGAGGGCTACGGCAAGGCGCATGAACCCATTGACGATTTTAATGTTCAAGAAGATTCACCTCCTTGACCGCCACACGCTTGCCGCGCGCGCCCTCCAATAGCAAAGTCTTTATCTCCCAAGGCTTGATTTGCGCCCTGTAGTTTAAGTTGAGAGATATGCTATCAAGCGAAAACTCCGTTGCTTTGCCCGCGCGCTCTTGCAGTCTGACGATGATGCCGTCGCCCTGCTCCGCGCGCTTGAGCGCGGTCAGGATCACGTTGCCCGGCTTGAGTTGAAAAAAGGAACGCTCGCGCGGCTCCGTCCCTTCGTGCGCGGAATCCATCACATACTCTGCTGGCGTCTGCAACTCTTCGGCCTGTCGGTCCAACTCCAAAGCGTTAAAAGTTCCGCGCCCGCGCACGAGCCAGAAGCGGCGTTCCTGTCGTCCCTGGTCCTGCCACGCGTTGTTGTCGTTGTGCGGAACCTGATGCGGGTCGTGGCGTGCGAAGGGCGCGGAACGAATCAGGATTGTACGCAGCGTGCCTTGCAGGCAGTCGTAACTGTAAGTCTGATTATTGATGAGACCGACCGTGTAATCTTCCGCGCCGAGCTTGCCCTGCACGGCTACCCAATCCTGATATGGTTCCTCTTCCCCGTTGGTCTGCCGCTCGATGGCCGCGCCCGGCACTTTGGCGAAGACGCGCGGGTTTGATAGCGCGGTCGGTATCTCAAGCTTGAGGATTTGCTCATGCTCGCGCCAGTCTATGACGAAGCGAAGTTCGATAGCATCTATGGCTTTGAACTGCGCGATGTCCAACACTATCTCCGAATCATTCCACCTGGCTCTCTGCCTGGTCACGCGCGTGACGGGACCATCCTCTATCTGCTGCGACGAGACGAAACGGGGCCGCGCTATCTCCTGCCGAAATTTAGCGATGCCGTGGGCCCATGTATCGCTAGGGTCGCTGATGACGACTAAGCCCAGGGGTCCGGCGAGCAACTCTTTATCGTCCGAAGCCTTGAGCGACGAGATACCGAAGCCCGCTTCGTTGATGGCGAAGAGTTCGTTAAAGGGAGGAGTCTCCGGCGGCGTGCCGTGAACGAGTTCGAGAACCTTGTAACCGCACGGCGGCAACTCTACCCAGGCGGAGAGTCTGGGCCATATCTGCGTCATGCTGTCGGCGGGTCGCCACTGCATCGAAATTTTCTGCCCGTCCGCCGTTTCGAGATGGGTGATGGGTATCACGCTCGCCGGAGTCGCCACCCACGGGTTGAGGCCCGGATTTTTTTCCGTGTGAAATTCGACGAGCGCTTTTCTGGACCAGGGCAGAGGGTTGAAGGCGAAGACCGCGCCCTCCTTGACCGTGCCGAGGTCCACGCGCCGCGCCATAGATTCCAGGGCTTCGATTCTGGAAGTTTGCGCCGTCTCGCAGGCCCATCCCATGCTGTCCCTCGCATCTTGATAAGCAGGATAGAACGCAGTGCCCGCCATCAGGTCGTGAAACTGGTCGAAGAGAACTTTCCACCACGCCGCAGCATAATCTTGCGAGGGATACGGATGTTCGTTCTGCAAATTCGCCATCACGTTGATGGCTTCCGCCTGGACCAATAATCGCTCCGCCCTGCGATTGAGTTGCTTGCCTTCGCCGTAAGCCGAATAGCAGCCGCGCGCATGATGCTGTAGCTCAGTTCTGATAACTGGAAGGCTCGCCATCGCGGGCGAACTCTCGACCGCCGCGAAGAATTGGCCCACCGTGCTAAAGCGCAATTCCGGCAAGGTCGCGTCCCGTTGTTGCTCTATGACTCTTGCGAGTTGCGCTTTGGTGACGGCCCCGCCATGATCGCCCACGCCCAGAAAGTAAGCGGCGTGATTAAATTCTTGCGCGAAGTTATTCTGCGCTGCGTCAGCGATTCTCTCCGCGCTCATGCTATAGCCGCGTCGTATGCGAAGCGTGAGCACGCGCGACCCGTCCGGCCCTTCCCACCAGAAGAGCAAGGGCAGTTTCATCTCATGCTCCTGCGGGCGCATGAAGACGTAGTAGCGATAGCCCGCGCGTTTGAGGATAGAGGGCAGGCCCGCCGCGTGGCCGAACGAATCAGGATTGAGGCCGATGTTGACATCAACGCCGAACGCGCGTTGAAAATAGTTTTTGCCGTAGAGGCTGTGGCGCACGAAGCTCTCCGTCGAAGGGATGTTGCAATCAGGCTCGACGGGCCAACCGCCAACGATCTCCCAACGACCCTCTCGCACGCGCTCTCGAACCTCCGCGAACATCTTCGGGTCCGCGCGCTCGACCCAACTGTAATGGATGGCCGACGAATGGCTGTAACGAAAATCCGGCGTCTCCTTCATACGGTCCAGCGCGCTGCGAAAAGTGTTGAGCGCGATATTCGAGCCGTCGCGCCAGGGCCAGAGCCAGGCCGCGTCTATGTGCGAATAGCCTATGATGTGCAAGACCCTGCTCCTGGGATTTTCGCGCGCGCTTATGGTAGAAGAGAGTGAAGTTTGTTGGCCCAATACAGGGAGGCTGGCCGTAGCCATCGCGCCGAGCGTTGCCGTTCCGTTGATGATAAATTTTCGTCTTGAGAATCCAACAGCCTTTTCCGAATCGCTCTTCACTTTTGCCCTTTGCCTTTTTACTTTCGCCTTATTGTGCTCGCCCCAACTGCTCATCAATATAGATACACCACACATGAAGCAGCATCAGGTGGACCTCTTGAACATGAGCCGTGACATCGCTCGGCACGGCCAGCACATGGTCTGCGGTCCCGCCGACGAGACCGGTTGCGCCCGTCACGGCCACGGTGACGGCCCCGCGCTCGTGGGCCATCGCCAGCCCGCGCCTGACATTCTCCGAACGCCCGCTCGTGGTAAAGCCGAAGGCCACGTCGCCCGCCTGGGCCAACGCCTGGACCTGTCGCTCGAAAAGCTCTTCGTAACCGAAATCGTTGGTGATGCAGGTGACTGTGCCCGCGTCGCTCGCCAGCGCGATGGCCGGGAAAGGTTGGCGCGTCATGGCGAAGCGGCCCAATAATTCACCGACCAGATGGCTGGCCTGCGCCGCGCTGCCGCCGTTGCCGAAGGCTATCACCTTATGCCCCGCTCCGAGCGCGCCGACCAGCACGCGCGCGACCTCTTCGGCTCCTTCCCGCAAATGCTCCGCGCTACGCTCGACCACGATTCTGTGAGCCGCAAAATGCTCCGCGATGAGACCTGCTTTCATACCTGGTTATCGCTCCAATTTTATAACAGGACCAGGAATCAGCCACAGAGACACAGAGGCACGGAGATAATCAAGAAGGGAAAACTTTTTGAATAA
>JAXDFO010000194.1:0-7183 GCA_034665545.1 Blastocatellia bacterium
GCCGCGCGCGTCGAACGTGTAGACGACCGCGCCGACGCGCGCCGCCTCTTCCGTCACGATGCGCAGAACGTCCGGCCCGTTCGAACGCTTGTAGTCCGAGACGAAGCCGTCCGAGATAAAGAAGACGAGCTTGCGTCCGGGCAAAGAGGCCGCGCCGCGCGCCAGATTCTCAAGCGACGCGAGCATTCCTTGATTGACAGCCTGCTCTTGCAAGAGGACGTTTCTGGCGTTGCTCTTGACCTGCGCCTCCGCCGAAGCGCGACGGTTGACGAGGTCCGTCCCGCCGACTTGACCGCTGCCTCCGTTGGCCGTGGGCGCGCCTCTGGGGCCAGAGGTGGAGACGACGTTCGTGTTGTTGGTCGAAGAGTTAGGTAGACTTGAATTACCCACGTTAGACCCGCCGCCGTTGCCGACGCCACCGAGGCCGCCGTTAAGTCCCTGGTTCGGGTCCATCGGATTACGCGTCAATCCCGTGTCATCAAGGAGTTCTTTAATCTTGTACTCAAGGACATCGCGCTGGCCCTGGTCAATGGCGCGCGCCTCGTAGGCGGTCATGCCGCGCCGTCCCGTATCTGTCCGCATCTGGAAGTTGAGACGCCCGATGGCCTGCTGCAAAGCCGCCTTGCTATTCGACAACTGCTGTAGAAAACCTATCTGCCCGCTCGGTGAGATGATCAACGCCTGGTCGTTTGGGCCAAGTTCGTTGACGAACTTTGTGAGGAGTTCGCGCGTGCGTTGAATGCCCTGCTGGCTGAGATGCAGGTCGTCCACGAAGAAGATGAGCACGCGGCCCGCCGTCGCTGGCGATGATGTGGCGGGCGCGACCGTCGCGCCTCTCGCGGCGGCCAACTGCGCGGCCTCTTTCGCGCTTCCGGCCTCCACGCTCTCGAAGAAAGAGAGCGGTTGCGGTTGTCCGTCAACGAGAAGTTCAAACTGGTCGCGCTGAAGGTCGCTCACAACATGCGACTCTTTGTCCAGCACGACTACGTCGGTCTGGACCAGGTCAGTGCTGATACGCAGCACTTCATCCTGTTGCACGCCGGAAGCGGCAGAGGGCGCGCGGTCCTGCCCGAACACGACCGGGGAAATTGCTAAAGCAGACAAGGCTAGAGCGCATAAGAATTGTCTGAGCCTGGAATTGGCACGATGCATATGACACCTTCCTTCGCTAACTTCTGATTCAAATTTCGGGAACCAAGTAAGATGGGAATTGCGACGACGCGAGCGGCTCAACGGGCTGCTACCGAGTCGCGAGCGAAAAGTTTCGATAGCGCGTCTCTCATGCAGATTAATCGCCGCTTCAAAGTCAATCGGCGCGCGCTCCTTGCGATGCTCTGGAATAGAAGGGCGCGCCGCGAAACCGAATTTACGGAAAATTTCTCATAAATTCGGAGCCGGGGCAAGTATTTTTAGCCGCGCGAGGCCGTGCGGCGACGAAGGGCTGAGGGTTTGACCGGAACCAGCGCGCCCGCTTCCGGCGGCGGCGCTTCCGTGAATTGCGAAAACTCTTCGGCGTGTGTTTGCAGATACTCGAAGAAACGCTCGAACTCGCGCTGCATCGCGTCCATCTTTTCGCGCATGTTGAGGATGATTTCGACCCCCGCGAGATTGACGCCGAGGTCGCGCGTCAGCGAAAGAATAACTTCGAGTCGCTCAAGGTCCGAGTCCGTATAGAGGCGCGTGTTGCCCACAGAGCGCGAAGGCTTGAGCAGCCCCTCGCGCTCGTATAGACGCAACGTCTGCGGGTGTATGTCGTACTGCGTCGCCACCGCGCTAATCGTATATGTGCTGACTTTGCGTTTCATAAAATCAGGAGCCAGGAGTCAGGAGCCAGGAGCCAGAAGTCGGAATAAAAACTTTAGCATGCTTTTCATTCTGGCTTCTGGCTTCTGGCTCCTGACTCCTGTTTTTATTCCAACCCCATCACTACGCGCGGATTCTCCGGGTTCATCTGGGCGTAGCGGCGCAGCAGTTCCTTAGTCTCTTCGGAGATAACTTTGGGGAGCGTGACCTGTACTTCAACGAACTGGTCGCCGCGCGCGTTGGCGTTGCGCAAAGATGGCGCGCCGCGTTCGCGCAGGCGAAATTTCTGGCCCGATTGCGTGCCGGGCGGAATCCGCAGTTGGGCCTTGCCCTCGACGGTGGGCACTTCTATCTTCGCGCCGAGCGCGGCTTCAGGCACTGTCACAGGGACCGTCACATAGATGTTGTCGCCCTTGCGCGTAAAATATTTGTGTTGCCCGACGTTCGTGATGATGAAGAGGTCGCCCGCCGGAGCACCGAGCCTGCCGCCCTGTCCCTTGCCCGGTATCCTCACGCGCGAGCCTGTGTCAACGCCCGCAGGGATACGCACCTTGACGTTCTCCTGTTTCGGTATCACGCCCTGGCCTTGACAGACCGCGCAGGGTTGACGACGACGCCCGGTCCCGTTGCAGTCCGGGCACTCCTGCGAAAACCTCAGACGCCCGCCCGCGCGTTGCACTTGTCCAGTCCCCTTGCATGTCGAACAGACGACGACGGGGCCGCCCGTATCGCCAGCCCCCTGGCAACGCGAACATTGGTCCGAACGATTGACAGTGATGTTGGTCGTGAGGCCCGTGATGGCCTCCTCGAAAGAGATGGCGAGCGGCATCTCTATGTCCGCGCCGCGAATGGGTTGCGGTCGCGGAGGCTCTTGCTGTTGTTTGGCGGAGCCGCCGCCGAAGAGGTCCGCGAAGATGTCTTTGAAACTGGAACCGCCGCCCGGCGTGCCCGATGCGGAGGTCGTCCACTCGAAGCCTTCAAAGTCGAAGGGCACGCCGCGTCCCGCGCCCGGACCATCGCCGCCACCGCCGCCGGTCGCGCCGCGCGCAGCAGCATCAGCCAAGCTGTCAGAGTACTGGCCGAAGCGGTCGTAGACCTTGCGCTTCTTCTCATCCGAAAGCACATCGTGCGCCTCCGTGATGAGCTTGAAACGCTCCTCCGCAGACTTATCGCCAGGATTCACATCCGGGTGATACTTGCGGGCCATCCTCCTGTAAGCCTTCTTAATCTCTTCCGGCTTAGCATCGCGCTTGACGCCCAGAGTCTTGTAGTAATCTTCTTTTGCCATTGAACAGCCGTAACACGTCACGGGTGACAGGTGACAGCCCTCATTCTGTCACCTGCCACCCGTCATCTGTCGCCTTCTTCTTACTTGTTTTCGTCTACGTCTACGTACTCTGCGTCTATCACGTTGTCTTCGCCGCCGCTCGCGCCGCCTTGCGCGCCTGCGCCAGCCGCAGAAGCCTGTTCACTGCCGGGAGTGGCTTCGCCGCCGCTCGTGCTCTGCTGTTGATAGAGAGCCTCCGCCAGCTTGTGCGAGACGGTTTGCAGGTTGTTGAAGGCTTCGTTCATACGCTCGACGCCGCCCTCTTCCGTAGCCTTCTTCGCATCAGCGATGGCCGCTTCAACATCGGATGCCACGGCCCCGACCTTCTCGCGGTTCTCGCTCAAGGTCTTCTCCATCTGATAGGTGAGACTGTCCAGGCGATTGCGCGCTTCTATCTCTTCGCGCTTGCGCTGGTCGTCCGCAGAATGAGCGTCGGCATCGCGCATCATCTTGTCAATCTCATCCTTCGAGAGACCCGAAGATGATGTGATGGTTATCTTCTGCTCGCGCCCTGTGCCCATGTCTTTGGCAGAGACGTTGACGATACCGTTAGCGTCTATGTCAAAAGCGACTTCGACTTGCGGCATTCCGCGAGGTGCGGGCGGGATGCCCACCAGATGAAACTTGCCGAGCGTGCGATTGTCCGTCGCCATCGGTCTCTCGCCCTGAAGGACGTGGACTTCAACGGAAGTCTGGTTGTCCGAAGCGGTCGAGAAGATTTCCGACTTGCGCGTCGGAATCGTCGTGTTGCGCTCGATGAGTTTGGTGAAGACGCCGCCGAGAGTCTCTATGCCGAGGCTCAAAGGCGTCACGTCCAAGAGCAGGATGTCCGTCTTCTCGCCGGAGAGCACGCCTGCCTGAACCGCCGCTCCGATAGCGACCACTTCATCCGGGTTGACAGACTTGTTCGGCTCCTTGCCGAAATGGCCCTTGACCATCTCCTGCACTTTAGGGATGCGCGTAGAGCCGCCGACCAGCACGACTTCGTCAATCTTGGAAGGGTCAAGCCCTGCGTCCTTGATGGCCTGCTCCACTGGCGGCATGAGCCGCTTCAGGATCGGGTCAATCAGTTGCTCGAAGCGAGCGCGCGTCAGTTTCATGACGAGGTGCTTCGGGCCGGATGCGTCCGCCGTGATGAAGGGCAAGTTGATCTCCGTCTCCATCGCGGAGGAGAGTTCTATCTTGGCCTTCTCGGCAGCCTCCTTGAGACGCTGCAAAGCCATCTTGTCGTTCGAGAGGTCTATGCCCTGGTCTTTCTTGAACTCCTCTATAATCCACTCCATGAGACGCTCGTCTATATCGTCTCCGCCGAGGTGCGTGTCGCCGTTGGTTGATTTGACTTCAACGACGCCCTCGCCCACTTCGAGGATGGAGATGTCGAACGTGCCGCCGCCGAAGTCGAAGACCGCGATGGTCTCGTCCTTCTTCTTATCGAGGCCGTAGGCGAGGGCGGCTGCCGTCGGCTCGTTGACGATACGCATCACTTCGAGACCGGCGATGCGGCCCGCGTCCTTAGTCGCCTGTCGTTGCGCATCGTTAAAGTAAGCGGGGACGGTGATGACGGCCTTATCAACTTTCTGGCCCAGGTAGTCTTCGGCAGACTGCTTCATCTTTTGCAGGATCATCGCCGAAATCTCCGGCGGACTCCAGTCTTTGCCGCCCGCGTAAACCCTCACGTCGCCGTTTCCGGCGGATTGAACTTTATATGGAACTTGTTTGATCTCTTCCGTCACTTCGTTAAAGCGGCGGCCCATAAAACGCTTGATTGAATAGACAGTGTTTTCAGGATTGGTCACGGCCTGACGCTTGGCGACCTGCCCGACGAGGCGATTGCCGTCTTTGGCAAAGGCCACCACGGAGGGCGTGGTCCGTCCGCCTTCAGAGTTGGTGATGACGGTCGGTTCGCCGCCTTCCATCACGGCCACCACGGAGTTGGTCGTGCCTAAATCAATTCCTATGATCTTACTCATTGCTCTTTATTCTCCAGATTTGGATTGCCCGCCCAAAATTCTCTTCGGAGGGCATTAAAATTTCTCGCCCGCCGTCTTATTTGAAGGCTGCCAAAGGAGGCGTCCTAACATGCCTCGCAGCCCGATTCAGTCACGGGTTGAACATGCTCTTAATATAATACCTGAGTCTCTTTTTGTCAACTTTTATTTTAATCTTGACGAAGCTTCGCCCCGGCGGTGTAAACCACTTGGCGACAACAGTTTGACGGGTCGAAACGAGAGATAACGTGCAGCCTATTCCGCCTGGCGACGCTCTTCATTGAGCAGGCGCGAGGCGAAAAAGACGTAATGCGCGCCGGAATAGACGGCCAGGGTGAAGACAGTCGCGTAGATTGTCGGCAGGTAGTAGCCGCTTCCCGTAGGGAAGATGGAGGCGAAGAGGACGGCTGTAATGGCGAAGATTTGGACGACGGTGCTGACCTTGCCGGGCCAGGAGGGACGAAAGCCGCGAAAGCCCGTCACGATATTGATGGCCGCCGCGCCGACGATGATGAAGATGTCGCGGCTGATGACGGCGGTCGTGACCCAGAAGGGGACCGGGAAATGGCTCGGCCTCGGATGCGGGCTGATGGAGGGCAGAGAGAGGACTATGAAGGAAGTGACGAGCAGGAGTTTGTCGGCTATCGGGTCGAGTATAGAGCCGAGTTGCGACCTCTGGTCAAAGCGGCGCGCGAAGAGTCCGTCCAGACCATCCGTCACGCCCGCCAGCATGAAGACGATTAGTGCCCAACCGAATTTCTGGTAGAAGAGCAATGACACGAAGACGGGTATCAGCACCATGCGAAACATGGTGAGCAGGTTGGGCAGTGTGATGATTCTGGAAGACATGCGATTTCGGATTTTAGATTTTGGATCGGGGATTAACAAGCCTTAATTTCACCGTGATGTTTTCAAAGGCCAGTCTGAAATCCAAAATCTAAAATCCAAAATTTCTATGACGTGCTTCTCAATTCGAGTAGGGAGACTTCGGGGGGGCAGCCGTAGCGTATGGGGAGAACGACCGTGCCGAGGCCGCGCGTGACGTAAATCTGCGTATTGCCCTGGCGTCCGAGGCCCTTCAGGAGGCGTCGGCGCGGGCGGCCAGACGCGCTGCGCTCGGAACGCAGAGTGACCTGCCCGCCGTGCGTGTGGCCGCTCAGGACCAGGTCAACACCGGCCCTCGCGGCGCGTCGCAGGATAACCGGGTTGTGAGCCAGGAGGAGTTTCATCTCGTCTGCGCGCGAGCCTGCGAGGGCGAGGGGCAAGTCTTCCTGCCCGACCATAGTATCGTCCACGCCCGCGAGCCAGAAGGATGCGCCGCCGAGTTCAAAACGCATGCCCTCGTTGACGAGCATGTGTATGCCTTCGAGGCGAAAGAGGTCTGTGATGAGCGCGGCGTCGGTCCAGTGGTCGTGGTTTCCGAGGACCGCGTAGACGCCGTAGCGCGCGCGCAGTCGTCCCATCATGGCGGCGCAGGGCGCGGCGTACTCTCGCTCGTGCGAGACGTAATCGCCGGTCAGGGCTATGATGTCCGGCTCAAGATTGTTGGCGGTCTCGATGGCGCGTTCTATCTGCTCGCTTCCGGTGAAGGGGCTGTGATGTATATCTGAGAGTTGAACGATGCGCAGGCGGTCCAGTTCGCGCGGCAGGCGGCTGAGGCCGATGGCCTGTCGCTCGACCTGGAGCATGTATGGTTCCGTGAGCGCGTAGCGGGCCACCTTAGAGAGACTGGCGGCGAGCGCGCGCAAGGGGGTTTGCGTCGGCTTTGATGCCGGAGTCTTGAGATGCGCGATGGAGACGCGTTCTTTTCGTCTAGGGGTAATTGCCATTTGTCTTACGGTTAAATCGGGTAAGATTTGCAAGGGACGCTCCCACTCCTGCCGCGACCCTTGAAAGCGCGCGCATTATAATGAACGCCCGCGCCGAGCGCAAGCGGACAGGAGAGGCCGGAGACCGTGGGCCGGTCAGAAACGGATGTCTTCACCGGCATTTATTTGAGCGGCCAGAAGACGGGGACGAGCAGCATGACGATGGCGAAGACGGCGAGGGTGAGGACCGAGCCGAC
>JAXDFO010000195.1:0-17912 GCA_034665545.1 Blastocatellia bacterium
CTGGCTTCTGGCTCCTGGCTCCTGACTCCCGCTTGAATTTATGCCTGAGCGAATTTTGATTGTTGAGGATGACGAGGAGCGTTGCGCGTGGTTCGGGCGGAAGTTTGCGGGGCGTGAGATGGATGTGACGTGTGACGTGGGGCAGGCGTTGGCGTGGCTTTCGGCGCGAGAGTACGCGGTCATTTTATTGGACCATGATCTGGCAGAGGAGCATTATTATTCGGACGCGCCGGACGATGAGCGGACGGGGTACGCGGTCGCGGCCTGGCTCGCCTCTCATCCGTCCAGCCAGCGCGACGCGATGATAGTTATCCACTCGCTCAACTATGTCGGCGCGAAGCGCATGCTCGACACCCTCCATGATGCTGGCCGGGACGCGGAGCATGTGCCGTTTCATTACCTGCAAACCGCGCTTAGGATGTAAGTGTCCGGCAACGGGCAAGCAGGCATTGGATTTCCCTCACCCCGCAAAACATTTAACCGTGCGGCGAAACAGTGCTAGAATGTCGCGCTCAGAGCGGTCCTGCCCTGTTGTCGGTTTCTTGCTACAGCTATTTCAAGGAGATACAGAATGTCCCGGTCGTTGGCCCAGATGCTCTTCCTGCTCATCGCCGTTTCTCTTTTCATCACGCACGATTGTCATGCCATGCAGGCGCAGGGATTCAACAGCGCGGCTGTTGCTGCCGCCGCGACGGACGGCGAGACGCCAGGCGATAAACAGTCGCCGGACATCACCAGACTGGTCCGCGAAAGCGACCGTCACGGCGCGCTCATGCACAGGAGTCTGCCCGAATACACGTATAACCTCGTGAAGGTCAAACGCACGCTCGACGACCACGGCAAGGTGATGCGCGAGTTGGTCCAATCCTTCGAGGCTTACCCGATTCAGGGCCAGCATGTCCTCATTCAAATAAGCCAGAACGGCAGCGCGCTCTCCCCGCGAGAGGTAGCCGAAGAGCGCAGGCTCGCCGGAGAGGAACTTGAGAAGGCAGAGCGCGAGGCGCATAAACGTTTTGAGGAAGCACTGAAAAATTATGAGAACGCTCCGACGACCGCGACCGCCTCATCAGACGAGCCGGGCCGTTATCTGCTCGCCGGAGTCTTCGTCAACTACGGCGGCAAATACACCAACATCCTGATAGACCTCTCCGAGTTCCTGCGCTCTTGCGAATTCTCAAGCCCGCAGCGCGAACAGTTGAACAAGCGCGATGTGATTGCCCTCAGCTTTCGCCCGCGCGCCGATGTCAAATTCCCGGCCCAGATGGCCTTCATCTCAAAGCTCAACGGCACGGTCTGGATTGACGTGGCAGACAAGGTGGTGACGCGACTGGAAGGCTGGCCTGTGCAGAAGCGCGCGCCGGAACAGAGCTCCGCGCACGAAACGCAACCTGCGAGCGATGCCGAACCGGCGGTCATCTATCAACAGGTGCGCCTCTCAACCGGCGTCTGGGTTCCGAGCCTCATACGCATGAACGCGGGCGGCAACGCCGCTCTCTTCAACGGCCTCAACTGGGACGTGATGTTCCAGTTCAAGGACTACAAGCGCTTCACCACCGATGTCGGAGGCATTGAACTTGACAAGCCTAAAAAGCATCCATGAGATAGGCTAACTCTCATCTCATAAATTCTTATCGAGCAGTTGACGCGCCTCGTCCGTGGCCTTCTTGTACTCTGGCACATACTGCGGGTCTGGCTTGATGTTGATAATCGCGTTGAGTTGTTTGCGCGCGTCGTCCTTGCGTTTGACGGCGAGGTAAGCCTTCGCCAGTTGCAGGCGGTAGGGCGAACTGTTCTCGCCGTAATGCAGTCCCTTTTCCAAAAGCTGCACGGCCTTCTTTGAATCGCCGCCGAGCAGTCCGGGCGCTTCGAGGTAAAGTTGGCCCAACGCCATGTACGCGCTCCCGCCCTCGAAGCCCTCATCGAGACGCAACACCGTCTCCATCTCCTGTCGAATATCCTTGATGGCGGAGAAGCCCGAAAGCGCGCTCCCCTGCGCCCTGCCGCCGTAGTTCGCCCCAAGCCAGAAATGGCCTTCGGGTTTCTCAGGCTGTAGCTTGACCGCCGTCTTGCCAGCTTCAATGCCATCACGAAAGGACCGCTCGCGCTCGTTCCCGTCGCTGGTAAAGTCTCCGAGGTAATAGTTGAACTTGGCGAGTTTCCAGGCGGCTTCGTAGTTGCCCGCATCCGCAAGGCGTGCCTGGCGCAATAAGGCTATGGCCTGACGAGCATGGGCCAGGTCTTCGCGCCCCTCGTAGAGTTTGTCGGCCTGCGCTATCAAATCACGCGCGGATTGCTGGTCGCTGCCCGCGCCTTCGGCCTGTAAATGCTCGGCGCGGCAGGCCGTATTGGTCCAGAAAAGCGCGGCGAGAAGAACGAAAAAGAGAGATTTGCAAAAGTTGTTCTGGGCTCTCATGGTTTCTCCAAAGAGACGTAAACCGGTGAAGCTCTTGCGGATAAAGAGCAATCCGGCGAAGGCCGCTACCCATTGGTAGCGGAATAATGTATATTTTCCTGACTTTATACACAAAGCTCCGGGAACATCTCCGGCGCATCGTCAGTCCGAACATTTATCAGCCATCGGATGCTTTGGAGGATAGTTTGGCAGCCGCCGCATTTTACGATCTAGAGGGGACTCTGGTCAGCACTAATCTCGTCCATACTTTAGGGTTCTACGCGAAGAACCAGCAGGGACTTTTTCGCACGGTCAAGAAGAGCGCATCAACGCTGCTCAGCATCCCGCTCTTTGCCGTCACGGACCAGTATAGCCGCAAGGTCTTCAACGATCTCTTCTTCAAGAGATACAAGGGGGAATCCGAAGACCGCCTGCGCTTTTTCGCTGACGAACTCTTTGAAGGCGTGCTCAAGCCTGCGGTCTTTCCGGGCGCATACGAGTTGATTGAAAAATCCAAAAGCCTCGGTCTCAGGCAGGTCGTCGTGACCGGCGCGTTGGAGATTTCCGTAAAGCCTTTGATGTTGCATTTGGGGATTCAGGATTACGTGGCGAACCGTCTCGAATTCGTCAACGGCTATGCGACCGGCAGGCTCTTGCCGCCCGTCCTCGCCGCCGCCACCAAAGCATCCTGGATTAGAACGTTCGCGGAGCGCGAAGGCATCAGCCTCAGCGACTCCTTCGCCTACAGCGATAGCATGTCGGACCTGCCCATGCTCTCCGTCGTGGGCCACCCGGCAGCCGTCAACCCCGACATGCGCTTGCGCCAGACGGCCCTGCATCACGATTGGCCGATACTGAATTTGAAATAGTTTCAGGTCTCAAGTTTCAGGCTGCAAGTTGAAAGCAACGAACCTGAAACTTCAAATCTGAAACTTTAAACTTTTTATGAGCTTACAACTGCGACGAAAAACACACGAGTCCGTTGTCTATATTGACAGCGACAGCGCGCCGCGCATTCTGCCTTCGGGCGAGGATTTCATCCTCGAAGATTTGCCCATCGGCACGCGCGTCATCTACCCGAATCCTCCCATCAAGGGCTTGCCCAACCGCGAGGCCGCGATTCGCTACGCCCTCAATCACCCGCACGACTCCGACCCGCTCTTCGCGCAGCTTTACCCCGGCATGAAGGTCACGATTGCTGTTGACGACATCAGCCTTCCCCTGCCTCCGATGGCGACGCCCGACATTCGACAGACCGTCCTTGAAATTCTCCTGGACATGCTCGCGGGTCATGGCGTTGACGACGTTCACATCATCATCGCCAATTCCCTGCACCGCAAGATGACCGAATGGGAAATGAAGCGGATGGTCGGCTCGAAAATCTTTGAAGACTATTTCCCCGACCGTTATTACAACCACGATGCAGAGTGGGCCGAAGGACTCATCCAGATCGGCGAGACGAAACACAAGGAGCCACTGCGCATCAACCGTCGCGCGGCGGAAAGCGACCTTCTCATCTACGTCAACATCAACCTCGTCCCGATGGACGGCGGGCACAAGTCCGTCGCCGTCGGCCTCTGCGACTACGAGAGTTTGCGCGCGCATCACGAGCCTCAGACCATACGCGACTCTAACAGTTACATGGACCCCGCGCGCTCCGAGCTTAATCACAAGGTCCACCGTCTGGGCAAATTAGTGGACCAGCACATGAACGTCTTTCACATCGAGACGGCCATCAACAATCGCATGTACAAGGGCAACATGGATTTCCTCTTGAAGAACGAGGACGAGTTTTCCGCCTTCGACCGCATGAAGTTCGAGGCCATGCGTCTGACGATGAGCAAACTGCCCCGCGCCGCTCGTCGTAAAGCCCTCCACGCCGTCCCTGCTCAGTATGAAATGATAGCCTGCCATGCGGGCAAGACCGAACCCGTTCATCAAAAAATTGTCGAGAAATGTTTCGACCAGTACGCGATTCCCGTTCGCGGCCAGTGCGATATTTTGATTACAGGCATCCCGGATATTTCGCCTTACAACGTTTATTCGATTCTCAATCCACTGCTCGTGCAGGTGATGGCGCTCGGCTATCATTTCAACTTCTACCGCAACAAGCCCCTGCTCAAGAAGGGCGGTGTGCTTATCCTTCATCATCCCTGTTATGATGAGTTCGACCATAATTTTCATCCGAGCTACATAGAATTTTTCAACCGTCTCCTGCCGGAGACGCGCGATGCCTTCGTCCTGCGCGATAAGTACGAGCGCGAGTTTGCCAACAACCCCAGCTATATAGAGATGTACCGGCGCGGCAACGCCTACCACGGCGCGCACCCCTTCTTCATGTGGTACTGGGGCGAGAACGGTCGCCAGCACGTCGGCAAAGTCATCGCCGCCGGAGCCGAAAACGCGCACGTTCCCGCCATGCTCGGCTGGGACCGCGCCGACAATCTCACCGAAGCGATTGCCCAGGCCCGCAGCTACATGGGCCGCTCCGCCGAAATCACCATGCTACACCAGCCGATGATAGGCATCGCGGATATGGAGTAAGCGATGAAACTTTCTCCGACCGAAATTTATAACGGGCGAAAAATCCTGATTATCGGGGCGACGGGCTTTGTCGGCAAGGTCACTTTGAGCATGCTCCTGCATCGCTTTCCGAACATCGGGCGGGTGTCTGTGACTGTGCGCGCGCGTTCGCATGAGGAATCGCTGACGCGTTTCTGGAATAACGTCATCACGTCGCCGCCGTTCGACCCCTTGCGCGAACGCTACGGCGATGCCTTCGATGGATTCATACGCGATAAGGTGTCGGTCATCGGCGGCGACATAGGCGATGTCAACCTGGGCCATTCGGATGAAGCGGCGCAGAAGATAGCCGAAGACCTCGACGTGATTATCAACTCGGCTGGCAACGTGACATTCAACCCGACGTTAGAGAGCGCGTTGCGCACGAACGTCGTCGGCACGCAGAACGTGATAGCCCTCGCGCGTCGCATGAAGCGTCCCGCGCTGGTCCATATTTCGACCTGCTTTGTGGCTGGCAATCGTTCCGGTCCTGTCTGGGAGAGCGACCCCGTCGTAGGCTACTTTCCGCGTCACGAAGAGTTGGAAGGCGTCGTGTTTGACGTTGACCAGGAGATAAGAGATTGCGCCAAACTCGCGGAGCGCGTCCGCGAAGAGGCGAGGGATGCGATGATGGCCGCGCAGTTTCGAGAGAGCGCGCGGCAACGACTTAATGAAGAGGGCAGGGACGCGGACGACCTGGACGCGATGGGCCTGGCCGTTGCGCGCGAGCGCAAGGTCTGGACGCGCACGCGTCTCACAGAACTCGGCATAGAGCGCGCGGCCTTCTGGGGCTGGCCCAATATTTACACCTACACCAAGAGCCTCGGTGAACAACTCGTCGCCGCGCAGACCGACATCGTGCGCAGCATCGTGCGGCCCAGTATCGTCGAATCGGCGCAAAGCTTTCCCTTCCCCGGCTGGAACGAAGGCTTTACCACGACCGCTCCCATCATCTTTCTCACGCTCAAGGGGCAGACGCAGATTCCCGCCAGCAACAAGCTCATCCTCGACATCACGCCCGTGGACCAGGTCGCGGCTGTGATGCTCGCGGTCGCGGCAGAGGCTTGCGTCGAAGAGCCTCGGCTGGTCCACCAGGCCGCGACGGGCGACGTCAACCCGAACGACATGCAGCGCATCACCGGCCTCGTCGGTCTCTTCAAGCGCAGACAGTTTCAGGAGAAGGAGACGGGCTTTCGTCTCATCAACGAAATCGCCGCGCGCATGGAAGCGCACACCGTCACCGCTTCGCGTTATGAAAAGACCTCCACGCCGATGGTCCATGCCGCCGCGCGGAAGGTCTCTTCCATTCTGGACCGGGCGCGACCGCGCTGGGGCGGTGGCCGACTGACGGATATTATTGACAGCGCGAAGGAGAGCGTTGACCGTGTTGAAGAGTTGACGCGGGAGACGATGGACGCGTTCGAGATGTTCGAGCCGTTCACTATCAAGAACGCCTACGTCTTTCGCACCGACAACGTGCGCTCTCTCTTCGCGCGCATACGCAAGGACGAGCGCGGGCTTCTGGACTGGTCGCCGGAAAAAATAGACTGGTACGACTACTGGATTAACATTCATCTGCCGGGCCTCAAGAAGTGGGTCTTGCCGACGCTCGAAGAGGAGATGCGAGCGCGGCCCAAGCGCATCTATACCTACCGCGACCTGCTCGAACTCTTCGAGACTTCGACCAAGCGACACGCGACGCGCGTCGCCATGCGTATCGAACGCGACGGGCGCAAAGAGCAGTACACCTACGCGGACCTGCGCGAACTGGCGACGCGCGCCGGAGCCTTCTTCGCCAGCCAGGGCATACGCGCGGGCGACCGCGTTATTCTTCTCAGCCACAACGCGCCGGAGTGGGGCATGTCCTACTTCGGCGTGCTCAAGGCGGGCGCGGCCTGCATTCCCATTGACCCCGAAAGCAGCACGGATGAGGTCTTGAACTTCGCGCGAGCGGGCGATGCCAACGGCATCATCATCAGCGAAGAGATGCAAGAGAAGCACGCCGGTCTCTCAACCAGATTGAAGGAAGCGGGCCTTGAAGCGACGCGCGTCTGGAATTTCGCGGAAATCTTCGCCCTGCCCGACCAGCAGACTGAAGACCAGCGTATAGCCCTTCTGCCGCAAAGAATCCAGGCCCAGTCCATCGCCTCGCTCATCTTTACTTCGGGCACGACGGGACAACCGAAGGCCGTCATGCTCTCGCATCGAAATTTCACCAACATGGTCTCGATGCTCTCGTCCGTCTTCGACATGACGACGGGCGACGGCGTGCTCTCGGTCCTTCCTCTTCATCACACGTTTGAATTCTCGACGGGCTTTCTCACTCCGCTCAGTCGCGGCGCGCAGATAACCTACCTCGAAGAGCTATCCAGCGACGCCCTCGCCCGCGCCATCAAGAACGGTTACATCACGGGCATGGTCGGCGTGCCCGCCCTCTGGGAACTCTTGCACCGCCGCATCAAGAATCGTCTCAACGAGCGTAGCGCGTGGATCGGCTCAACTGCCGACCTGCTTATCCGGGCCAACTCTTGGCTGCGCGATAAGACGCCGCTCAACCTGGGCCATCTCATCTTCTATCCGATTCACGAAGGGATGGGCGGTCGCATACGCTATTTCATCAGTGGCGGCTCGGCCCTTAACGAAAAGGTCCAGAAAGATTTTCAGGGACTCGGCTTCACTATCCTTGAAGGCTACGGGTTGACGGAAGCCTCGCCCGTGCTCACCGTGACGCGCCCGCAGGACGGGATGCTGACGGGCAGCGTGGGCCAACCTCTGCCGGGCGTGCAGTTGAGAATCGCGGACCCGGACGCGGGCGGCGTCGGAGAAGTGCTCGCGCGCGGGCCGAACGTGATGGTCGGCTATTATGAGAACGAGGCGGCGACGCGCGCCACGATTGTTGACCGTTGGTTGCACACCGGCGATTTAGGAAGACTGGACGACGAAGGCAATCTATATCTCGTCGGTCGCTCGAAAGAGATTATCGTTGACACTAACGGTAAGAACGTTTACCCCGACGAGATAGAAGAGGCGTATAGCAATTCTCCCTTCATCAAGGAATTGAGCGTCGTCGGCCTGCCCGACGGCATCGGTGAAAAGGTCGCCTGCATGGTCGTCCCGGATTTCGATCATGACATCTCGCTCTCTCGCGCAGAGGTCCGCCGCCGCGTCGAAGAACATTTCCGCGATGTCTCGTCAACGCTTCCCTTCTACAAGCGGGTCAAGGTCATGCATTTCCGGGACGGCGAACTGCCGCGCACGGCGACGCGCAAGGTCAAGCGGCGCGAAGTCCTCGAAGACCTGCGCGTGCTCGAACAATCCGCCAGGAAGGCACAGGCATCCAGCGCGCGTGATGAGAAGACGCGCGAGGCCGAGTGGCTCCTCGACATCGTCGCCACGGTCGCCAGTCGCCCGCGCACAGAGATAACGATGGAAACGCGCCTCAACGACCTCGGCTTTGACAGCCTGATGTATGTCGAACTCGCCACGGCCATCGAGAACGCCGGAGGCACGCTCACCTCTCCGAACACTCTGACCGAAGTGCAATCTCTGCGCGAACTCGCGGGCGTCGCCACGCGCCAGGCCGCCGCAGGCAAGGAGACGCCCAGGCAGAAGCGCGACGAAGAGGAACGCCGCGCCGATGAAGAGATTTACATTCCCTCGCTGGTGAGGACCGTCGGCAACAAGGGGCTTGATGTTTTGCAGCGCGTCTTCTACGAGAAGTTTCTCAACACCAAGTACGAAGGACGCTCGAACATTCCCGTTCACACCAACTTCATCGTCGCGCCCAATCACACTTCGCACCTCGACATGGGCCTCGCCAAGATGGCTCTCGGAGAGGCTGGCAAAGACATGGTTGCGCTGGCCGCCGCAGACTACTTCTTCGATAACAAGTACAAGCGGGCTTACATGGACAACTTCACGAACCTCGTGCCGATGGAGCGTTCGGGCAGCCTGCGTCAATCATTGAGGCACGCGCGCTCGTTCCTCGAACGCGGCTACAACGCGCTCATCTTCCCGGAAGGCACGCGTTCAATGACCGGCGAGATAGCGGACTTCAAGCCCGTCATAGGTTATCTTGCGCTCGCCTGCCGCGTCGGCATTCTCCCCATGTACTTGCAGGGCACGTACCAGGCGATGCCGAAGGGATCGAACATTATTCGCAGCCGCGACATAGGCGCGCGCATCGGTCGCTATCTCTCCTATGAGGAGTTGGAAGAGATGACGAAGAGCATGGCCCGCGCCGAAGCCTATCGTCTCATCGCCGCGCTCGTCCGTCATGAAGTCCTGAACCTGCGCGACGGAACGCGCAACAGCTTCGACGCGAAGGCCATCCGGCGACGCTGGAAAAATGAACGACGCAACGGCGACACGAACGGCGACAACAGCAACGACACCCCGGACCCGAATCTCGTCACCACAGGAGACTGAGAGCAAGTAGGAATGATGAAGGCTGAAGGATGAAAGAAAAACTATTCATCTTGAATAGCCACCCTCTCATCCTTCATCATTCCTACTTCATACTTGCTTTTTATGGTTACGACAAAGACACGCGGCGCGCGCAAGAGTGCGACCAAATCAACGACCAAATCCGTGACTAAGGGCAAGGCGGCGATAGCTCGCCCGGCGCAGCCCAAGACCCTGATTACGGGCGGGACGGGTTTTCTCGGCGCGCACCTCCTGGGCCAATTAATCGAAGAGGGCGCGAAGAACCTGCGCGTCATGGCGACTTCGATTCCGCCCTGGCTCGAAACTCTCGACGTGGAGACCGTCAAAGGCTCCATCACCAACGCCGAAGACGTGCAGCGCGCCCTTGATGGAGTGGCCGAGGTTTATCATCTGGCGGGCCGCGTCTCGCGCGAGAAGCGGGACGAGCGAGAGATGTACAATATTCACGTTGACGGGACGCGCATCTTGTGCGAGGCGGCGAGCGCGGGCGGCGTCAAGTCAATCGTCATGGCCTCTACGAGCGGAACCATCGCCGTCACGGAAAAGGGCGAGACGATTCCTGATGAAGAGAGCCCCGCGCCGCTCGACATCGTCACGCGCTGGCCCTACTACGCGAGCAAGGTCTACCAGGAACGCGTCGCGCTCGAATATTTCAACGGCAAGGACAAGCGTCTCGTGATGCTCAATCCGAGTCTGCTGCTTGGACCGGGCGACGAACGCTTGAGTTCGACAAAATTGGTCCTGGATTTTCTCGCGCGCAAAATCAACGCGGTTCCATCGGGCGGCCTGAGCTTCGTTGATGTGAGGGATGCTGCCGCAGCCTTTCGCGCGGCGATGAAGACGGGGCGGCACGGCGAGCGATACTTGCTCGGCGCGGTTAATTGGACCTTTGAAAATTTCTTCGCGCGTCTCGAACGCCTGACCAAAGTCGCGGCCCCGCGTCTCTCGCTGCCGAAGTCCATCGCCATTACCGGCGCGCAAGTCTTCGACGCACTCTTTCGTCAATGGAATTACACGCCCCCCGTGGAGGCGGCGGCGGTCGAGATGGCAGAATATTTCTGGTACCTGGACTCCGCGAAAGCCCGCCGCGAACTCTCCTTCAACACGCGCGACCCTGCGGAGACTCTTCACGACACGGTCTCCTATGTCCGCGAAAACTTTCTGGGCGGCGACGCTTTCTCCAAAAGCTGAATTTGCCGGTAGCATTCCTCTCATAAATTTTCTGCCACAAAAGAAGGACCGGCGGTGTTCATATAGTTGACCGGCTAAAATCTCTTGACGAGAGGAATCAACGCTATGCGCAAACGTCTGACCATCGCCCTCCTGCTCGGCCTCATCTGGTTCATGCCTTCCACCAACATCATCTCGCAGGGTCTCAATGCTCAAAGGAGAACGCAGGAGATAGTCGCCTTCTTCAATAAGAGCAAGCACGTCATCAAAGAGAAGCGCGGCGTCCGTATGGAGAAGTTCAAGGAGATTCGGAGCGAGCCTGTCATCAGGAAGGATGCCGCGAGCTACTCAGGCACGTATGAGACGGACATGGGCTACACGCTGCGCCTGCGCGTCGGCACGGACGGCAGTGTTGAAGGGAACGGTATGGAGCCTGCGGCGACGCGTGAGTCGCTCAAGTACACGCTCAGGAACGCGAAGCTTGAGGGCGCGTTGCTGACCGGCACGAAAGTTTATGAGGACGGGACGAACGAAAAGTTTGAAGGCGTCTTCATCAATCGCACGGACCGCGACAGCCCGACCGACACGGGCGTCACCACCTTCGGCCTCGGCGTGCTCTACGACCCGCCGAAAATGAACCCCGAACTCGGCTTCTCCATCACACGCCTCTTTTACCAGCAGAAGCCATAGCGACGGCAGCGACAGCTTATCTCTCATTCAGCGAGAGCGGACGCGCAGCGCGCCCGGCAGGATTTCAAAGGTCGCGGGCAGGCGTCCCGGCAGTTCCCCGTCAACCTCTATAGCCACCTCTTCATCCTCAACGGCGGGACGCGCCGTCAGGCGTCTGGCGTGTGTGTGGTGGACCTGCTGCATGCTGAGGTGCTTGCCGAAGTAGAGCCTGGGCGCATTGCTTAAAATTTGCATCGCGTCCATGTCGCCGATGGTGATGATGTCGAAGCGTCCATCGTTCAACCTGGCGTCGGGCGCGATCTTCATGCCGCCGCCGAAATACTTCGCGTTAGCGACGCACAAGTTAGCGACCGTCAGACGACGCTCCGGCCCTTCGTCAAGCTGAAGCCGGACAATCGTATTATTGGACCAGAGAGTTGTTTGCAGAGTGGCGACGGCGAAGGATACTCTCCCGCTCAACCAACCCGTGAGCGTGCCCGGCAACCATCCCTGCCCGCTCTCTTTGACGCGCTCTATGACCTCGCTGCTCATCCCGAACGAGGCCACCCCCAGAAAACAACGCTCCTCCGTCTCGCCCTCATGATTTTGATACCGGACACGCCCGACATCCATCAGGCGAGTGCGGCCAGTGCGTAGAACTCTCGCGGCGTCAGCCGTGCGCGATGAGATTCCTAAAGTGCGACGAAAATCTCCGCCCGTCCCGCTCGGCAACACTCCCAACTCGACGGGCTCGCCCGATTCCATAATCCCATTCGCCACTTCCGAAATCGTGCCGTCGCCGCCGCACGCGATGATGAGCCGCCGCCCCTCCCGCGCGCCGCGTAAAGCAAGCCGCCGCCCGTCGCCCGGTCCCTCCGTGAAGACAGGATTGAATGGACCAAAATGCGTGCGCAGGTCGCTCGCTAAACTGGGCCAGGAATCACGCGTCGCGCTCCGCGCAGATGCAGGATTGACTATGACGAGCGGCAAAGACATTTTGACTATCGCTGGAAGCTTGAATCCAAAATCGCAAATCTAAAATCTAAACTTCTTAAAGCGTGGCGGGCGCGCCGTTCCGGTTATTCTGTTTTTCGGGCACGGCGTAGATGGCGCGGTCGGCTTCGCCGAGTTCCTGGATTTTGCGCATCGTGAAATCGGCTATCTCCTTGTAGGTGCGGACGTGGTCTTTCTTCGACATGAATTCCGAGAGGTCCAGTGGCGGGCCGAAGTGTATGCGTATCGGCTCGCCTCCGGTCCAGTTGCCAATCACCTGTCGCGCGAGGCTGTTACTCAGTCCGGCGATAAAGACTGGGACGACTTGCGGCGCGGCGTCCTTAATCAACTTGCCGACGCCCGGCTGCGCGCGCAGGAAAGAGTAAGAGTCCTGGTCCTTGTTGCGAGTTCCCTCCGGGTGAAAACCTATCATGTGGCCGGGGCCGCTGTGGCAAAGCTCTGCCAGCCGTCGTATCGAATATTTATCGAAGAGCCGTTTCTCGTTCGCCGCGAAGATGGGCGGGTACATGGACCACCAGCCCATCAGGAAATTGACCAGCATGCCGAGCGGCGATTCGTAGAAGAAACGCCCGCGCACCGGAAAGAAGAGCGAGCGGACCAGCTTCGTCCGTCTGAAGAGGACGGTCGAGACCGCATACATGTCGAAGAACGAGCGATGATTGGCGACCAGCAGCAAAGGGCGCGTCGCGTCCACGGCCTCGACATGTTCGAGACCGTAGACGCGCATCAGATTGTACGTCGAGAGATGTATCCAGCCCGCGCCAAAGACGCGCTGGCAAAAGGTCCAGAATCTTTTGGCCCGCCCCTTATTCATCCGGTGAACGACGCGAAACGCGAAACGCTCCATCGGCGAGAGCACAGCCAGTTCCTCCGGCGTCGGGTCAATTACTGGTCCAGAGTCCACAATCAAAAGTCAGGGGTCTAAATCTTCTTAGTCAATCGAAAAATATTTCGCCTCTTCGTGATGAACGATTATCGCGGAGGTGGATTGTTCTGGGTCAAGCTGAAACTCCTCCGTCAACTCGACATCAATACGCGACGGGTCCAGCAACTCGAAGAGCCTGGTCTGGTCTTCCAATCGCGGGCAGGCCGGATAGCCGAAGCTGTAACGCGAGCCTTGATAGCCCTGATGAAACAGCTTCGTCAATTCTTTGGCGTCGTTTCCGGCGATGCCCAGTTCCTCGCGTATGCGCTTGTGCCAGAGTTCCGCGAGCGCCTCCGCCGACTCCACGCTGAGGCCGTGAAAGTATAGATACTCAGCGTAGTTGTCCGCCTTGAATAACTCCTGCGCATACTGGCTCGCGCGACGGCCCATCGTCACCAGGTGAAACGCGACCACGTCCATGCGCCCGGAATCCTGCGCGGCGAAATAATCCGCGAGGCAGAGCCGTTTCCCCGCAGGCTGCCTGGGGAAAGTGAAACGCATGCGCTCCGTGCGTTCGTCATCTTCATAGATAACGAGGTCGTTGCCCGCCGACTGGCAAGGGAAATAGCCGTAGACGACGCGCGGCGTGAGCAACTCTTCGCGCTTTGAACGCTCCTTCAACTCATTGTAGATGGGGCGCACATGCTCCGCGACGAGCGCGCGATACTGGTCCAAGCTCTGGCGGCCCTGCTTGAATTGCCACTGACCTTTGAAGAGCGCGTTCTCGTTGACGAAGGCGAACACCTCATCGAGCGGGATATTCTGGACCACTCTTGAACCGTAGAAGGGAGAGCGCGGAATCGGCGCGTCGCGGCGCACGTCAGAGCGATGCGTGTGCGTCGTATCGCCCGCAGGCTTGGACGCGCCGCGCGGCCTCGCGGATTTGCGAATGCCAAGCTTGGCCTCTTCGCCTATCAATTCTTCAGCCTCTTCAACGACTCCCTGATTGCCGTTCGAGCCAGCCCCCGCCGCGATGCTTTTCTTAGCAGAATCTTCAACTGTCGCCGCGCTGCTTCTTCCCGATCCGGTCAATTCGTCCATCGTGTGGAGGCCCGCGAAGGCGTCCTTAGCATAAAAGAGCGTGCCCTTGTAAATCGCCTTGAGGTCGTCTTCGACGTAGCGGCGTGTGAGGGCCGCGCCGCCCAGGACGACAGGCACTGTGATGGCGCGCTCGTTCATGATTTCGAGATTCTCTCTCATGATGAGCGTGGATTTGACCAGCAGACCGCTCATGCCGATGGCGTCCGCGCCGTGCTCGGCGTAAGCGTTGAGAATATTCTCTATCGTCTGCTTGATGCCGAGGTTGACGACCTTGTAGCCGTTGTTGGTCAGGATGATGTCAACCAGGTTCTTGCCTATATCGTGTACGTCGCCCTTGACCGTCGCCAGAACCATCGTGCCCTTAGCGGTCGCGCCGCCCTTCTTCTCCATGAACGGTTCGAGAAAACGAACCGCCGCCTTCATCACTTCCGCAGATTGCAGCACGAAGGGCAACTGCATCTGCCCGCTCCCGAAAAGGTCGCCCACGACCTTCATGCCGTCGAGCAGGATGTTATTGATGATGTCGAGGGCAGAGTATTTTTCCAGCGCGATTTTTAACCCGTCTTCCAATCCTATCTTCTCGCCGTCAATGATGTGGCTTTTGAGTCGCTCTTCAATCGGCAGCGATGAAGTATCCTTCTTGACGGTCTTTGATGAAACGCCCTCGAAGAGTTTCGTGAACTCTCCGAGCGGGTCGTAGGTGCAAACGTCGCCCTCGAATTCTCTTCGGTCATAGATGAGGTCTCGCGCGACCTTCAATTCGCGTTCGCCGATGCGATTGAGCGGCACGATCTTGCTCGCGTTGACGATGGCGGCATCGAGTCCGGCTTCGACCGCATCATGCAGGAAAACGGAATTGAGCACGACGCGCGACGCGGGGTTGAGGCCGAACGAAATATTCGACACTCCGAGGATGGTAAAGCAACCGGGCAGTTCCGCCTTGATGCGACGGATGCCCTCTATCGTTTCGAGCGCGTTGCGGCGGTCCTCCTCTATGCCCGTCGAGATGGGCAGCGCGAGCGGGTCGAAGAAAATATCGTGCGCCTGCACGCCGTACTTCTCAGTCGCCTGTTCGTAGGCGCGACGCGCAATCTCAAACTTTCCATCAGCCGCACGGGCCATGCCCTCTTCGTCAATCGTGCCGATGACGACGCTCGCGCCGAAACGTTTCGCCAGGTCCAGAACTTTGGCGAAGCGCGGTTCGCCGTCTTCGTAATTGGTCGAATTGAGAATGCACTTGCCGCCCGCGTGTTCGAGGCCCGCTTCCATCTTCTCCCATTCGGTAGAGTCGAGCATGAGCGGAATCTTGACGTTGGTGACGAGACGCCGGGCCAACTCGTGCATGTCATGGACACCGTCGCGCCCTACGAAATCAACGTTGACATCGAGGATATGCGCGCCCTCTCGCTCCTGCTCTTTGGCGAGCGAGACGAGGCCGTCCCAGTCTTCCGCGTTCAAGAGGTCGCGCATCTTCTTCGAGCCGCTCGCGTTGACGCGCTCGCCGACGATGAGAAAGGAGGTGTCTTGCACGTAAGGCTGTTGAAAGTAGATTGACGAAGCGGAAGGGACGAGACCGGCCTCGCGTCTCTTCGGCGTCAAGCCGCTCATGGCTTCGACTACTTTGCTGAGATGTTCGGGCGTCGTGCCGCAACAACCGCCGACGACGTTGACGCCGAAATCTTTTGCGAAGTGGACTATCTGCGCGGTGAAGGATTCGGGCGTCTCGTCGTAGTGTTGCGCGCCGTCTTTGACTTCGGGCAGACCTGCGTTGGGCAACACGGAGACGGGCAGCGGCGCGTTCTCGCAGAGATAGCGTATGCTCTCCGTCATTTGTTTTGGACCGGTGCCGCAGTTCATCCCTATGAGGTCAACGGGGAAGGGTTCGAGCGCGGTGAGGGCCGCGCTAATCTCCGTTCCGTTGAGCATCGTGCCGAAGATTTCGATGGTCACTTGCGCGATGACGGGCACGCGCCGCTTAATCAACTCGAAGTATTCAAAGATAGCTGAGAGCGCGGCCTTCGTCTGCAAGAGGTCTTGGCAGGTCTCTACCTGTAGCATGTCCACGCCGCCGTCAACGAGGCCGCGCGCCTGCTCGTAATAGGCCGCCTTGAGGTCTCTGAAATTGATGTGGCCGAGCGTCGGGAGTTTCGTCCCCGGCCCCATAGAGCCGGAGACCCAGCGCGGCTTCGCCTTCGTCGAAAAGTCCGAAGCGACGCGTTTCGCCAGTTGCGCGGCCTTCAAGTTTAGCTCGTAGGCCAGATGCTGAATATCGTATTCGGCCAGCACGATGCCGGTCGAGCCGAACGAGTTGGTCTCAACCACATCGCAGCCGACCTCATAAAACGCCGCGTGGACTTTTTCGATGGCTTCGGGCTTGCTGATGAGCAGGTATTCGTTGCAGCCTTCAAGCTGCGGCCCGCCGAAGTCGTCCGCCGTCAAATTCTGCAACTGAATATTCGTGCCCATCGCGCCGTCGAAAACGACGATGCGTTCTTTCAATGCGTCAAGAAAATCACTCATCTGTTTCTGGTCCATTCTCCATCCGGGCGAGTCTTCGTCTAAAGGGCGGCTGGCGCACAAAGTTGAAGCCCCGCGCTATCACAACGCGGGGCTTTCCTTTGGCAGCCGATTCGATTTAAAACTCTGGAAAGACACGCCGATGCTGTTTAGCAGTTTGTTTTTCGTGGCCGCAAGTTGCCTTAACTCACCACGTTTCTAAGCCTGTATTGAACCACCGCCCGGCTATCGTGTCAAGGCACAGAAGCGAAGAAAGATGAGAGAATAGCTTTCCTCTCATCTTTCTTCACCCGTCAACCGGCGCGTATTTCACTCGTCACTTCTCATCGCTTTATGATACTTTCTATCTCGCTCTAAACAGTTGCCCCATTCATCTCAAACAACTTTATGCGACGCGCTATCTATCCTGGCTCATTTGACCCGGTGACGAACGGCCACCTGGACATCATCGAAAGAAGCTGCAAGCTGTTCGACGAAATCATCGTCACCATTTTCGTCAACCCGGAAAAGCGGCCCCTCTTCACCATCGAAGAACGCAGGGAGATGCTGGCCGAAGCCGTGAGCGGGATTGAGCTAGGAACCTGTCATCTACTGGTTGATGATTTTCAGGGATTACTGGTCCAGTACGCGGTCTTGCGCGAGGCGGATGCGATTGTGCGCGGGATTCGCGCGGTCTCGGATTACGAGTACGAGTTGCAGATGGCCTTGATGAATCGCCGTCTTGAGCCGCGCATAGAGACCGTCTTCATGATGCCCGCCGAGACCTATTCCTATGTGAGCTCGCGGCTGGTCAAGGAGATTTTTCAGTTGGGCGCGACGATTGAGGGCCTGGTCCCCCCTTCGGTCTTGGCGCGCATGAGAGAGAAGCTATTGAAGAGTTGAAGACTCTCGCCGGTTCGCGCGGCGTGTTATACTTCGCTCAAGCTCTACCAGAACATGCGGCGCGAGACTGTTCTTCTGTCTTTGCGAGTTGAACGTACAAAGGAGGGTTTGAAGAATGGCAAGAGGCGACAAGAGCAAGTATACGGATAAGCAGAAACGACAGGCGGAACACATAGAAGAGAGCTACGAGGAGCGCGGCGTTTCCAAAGATGAAGCGGAGCGGCGCGCGTGGGCCACGGAGAACAAGATTTCCGGCGGCGGCAGAGAGCCTGGCGGATCGGGTCGCGGCAAGTC
>JAXDFO010000196.1:0-9072 GCA_034665545.1 Blastocatellia bacterium
ATACACGATCTGGGCGTCCTGCCGTATCCGTTCGCGGACGACGAGTTTGACGAGATCATCAGCCGCCACGTCATAGAGCATGTGCCGGACGTGATGGCCTTCATCTCCGAACTTCATCGCATCACGAAGCCGGGCGGGCGCATACGCCTCGTCACGCCTCATTACTCTAACCCGGACTGGCCGACCGACCCGACGCATCGCAACCACTTCAACAGCTATTCCTTTAACTGCTTTATGCAGGACCGCAAGCTCTTTCCCTTCTACACGGATGTCGAGTTGAAGCCCGTTCGCACCTACGTCAGCCTGGCGAATTTGTGGCGCGCTCTCGGACTCGAATTCATCACGAACCTGGACCAGCGTTGGCCGGGCCTGCGCTTCACGCGCAAGTTTTGGGAGTTCTATCTGAGCTACATCTTTCGCGGCAAGGAACTGCACTTCGAGTTTGAGGTGGTCAAGAGGTAGGACCAAAACCGAAGGCTGAAACTGGTCCAGAAAAAAGCTCACCGCGTTGCTTCGAGTGAAACAACGCGGTGAGCTTTTTTGAGTCGAGACTCTGAAGGGCGGCCCTTCCGGTCCTCTCTTAAGCTGAGCCTAGAAGAGAAACTTCAACTGGTAACGAATGACGCGTCCGCCACCTTCATCAAATTCCGGGCGGAGAAAACGTCCGGCGGTTGAATTGATGACGCTGGCCGCGATGCCGCTCGGCGCGCCTGAGAAGGGACTCACGCTGCCCTGACCGTATTGCGGATGGTTGAAGATGTTGTAGAACTCCGTGCGAAATTCGAGGCTCGTGCCTTCCGTCAATCTGATACGCTTCAGGATGTTCATATTGAAGTTGTTCGTGCCGGGCGAGCGCAGGGTGTTGCGACCGAGCGTGCCGCGCCTGCCAGTGCCCGCCAGAATGCCTATGTACTGGGCGGTCGCCGGGTTAATACACGCGCTGCCAGCATCCGGGTTAGTGTAATAAACCGCGCCGACGGTCACAGCGCAGGGGTTGACGGTCGCACTCGCCACAGCCGGAACGGCGCGCACGCCTGGCTGCCCGCTCGGATTAAAGTCTGGACGGTCCAGATTGCCGCCCGTCGAGTCAGCATCCTGCCCGTTGGTCACTGTCAACGGCACGCCGCTCTCGAAGGTGGTCACGCCGGAGAGTTCCCATCCGCCTGCGAGACGGCCCAACAACCCGCGCTGCTCCCTGTAGAACGGCAACGCATAGACGTAGGTTATGGAAGCGCGGTGCGTACGGTCGAAGAAAGAGACTGCGCGCTCCAGAGGCTGGCCTCCGAGAATAGACGGGAAGGAAGCTTGCTGCGGCTGGTTCACTTCCGCGACGGCGAAGACCTCGCTCGCGTTGTCAATCAGTTTCGAGTAGGTGTAAGAACCCGTCAGGGCCAGGCCGTTGACGAAGCGACGCTGAATCAACAACTGGCCCGAATGATAAGTCGAAGACCCGCCGTTGGTACGAATCAGGCGCGAGCCTTGCAAGTTGTCGAGGCGTCCGGAGAGAGGGCACAAGACCCCCGCCGGGAATTGCGCCGTCGCCTGAGCCGCCGTGACGTTCGCCGCAGGCGTGCAGTTCGGATAGCCCGCCGGAATCGCGCTGCGCAAGGCCGCCGGGACGGACGGGTTGAGGTCTTCGTTGAGGAAGAGTTTCGTCCCCTTCGTGCCGACGTAGGAAGTGTCAATCACGAGGTTCCAGGGGAGCGCGCGCTGAATGCCGATGGACCATTTCTGGTAGTAAGGATTGACGAGATTACGCACGACCAGCGTCTGCGCATCGAGCGGCGTCAGGGCGCGCGCAGTGGTCGGCAACGAGCCGGTCAGGTTCGCTAGCCCGCGCGGGTTCGCCGTGCTCACGATTGAGCTAATGCTGGTGGCGACGACATTCGGCGAAGAGGTCGCGGCGTTCGACGCGATGTTGTTGAAGAAGGAATCGTAGCCGATTTGATAACCCATGCGCAGGACCGTGCGCCTCTCGCCGAGGAGTTGGCCCATAAAGCCCTCCTTGTAAGAAGGCGAGTAAGCGAGTCCGACGGTTGGGGAGAAGTTGTTGTTGTCGCGCTGGACCTTGTTGGGCTGGGCATAGGGGCCACCGCGCGTCACCGGGTCAACATTGAAGAGGCCCGTGAAGGCCGACGTGCCGAGCGAGTTGATGGGCTGACCGAAATTCTCATAACGCAGTCCGAGCGTGAGCGTGAGGTCTTCGTTGACGCGCCATCGGTCCTGCCCGAAGTAAGCCTGACGGATGAGGAACGGATAGTATCTAGGGCTGCCGAAATCTCTCTGCGTGCCGCCGCCTGAGCCGCCGAAGTTGTCCACGAAATTGCCGAGGGCTGTAAAGCCGCCGCCACTGCGGAACGTGAGCAGCCCGCGCTCGACGATGGGCGCGAGTTGGCGCGAACGCTGGTCCAGGATGTCCAGGCCGAAGCGGAAAGTGTGATTGCCGTGCAGGTAAGTCATGGTGTCCTGCACCACGTAGTTGTTGGCGATGCGGCCCTGCGGCAAGTTGGTCTGGATGCCGAAGTTTGTGAACTGCGAGACATCGAAGCGCGGCAAGGTCGTGCCGAGCGCGTTAGACGGGTCAGCCGGGAAGCCCAGCTTGATGCGGTTGTAGGCGATGCGCAACTCGTTGGTCATGTTGGAAGAGAAGACGTGGGTCTCGCTAATCAGCGCGTTCTGATAGCGATTCTTCTGCGTCGTCTCAAAGCCGGGGAAGTTGACGGACGCCAACGGGTCGAAAGTGTTGTCGTAGAGATAGCGTCCTGAAAGTTGGTCGCTCTCGGTGAGCTTGTGGTCAATGCGAATCTGAATCTGGCGGTCGAGGGATTTTCTCGGCACAGAGAAGAAGCCCGTCCCGAACTGCACGTCTCCACGGTCCACGCCCGCCGCGTTCCTGCCGAGCGCAATGTTGCTGAACTGCGACGTGCCGAGGACGCTGCCGATGACGTTCAGATAAGTATCCACGTTGGCATTCGTTCCCGCCGGAAAGAGCGAACGGAGCTTGGCAACGCCCGCCGCAGTGGGAACGGTGCGGCTGAACTGTGAAGTCGAAACCTGTCGCTGCTCCTGGTACGCGCCGAAGAAGAAGGTCCGCTGGCGCTTGATGGGGCCGCCGAGCGTCCCTGAAAACCACTGCTCCGTGCCGGGCAGCGGGTGGCCGCGTAGCTGCACCGCAGGGTCTTGCGCCTGTATGTTGGTGATGGCGTCGTCGTGTGTCGAGTCGAGCAGGTAAGAGAGCGAGCCGTGGTAATCGTTGCCGCCGCTCTTGGTGATGGTGTTGACGACCGCACCGCCCGCGCGACCGAACTCCGCGTCATAGTTGGAGGTCTGAACGGAGACTTCCTGCACCGCGTCGGGGTTGGTAATCTGAAACGCCTGTCCCGCCACTGAGATGTCGTTGTTCTCCGTGCCGTCAATCAGGAAGTTGTTCGAGCGACCGCGCGAGCCGTTGACGGAGAACGTGCCGACGCCGAAGCCGAAACGATTGGAAGAGACGCCCGGCAAGGTCAGAGCCAGCGAGACCGGATTGCGACCCGCGAAGGGAAGTTCTGTAATCTTCGCCGCCTCTATGTTGCCGCCACGCACGGGAGCTTCTGTTTGCAGAAGTTGTCCGGCATCGGCGGTCACGTCAACGGTCACTTGCTGGCTGCCCGGTTGCATTTGCGCGCCGACATCCGAGACCTGATTGGCACGCACTTCGACGCCCGTCTTGAGCACGTCGCTGAAGTTCGTCGAACTAATCTTGACTGAGTAAGTGCCCAGGTCCACGGCGTCAAAACGATAGAAGCCTTCTTCGTTGGTGACGGTCGTGCGGCTGACATTGGTTTCCGTGTTCGTCAGGGTCACAGTTGCCCCTGCGATGACGGCGCTGTTCGGGTCCGTGACCGTGCCGGTCACTGTGCCACGGCTCGTCTGCGACATGGCCGTGAGTGAAAGGCAGAACAGGGCGGCCATCAGCACAAATAGTTTTATCTTCATCTTCATCTCCAGAAATTGTTGGGGTAGGACTGCCGACGCTAAAACTAAATTTTAGCAACCCAAAGCTTCGTGTAATCTAATTGTCCTGGTGCGTTTCCTACTGAAAGTAGGATAGTGGTCAAAGGCTACGAGAGAAAACAAGCAAGAGATATGCCGGGTCCGCAGTCGCGGGCCGAAGATACGAAATAACTGCCATTTAAAGCCTTTCGCGCGTGCCAGAGACCACACGCCGGACCACTTCTCTTCACTAATTTGGTCGCCTAAATACAAAAATTCGGATAAATCGAAAAAACACCAAGACCTTAAACTCAGCCGCGAAACGCTTCGGCCTTCGGGCGTCGCGCGCCTTATGAACGCGAGCAGGCTTGCGCGCAAACCTCTATGCTACAATCCGTGGCGACCCCGTTCTGGCGGGCTTAGCTCGGAATCAATCCAGGCTTGAATCCTGGCGCGCATGGCGACGATTGCTGTAAACAAGCTCTCCCTGGCCCCTCTCGGAGCGGGCGATCTGATTGATCGCGCCGTCAGGCTCTACCGTCTTCACTTCATGACGTTGATACGCATCACGACGCCGCCCGTCGTCATCTCTGCGGTCGGCTCCGTGCTGATGACCATCGGCTGGCGCGCCTTCTCCGAGACTCCGAGCGACACGCTGATGACCCTCTACTTCGCGTTGCTGGCGACGGGGGGCGCGCTGTTCGTGGGCGGCAATCTGTTCGGCATGATAGTGATGGGCGGGGCGACGCATAACCTGGTGATGAACCTTTTGTGGAACGAGCCGGTCACGGCCCGCGCCACTTACAAGGCGGTGCGCGCGCGCTTCTGGGGACTCCTCTTCGCCACACTCATCGTAGGCTTCTGCGTCGCGCTCTCAGCCTGTGTCGCCTTCGTCGCGTGGTATCTGGTCTTCGCCCTCTCCCTCCTGGGCTTCTACGCCTTCAGCGCGATTTCCAGTTGGGTTTCCGGCGCGATAGGCGTCGTCGGGTTCATCCTGGCAACATTAGCGGGGCTGTATGTCTTCTTTATTCTGGCGGGAAAGTTTGCCTATGTGCCGCAGGCTTTGCTGGTCGAGGGCAAGGGAATTTCGGCGGCCATCAGCCGGAGCACTTCGCTGGCGCGCGGCAACGTTCGTCGCCTGATGGCGATTACTTTCTTCTGCTCGTTCGCCACCTACTCGGCGTTGATGATTTTAATCGTTCCGCTCGGATGGTACGGTTATTTGCACGGCATAGACCCTTCGCCCATGCAGCAGGCGCAGTGGCCCGCCTGGTACGCCATCGGCTACAACGTGCTCTGGCAATCGAGCCTCATCCTGCTCGCGCCCGTCTGGATGCTCGGCCTCTCGCTGCTCTACGTGGACGAGCGCGTGCGGCAGGAGGGCTACGACCTGGAGTTGATGGCCGCGCGACAACTCGGAGAGATGCCGCACTTCTCCGCCAACCAGCCTTCGCCTTTCGCCCCCGCTATCGTCGCCGCAGGACAGTCCGCGCCTCCAGTGCTCCTGCCGCCCACCGCGCAGGGAGGACGTTCATGGTCGCCCCCTAACACGCTCGGTCTTCACTAAGCAGCAGAGACTTCATAAGCACAGTGCCCTCCGCTCTCAACAAATTCCCGGTCCATTATCGAGCGCACGCGCGCTGGCACGCCGCTCGTGTTCTGTGCGCGCTCTGCCTGCTGTTGCTCTACGCTTGCGCGGCGCAGGCGATGCCGCTTCCTGATTACCGCGCGCGCGTGCGTAAGGCTGCGGACGCGCTGGAATCCCTGCGCGGGTTTGATGATGAAGAGGGAGCTAACGAGGCCACACGCCGGACGCGCACGGCTGAGACCTTGCGGCAGGTGAGGCAGGCGGTGGTAACGGTGGAGACCGTCGAATGGAACAACACTTCAGTGCGTGTTGACAATAGCTGGCTGGACCAGTCGCTCTCGGAGTATGACAAGCTACGCGCCTCTGATTCTCATAAGGCGGATGCGCTGCTGTTGCGTGTCGAGGAGCAACTCTACGCGCTGGACGAGCGGCTCGCGGAGACGGAGCGGGCAGGCAGGGGCGTTCAGGGCAAGGATGAAGAGAAGGCGAGGCTGGCCGCCATCCTGCGCCGCGCCGAGTATAACAAGAAGGAGGCGGAAGAGAGCGCGCTGGCGCGACTCAAGCGGCGCATCCTGAAATGGCTCGACCGTCAAGCTCCGGCGGGTGAGCAGCAGCAGACCGAATTGAGCAGGTCCAATAACGTTGCGACCGTCACGCAGGTCATCGTCATCTGTCTCTTGCTGGCGGGCATCGTGCTGCTCGCGTTGCGCTACGGGCCGCGCCTCTTCAATCGCCGGATTCGCCGCCGCAAACGTGTGCGGCGAGAGGCGCGCGTCGTGCTCGGAGAGCGGCTTGAGGAGGACCAGACCTCGGACGATTTGCTCGCGGAAGCGGAGAAGCTCGCGCGCGTTGGCGACCTTCGCGCCGCCATCCGCAAAGGCTATATCGCGTTCCTCTGCGAGCTTGGCGACCGCAAGATTCTGAGCCTCGCGCAATCCAAAACAAACCGCGATTACCTTCGCGCGGTGCAGGGCGTCGAGCCGCTCCACACGGAGATGCGACGGCTCACCAACTTGTTTGAGAATCACTGGTACGGCTTCGCGCCCGCCAGTCTCAACGACTGGACCAATTTTCGCGCGGGCTACGCGGAAGCGTTGAAAGAATAAGAGCGTCAGCTTTCATGTTTGAAATTGAAAGTTGGCCCAATAACTCAAACCTCAAACATGAAACTTGAAACTTTAAAGTAACGATGCGGCAAAGGCTCTTCATCCTGATTACCATCGTGGTCGTGCTCGGCGTGCTGGTCGCGCTCAACGCCGCGTCGTACGTGCGCGTCGAGCGGACGGAGGACGCGGAATGGAACCCTGACCGCTCGACCTATAATTCGGGCCAGACGGGCACGCGCGCTCTGTACGATTTTTTGGGCGAGTCAGGTTATCAAGTCGTGCGCTGGCGCGAAGCGCCCGCCGCCCTGCTCAATAATCGCCAGGACAGGCCCGTCACCTTCGTCGTCATCGGGCGCACGCTCACTACCTTTAGCGACCAGCAGGCGGACAGCCTCCTGCGCTGGGTCGCGGATGGCGGGCGGCTCTTGATAATAGACCGCAGGCCGGACGCGCGCCTGCTCCCGCCCTCCGGCGAATGGAATGTAACGACCGAACTACAGCAAAATTCTTCGACCGATGCATCCTCCGACAACCCTGAAGCCTTGACCGCGAACGTCAAGCCCGCGCTCCCCTCGCAGCCGACTAGCCTGACGCGTAACGTTGACTCCGTCATGCCATCGAGCCTCGCCGCGCTCATCAAAATTTCCCATGCCGCGAAGCAAGATGAGAGCGGTGAAACCTACGAGGACGAGAGCGAAGCTAAAGGAGCGGACGGCGAGCCTCTCTCGACCGCGCCGGTGGTCCATCTGGGAGGCGAGCATGGACCGTTGCTCATTGACTACCCGCACGGCAAGGGGCGCATCATCGTGTTGAGCGACCCCTTCATCGTCGCTAACAACGGCATCAACCGCGCGGACAATCTGATGCTCGCGCTCAACATCGTCACGAGCGGCGGCGGCTTGATAGCCTTCGACGAATTTCACCAGGGCCGCTCTCTCGCGCAGAACGAAATCTTCGCCTACTTCGCGGGCACGCCCGTCGTGCCCATGCTCTGCCAGGGGCTCGTCATCATCCTCGCGCTCATCTGGACGCGCGGACGACGCTTCGCGCGCCCCCTGCCTCTGCCCCGCGTGGACCGTCGCTCAAAGCTTGAGTTCGTCGCCTCTATGGCAGAGTTGCAGCAGCAGGCGCGCGCTTACGACCTGGCGATTGAGAATGTCTATACGCGCATACGCCGCGTGCTGGCGCGCTATGCGGGGGTGGACCACCAGCGCGGGCGGGCGGCCATCGCGGCGGGCGTCGCGGCCCGCTCGTCGCTGGACCAGCAAAGGCTTGAGACGCTGATGCGCGATTGCGAAGACGCCATCAACGGCGGTCCCATCAACGCGCACAAGTCTCTGGAACTCGTCGCGCGCCTGCGCGAAGTCGAACGCGCGCTCGGCCTGCGTATGCGCGCACGCGAAATTCGCCAGGCGAAAGAAAAATAAGAGGGTGAAGGGGGAAAGTTTGAAAGCTAAAAAGCATCTGCTGTTGAGCATCTCGCCGCTTCCCTTGACTCTTTCGCCGTTTCCAATTTCGCTGGTTATTCTGGTCCTGTTATTTTTCTTGACGAGCGTGGTCGGGGTCGTGACGGGCAGCAATTCTCTCATCACCGTGCCCGCGATGTTCGAGTTCGGGATTGACGCGAAGGTGGCCGTGGCGACGAACATGTTCGGCTTGACCTTCATGGCCGTAGGTGGCACGCTACCCTTTCTCGGCAAGGGCGTGATTGATCGCGGGCGTTTGCCCATGCTCATCCTGTTGACGCTCGTGGGGTCTGCGATAGGCGCGTTGCTGGTCCTCATCGTGCCGGGCAGGGCGATGCCTCTCATCATCTCCATCTCGATGATAGCGGTCGCCATCTTCACTCTCTGGCGGCGCAACGCGGGCGTCATTCCGCCGGAGACGGAGCCGACGCGCGCGGCGGAGTTTATGGGCTACGGGTTGACGTTCGCGCTCGGCATCTACGGCGGATTTTTTAGCGGGGGATATGTCACGATGCTGACCGCCGCTTACGTCGCGCTCTTTCGCAAGACGTTCGTCGAGGCCGTCTCGACCACGAAGATTATCAACGTCTTTTCATCGCTCGTCGCCACGCTCGTCTTCATGGCGCGCGGGCTGGTTGATTACAAACTCGGCGTCATCTTGGGCGTCAGCATGTTTCTGGGAGCATTCGTCGGCGCGCGCGTCACGCTCAAGTTGAACAACGCCTGGCTGCGCCGCATCTTTCTTGCAACCGTGATTGTCTTGGCGTCAAAAATCTTGCTCTACGATTTCCTGTGGAAAGGGATAACACAGTGATGAATGACGGGCGATGAGTGATGAGAAGAAAGCATCTGCTTTGACTCATCACTCATCGCTCGCCGCGCATCGCGGGTTTTATAAAAGTGCCTGACTATGTCTCCTCAACCGTCGCGCAGATTC
>JAXDFO010000197.1:0-12094 GCA_034665545.1 Blastocatellia bacterium
TCTGAATTGAGCAAGGAGCATGAAGAGCGCAAGCAGGACCAGCATCAACGCATAGAAGAGTTGGATCAGGAAACGCTGCTCAAGTTGCTTTATCAAATGGTCCTCATTCGTCGCCTCGAAGAGAAGGCGGCGGAGTCTTACAGTCTCGGCAAAATCGGCGGCTTCTGTCACCTCTACATAGGGCAGGAGGCCGTGGGCGTCGGCGCGATTTCCGCTCTGCGACCGGATGATTACGTGCTGACCAGTTATCGAGAGCACGGCCAGGCCATCGCCAAAGGCATTCCGGCGGACGAGATTATGGCAGAGCTTTTCGGCAAGGCCGGAGGATGTTCGAGCGGCAAGGGCGGCTCCATGCATCTCTTCGATGCGGACGTTAATTTCCTCGGCGGTCATGCCATCGTCGGCGGGCAGATTCCCTTAGCGACGGGCGTCGCTTTCGGCTCCAAGTATAAGGGCGGAGACCAGGTGACGCTCTGCTTCTTCGGTGAAGCGGCGGTCAACCAGGGCGCGTTCCACGAATCGCTCAACCTGGCCCAATTATGGAAACTTCCCTGCATCTACATCTGCGAGAATAACCAGTACGGGATGGGCACATCGCTTGTGCGCGCGATGTCTCTGCAAGATGTCTCTAAGAAAGCCTGCGCCTACGACATGGCTTCGGAATTCGTTGACGGGATGGACGTGCTCGCCGTCCGCGAGGCCGTCCAGAGGGCCATCGAGCGCGCGCGCAAGGAATACCTGCCGACGCTTTTAGAGGTCCGCACCTATCGTTTTATGGGCCACTCGATGTCCGACCCCGGCAACTATCGCACGCGCGCCGAGATTGAAAAATATCAGGAGCGCGACCCGATCAAACTCTTCACGGCGAGCCTCAAAGAAAAGGGCGTGCTCGATGAAGATGCGCTCGCGGGAATAGAAAAGCGCGCGCGCGAAGAGATCGAACATGGATTGCGCTTCGCAGAGGAAAGCCCTGAGCCTGCGCCCGAAGAACTTTACACACACATCTACGCAAACCCTATCGGCAGTGGTCAGTGAGCAGTAGGCAGTGGTCATCAAAAGCCAGCTATCTTTTCTGACCTCTCAACACTATCCACCGACCAACGATTAAATTTCCGAGGAATTGAAATGGCTGTTATCACCATCCGCGAAGCTCTCAACCAGGCTTTAAGAGAAGAGTTGCAACGCGATGAGAATGTTTTTCTGATGGGCGAAGAGGTCGCCGCATATCAGGGCGCGTATAAAGTCACCAAAGGGTTGCTCGAAGAGTTCGGTGAGAAGCGTGTGATAGACACGCCGATTACCGAGTTGGGATTCGCTGGACTCGGCGTCGGCGCGGCGATGGTCGGCCTGCGCCCGATAGTCGAGTTCATGACCTTCAACTTCTCCATCCTCGCAACGGACCAGATTATCAACTCCGCCGCGAAATTGCTTTACATGTCCGGCGGGCAGTTCAAGATTCCGATTGTCTTTCGCGGCCCGAACGGCTCGGCCTTCCAGGTTTCTTCGCAGCACTCGCAGGCGCTCGAATCATGGTTCGCCTTCTTCCCCGGCCTCAAGGTCGTCATGCCTTCGACAGCCGCCGATGCCAAAGGTCTTCTCAAGAGCGCGATAAGAGACGATGACCCCGTCGTTTTTTTAGAGCAGGAACGCATGTACGGGAACAAGGGCGAAGTGCCGGACGACCCGGACTTCACGATTCCGCTCGGCGTCGCTGATGTGAAGCGCGAGGGCAAGGATGCGACCATCGTCGCACGTTCATTAATGGTCCCCGTTGCATTGAAGGCCGCCGAGGAGTTGGAGAAGCAGGGCGTCTCATGCGAAGTGATAGACCCGCGCACCATCCGGCCTCTAGACATAGAGACCATCGTCAAGTCTGTGCGAAAGACGAATCGCGTCGTCGTGGCCGAAGAGTCGCACCCGTTCTGCGGCGTCGGCGCGGAAATCTCCGCAGAGATTAACGAGCGCGCCTTCGATTATCTGGACGCGCCCGTGCGCCGCGTCTCAGGCGCGGACGTGCCCATGCCTTACGCGAAAAATTTAGAGAACATGGCTATCCCATCAGTCGCGCAAGTCGTCGCGGCGGTGCGTGAAGTGGCCTACTTAGACTGAACACTTATAAGGTAAATCTAATGGCAACACAGGTCGTAATGCCGAAGCTCTCGCCGACGATGGAGGAGGGCCAATTATCGCGTTGGCTCAAGAAAGAGGGCGACAAGGTTTCGATGGGCGAACCGATAGCGGAGATTGATACCGACAAGGCGACGATGGAAATGCAGGCGCTCGGCACGGGTGTTCTGCGCAAGATTCTCATCGCGGAGGGCGAGACCGCTCCTCTGGGCCAACTCATCGCCATCATCGGAGAGCCGGACGAAGACATTACCGCGCTCGTCAACCAGGCCGGTTCGAGCGAGGCCGCCGCCGATAACAAGCAACGTATCGAAACATCAGTTGAGGGTGGGCAGGACGGCGCGCAGCAGGAGATGGCCCAGGTCGTCCCAGGCGGCGCGCGCACGCAGGCGACCATCGAAGGAGAGCCTCTCAAGGGCGATGCCGGTGGCCGTCCAGGCGAGCAGGCTCCGCAGGCCGCGACCGGAAAAACTCAAACCGCCGCCGCGCCCTCCGGCAACGGCGCGCAAGCCGCGACCGAGAGCGGATCCGGCCAGCAGCAACAGCAAGAGGGCGGGCGTCTCGTCGTCTCTCCCATCGCCGCGCGCATGGCCGCAGAGGCTGGCATCAACCTGCGCAGTTTGAGCGGGAGCGGGCCGGGCGGGCGAATCATCAAACGCGACATCGAAGCCGCCATCAGTGCGGGCCAGCAACCCGCCGCGCCTGCGACTGAAACGCGAGCGGACGAAGCACAACCGCAACAACGCCATCTACGCGCGGTCGAGCCTGGCGCGCAACCCGCGCCGCAACCGCAGCCTTCAATCACCGGCACGCCGCCCTTTCATGACGAACCTTCCTCGCCCATGCGGCAGACCATCGCGCGCCGTCTCGTCACTTCTCTTGGACCAGTGCCACACTTTTTCCTGACGACGGAAATCGAGATGGACAAGACGGCGGAACTGCGTCGCGGTATCAACGATTTGGACCAGGAATTGAAGGCCAGCATCAACGACATCATCATCAAGGTCGCGGCGCAGGCGTTGATGCAACACCCGCAGGTCAACGCCTCATTCCAAGAGAAGGCGGTTCGTTATTACGAGCGCGCGGACATAGGCGTCGCCGTCGCCATCGAAGACGGTTTGATAACGCCCGTCATTCGCGCTGCCAATACAAAGTCCGTCGGAGCGATTGCGCGCGAGGTGCGCGAGCTGGCGGCGCGCGCGCGCGAGAAAAAGTTGCACCCGGATGAATACACGGGCGCGACCTTCTCCATCAGCAACCTCGGCATGATGGGCATAGACGAATTCACAGCCGTCATCAATCCGCCCGAAGCCGCTATCCTGGCCGTCGGCGCGATGACCGCGAAGCCCGTCGTCCGCGATGGCGAAGTCGTCGTCCGGCAGATGATGCGCGTCACTATGTCCTGCGACCATCGCGTGATTGACGGCGCGACCGGCGCGCGGTTCCTGCAAACTTTCAAGAAGATACTGGAGAACCCGCTCTATCTCATCGCCTGAACAGCGATTATCATCTTGCGCTGGCGATGAGAGGCATGTGTGAGCACCGGCAAAGTGAATGGTCAGGCGATTGGCGCGAGCGCGCCAGGCAGAGAGGAAGGCGGCGGGGCGGCTCCGCATCTGGCCCTCTTCGCCGTGCAGCTTATCTTCGGGAGTTGGCCCATCGCGGCCAAGATAGCTTTGCGCGCGTTGCCCAGCACGGGCCTCGTAGCCTTTCGCATCTGCGGCGCGGCCATCGCTTTTCTCTTCTTACAAAGCGCGGTGGGCCGCGTCCCCATCACAGAAAAGGGCGACTACGCGCGCATCTTTCTTTACAGCCTGCTCGGCGTCATTCTCAACCAACTGCTCTTCGTCAAAGGGCTGTCCATGACGACGGTCATCAACGCGACCTTACTCGGCACGACCATTCCCGTCTTCGCTCTCCTAATCAGCATTACTCTCGGCTACGATAGTTTTTCGCTGCGCAGGGCGTTTGGCATACTGCTGGCGGCGTTCGGCGTTGTCTATCTGGTTGACCCTGCGCGCGCGAGTTTTTCCGGCGATGCGACGCTCGGCAATCTTTTGATAGTGCTCAACTCTCTCTGCTATGGCGCGTACATAGCCATCTCGAAGGATGTCATCAAACGCTATGGAGCGTTGACCGTCATCACCTGGGTCTTTATTTTCGGCGGCCTCTTGACGGCCCCGCTCGGCGCGCTGACCACTTCGAGAGAGACGGTCTTGAACGCGGGGCTGCCGGTCTGGCTGGCCGTGCTCTATATTATTCTGGTTCCGACGGTGGGCGCGTACTACCTGAACGCCTGGGCTTTGGCGCGCGTTGCGCCGAGCACCGTTGCCGTTTACATTTATCTGCAACCGCTCATCGCTTTCATGCTCGCGCCGTGGCTGCTGCATGAGAGTTGGAACTCAAGGACGTGGGTGGCCGCCGCGCTTATCTTCGCGGGCGTCGCTATCGTGACGTGGCGCGCGCGCAGTCAGGCGATTGAGGAAGTCTCGGAACACCCGGACGCGCTCGGACATTGAATCGAAGATGATGATGAGAGAAATACTATTGAATGACTAGGCCCGCGATAGAACACGGCACGCTGACGATGGCTCAGGAAGAGGCGGCGAAGACGACCGCCGCGCGCCTCTCCGTGCTCGCCGCAGCCTTTCTCATCACCTTAAAGCTGGCGACGGGTTTGCTCACAGGCTCTATCAGCGTGTGGGCTTCCCTGCTCGATTCGGCGATGGACATCTTCGCTTCCATCATCAACTATTTCGCGGTGCGCGCCGCCGCGCGTCCAGCAGATGAAGACCACGCTTACGGTCATGGGAAAGCAGAATCGCTCGCGGGGCTTTTTCAATCAATCGTCATCGCCATCTCCGGCCTCTACCTGATTAACGAAGCGATTCGCAGAATCATCACGCCGCATGAAACTCACTCGGAATGGCTCGGCATCGGGACGATGGTCATTGCTATGGCTGTCAGCCTCGCGCTCGTGCGCAGGCTCAAGCGGGTCGCAAGGGAAACAGACTCGCCCGCGCTCGCTTCCGACGCGGTGCATTACACTACGGACATCTACACCAACGGCGGCGCGTTCGTCGCGCTCCTCATCGTAGCCCTCACGCGCCGGACCATCGCCGACCCGCTCATCTCCATCTTCATAGCGTTTTATATCCTGTGGTCAGCCGTCAGCGTCGCGCGCGAATCCGTAGACATACTGATGGACCGTCGCTTGCCGCTCGAATTTGATGAACAGATAGCGGCCATCGTCAACCGCTACAAAGAGGAGGGCGTGCTTGGCTTTCACGACCTGCGCACGCGTCGCTCAGGCTCGCAAAAACTCATTGACTTGCATCTGGAAATCGCGCGCGACACGAGACTCGAAGAGGCACACGACCTCAGCGTGCGCGTCCTCCGGGCCATCGAAGCCGAACTCCCCAGAACCCGCGTCCAAATCCACACAGACCCTGGGTGAGAGAAAAGTCGGATGGCTTTGGGATGAAGGATGAAAGGAGAGCTCTTCAACGTCGAATAGCTCTCCTTTCATCCTTCATCCATTTGGCTTTCGGCTTAGCTTTGCTCCGGGATGGTGAGTTCTATGCCGACGGAGAGGTTGTCCGGGTTCTCTATCTTGTCGCGGTTAGCGAAGTAGATGTCCTCATACTTCTGTGGGTCGCCGTAGAAATGCTGGCTGATTTTGGAGAGCGTGTCGCCCGCCTTGACGGTGTAGGTTCGTTGGCCGCCGCCCTGGCCTTCGTTGGAATCGTCTGCCATCTCTTCTCCTCCTCTTTTCGGAAAGGTAAATTTGACCTGTAGATTACTAGAGAAGGGCGGGCCTGACAATCTCGCGGCTTGCATTCGTTAAGCCGTCTTGATGGCCCGGACGTTGCCGGACTTCTCTGCTTCCGCAAGACGACGCAACTCGTAGAGCTTCATCAAGGCTTCAACGGGCGAGAGCGCGTCCGGGTCCGTCTCAAGCAGGGCTTGCGCGATGGCCGCATCTTGAGCTTGAGAGCGTGGCTGTTGATGCGATTCATGAGTCGTCGTCGTGGCTTCCTTCGCGCCGCCGCGTAGTTCGGACCTCTCTTCGTACTGGTCCAGTAATGCCGCCGCGCGTCGCACGACGGGGCGCGGCAGCCCTGCCAGTTTCGCCGCGTAGACTCCATAACTCCTGAGCGCGCTGCCCGGACTTATCTTGTAAAGAAAGACAAGCTCGCTTCCCTGCTCTGCGATTTCGACGTGTAGATTTCTGAGACGAGGGAGAATGGAAGCGAGTTCTGTCAGTTCGTGATAGTGCGTGGCGAAGAGTGTCTTGGAGCGTATGTGCGGGTGATTGTGTATGTATTCGAGGACGGCGCGGGCCACGGCGAGGCCGTCGTATGTCGAAGTGCCGCGCCCGAGTTCGTCCAGCAGTATCAAAGAGCGAGGCGTCGCGTGATGCAGAATCTGCGCGGTCTCGACCATCTCGGTCATGAAGGTTGATTCGCCGCTCCCGATGCGGTCATAGAGTCCGATGCGCGTGAAGAGGCGGTCGCAGAGACCTATCGAGGCTTCGCTGGCCGGAACGAAACTGCCCGTCTGGGCCATTAATACGATGAGCGCGGTCTGGCGCAGGTAGGTTGACTTGCCCGACATATTTGGACCAGTAATCAGGGCAATCTGCGCTCCGTCCTCTGCATCGAGTTCGACATCATTGGCGACGAACCCGCCTTCGTCCAACATTCTTTCGAGCACGGGATGACGGCCCGCGCGTATGCTCAAGCGCGACGTGTCCGTGATTGCGGGGCGCACGTAGCCGCATTCGTCCGCGACCTCCGCGAAGGAGGCGACCGCATCAAGATAAGAGATGCTCGCGGCGGCGGTAAGAATCTCGTCGCGGCTCTTGGAGACTTCGGCGCAGATGTGGCGGAAGAGCCCGGCTTCGAGTTCATGTATGCGGTCCTGCGCATTCATGACGAGCGTCTCATGCTCTTTGAGTTCGAGCGTGAGAAAACGTTCGGCGGCGGCCAGCGTCTGCTTGCGCGAGTAATCGCCCGGAATAAGATGCAGGTTCGGCTTCGTGACTTCTATAAAATATCCGAAGACCTTGTTGTACCCGACGCGCAAGCTCTTGATGCCTGTGCGCGCTCGCTCGCGTTGCTCCATCTCGGCGAGGAAAGTTCTGCCGTCGCGCAGCAGCGCGCGTAATTGGTCCAATTCGCCGGAGAAGCCTGGCCTGATAACGCCCGTCAACTCCGTCGTGCGCGTCGGCAGTTCATCCGAGATGGCTTTGCGCACCAGCGCGGCTGCGCCCTCGCACAAGGGGAGCGCGGCGAGAAGCGCGCCGAAGCGTTTCGTCTCCCTTTGCAGGACCGCGCGCACGCGAGAAATGTTTTCGAGGCTCTGGCCCAACGCCAGAAGTTCCTGCGCCGAAGCCATAGAAGTACGCACGCGCGCAGAGAGCCGTTCAAGGTCGTGCATGGATTCGAGCGCGGCGCAGAGCTCTGCACGCGCCCTGGCCTGTTCACGAAACCACGCGACATGCTCCTGCCGCCCAGTAATCAACGCAATGTCAAGAAGCGGCTGGCGCAGCCATCTTCTCAACAGGCGACCGCCCATCGCCGTGCGCGTGCGGTCCAACACTCCGAGAAGCGACGGCGCGCCCGCGTTGCTCTCGAAGACTTCCAGGCTGCGCACGGTATGCGCGTCGAGCATCATAAAGCTTTCGGTGTGATAGCTCTTGAGACGCGTCAGTTGGCCCACGGCTGCCGTTTGCGTCTCGCGCAGGTAAGCGATGAGCGCGCCTGCGGCTGAGGTCGCCAAGGGCCAGTGGGCCAACCCGAAGGGCGCGAGTGTCCGCGACTGGAATTGGTCCAATAAAGCGCGACGCGCCTTCTCAATAGCAAAACTCTCATCATCCCAGCGAGTGAGAAAACCGGGCACGGCATCGCTCGTGGATTCTGGACCATTAACGGGCACGAGGACTTCTGCGGGCGCGATGCGTTGCAGTTCGGTGAGCGCGGCCCCGGCCTCTAATTCGGTCGCGGCGAAGTCTCCTGTCGTCACGTCCGCGTAAGCGATTCCGGCGCGCTTGCCGTCCGTCACATAAGCGGCGAGGTAGTTGTTGGCCTTGCTCTTGAGCAGTCCGGGTTCGAGGACAGTGCCGGGCGTGACGACGCGGACCACGTCGCGTTCGATAAGCTGGCGGCCCTGTTCGCCTTTGACGGGCGTGGGCGTTAGTTGTTCGCAGATGGCGACGCGATGGCCGCGCGAGATGAGCGTTGCGAGGTGTCTATCGAGGCTGTGATGCGGGACGCCCGCGAGCGGGATGCGTATGTTCTTGCCCATCGGCTTGGAGGTCAGCACGATGTCGAGTTCGCGCGCGAGGAGACGCGCATCATCGTCGAAAGCTTCGTAAAAATCGCCTATGCGGAAGAGGAGGAGCGCGTCGGGATAACGCTCCTTGATGTCCAGATATTGTTTGCGCAGTGGCGTGGTCGTTAATGTCATCGTTCAGAGATTACCGCCAGCAGGTCTTCGACGGAGGTGAGGGCGCGGTGCAGTCTGTGCAATTGCTCGAAGCTGAGAATGGCCGTCACGCGACCGATTTCGTGAAATGCGCCGGTGCGCTCCGCGCTCATGGATTTCTGCGCGCGCACGGTGTCACGCTCGGAGGCGATGATGAGAAAGGGCTTCGAGCGTTGGGCCTCGTAAGCGCGTTTCAACTTCGCCAGCGCGGCGTCTATATTGCCCTTGTGCTGGACCTCAAAGACGTGGCTCAGGCGCGGGCTGCGTTCCTCAGTTCGCCAGACAACGTCGTAATATTCAAACTCGCTGACGGCGTAATAGCCGAGCGCGCGGCCTATGTCCAAGAGCATTCGCTGGACATCTCCATGCGTCAAGGCATCATGACGCGAGAGCGTCTCTGTCGTGGCAACCTCGGCCCGCGAAAAATCTATAGCCTCTTCAGCGGCTCGCTTGCGGCCCGTCGCGGTGATGGTCCACATTCCGCGCTGGCGTTCTATCTGCCGCTTGTCGGCGAGCATGCGACCCGCGCGTTGCACGAGCCTGCGCCACTCCGAGCGATGCCCGTTTGCCAGCGCGCGCACTTCATCTTCGCTCAACTGCGGGAAATATCCGGCGAGACGCGCATAAAGAAAACGCACGTCTTCTATGCCGCCGGTGGCGATCAATTCTTGCAGAATCGGCTGTTCGATACGCGCGACGCCCGGATATGCCATCGCCAATCTCACCCGTATTTCTCAAAAAGAATTTGATGGACGGAGACGATTAAAATGGTCCAGCCTCCGTTGAATAAACTTACAGGAGAAATGCTTTTCCGGGCAAGTCACCAAACAGGTCCAATAATAGCGGGCAGCGGCCAGTCGTTGAAAAGAAAGAGGCCGTGAGCAGTTTGATTAACTGCCCACGGCCCGCTGTCCACTAACCATTGTTGTTACGCTGCGACTTGCTGATTCTCCTGCGTGTCGAAGCAAAGATGAATCTCTTCGGCTTCGAGCGTGTCGCGGTCCATCAAGCCCTCTACGAGGCGTGCTATCTCGGCGCGGCGCGCGTCAACGACTTCAAAGGCGCGGGTCATCTGCGCGTTGATAATCTCGCCTGTGGCCTGCTCTATGCGGTCGAGCAGTGCCTGGCTGTGCGGGTCTTCGGGCTTGCCGAGGTGGATTGGCCCAAGCGGACTCATGCCGAATTCCGTGACCATCTTGCGGGCTATCTCGACGGCGCGTTCGATGTCGTTGGAGGCTCCGGCGGTCATCGTGTCGAGCAGAAGTTGTTCGGCGGCGCGTCCGCCGAGGAGCATGGCTATCTGGTCTTCCAGGTATTCGCGTTTCTTCATGAGGCGGTCGCGTTCGGGCAGTGATTGCGTGACGCCTAGAGCGCGTCCGCGCGGGAGGATGGAGACCTTGTGTATGGGGTCGCCGTTTTTGACGGCGAGGCCGACGGCGACGTGGCCCGCTTCATGAACGGCGGTCGCGTGGCGTTCTTCCTGGTCCATCATAAAGCCCTTGCGCTCGGCTCCCATCAAAATCTTGTCGCGCGCATATTCGACATGCTGGCGGGCGATGGCTTCGGAGTTATCGCGTGTGGCGGCGATGGCCGCTTCGTTGAGCAGGTTGGCGAGGTCCGCGCCGGAAAATCCGGGCGTGCCGCGCGCTATCCATTGTAGGTCCAATTTTTCTTCAAGCTTGAGGCCGCGCGCATGGACGCGCAGGATGGCTTCGCGTCCTCCAGCATCAGCGAGGTTGACGGCAATCTCTCTATCGAAGCGGCCCGGCCTTGTGAGCGCGGAATCGAGTATGTCGGGGCGGTTGGTCGAAGCGATGACGACGACGCCGGTCAACTGGTCGAAGCCGTCCATCTCAACGAGCAGTTGGTTAAGGGTCTGGTCCTGGTCTGCGGAGGCGGAATCGTTGCTGCGCCCGCGTTGACGACCGAGGGCGTCAATCTCGTCTATGAAGATGACGCAGGGCGAGAGCTTGCGGCCTTCACCGAAGAGACGACGGACGCGCGCCGCGCCGAGGCCCGCGAATTTTTCTTGAAAGCTCGAACCTGAGACGGAAAGGAACGGGACGCCAGCCTCGTTGGCGGCGGCGCGTGCGAGCAGGGTCTTGCCGGTTCCGGGCGGGCCTGAAAGCAGAATGCCGCGCGGCGCGCGTCCACCCAGTCGCCCGAACTTTAACGGGTCGCGCAAAAATTCTATCGTCTCGGATAGTTCCGACTTGGCTTCATCCACGCCCGCCACATCCGTGAAGGTCACGTTCTGCTTGCCCTGTGCATCCGTGAGGTTGAAGTTGCCGCCACGGCCACCCATACTGGCGTAGACGCGCCAGCCGATGAAGGCGAAGGCTGAGAGCGTCAGAACGGGGATGAGCCAGTTCATCGCGGTGGTCAGCGTGCTGGGTTGCAGCGAGCGAAATTCCACAGGGACGTTGCTCTTGGTAAAGACGCTGACGATTTCGTTCTGCGTCTCCATGTTGGTGACGATGGCCTTCGAGACGGAACCATCCACACCTCTGATAGTCATCTCTTCGCCTTCGACTTTGAGCGAAGCGACCGCGCCGCTTTCTCCGAGCGAGCGCAGTTGCGTGGAGTTAATCTCACGCACGGGCGTGCGTTGGCGTTCGTAGACGATGAAGAAACTGGTGGCGAGCAGGAGCAGGAAGAGGCCGATGGCGAGAGCCAGTCCGGTCTTCTGCGTGCGGGGGAGCAAACGTGGTAAAGGGGAAGGCATATAATTCTCCTGAGCGCGTGCGGCCCGTGCAAAGGGGAAGGGCGCAAACACTGACGAAAATCAGAAAAAGTTCAAAGCTAAAAAGGGAAACCGCTAGAGCTACAGACGGGAAGCAACTCAGATGCGAGAACCTCTATGAGACGGCGGCCCGGAGCAGGTCCACCCGTCCGCTCTTTATGACAAGAGCAGACACTCAACACTTTAGCAGCCCTGACCTTGAGAAGTCCAGTCTAAAGAATTCCCCCGGCCCGCGACCGAATCGCGGTTGTTAGTAATGCTTTAAGGAACGTCAAGGGACGACTCGTCAAGACCTCAGTTCGGATGAAGTCAGGACGATTACGGTTGCCGCAATTCGCCTTCATTATGGGATGCGTCAAAGGTCATGCCCGAAATCAAAACACGAAGGCGGAATGAGGGTCGCGCGAACTGATAGAATTCAGTACAAGCAGACCCACGGCTTTCTCAAAGAGGAATGAAAAAAAGGCCGAGCGAAATTCTTAAATAATCATATTAATAAGCTTACGGGATTGAGAGAGAGCGCACTCGCGGCATGGCACAAACGTTGCTCATGTAAGGGTCAAGCGAGTTCAGTGAAGGCTGAACGGATTTGATTGACGACGCTCAAACAAAAGGAGAAGGCGAACATGTTGTGGACAATTTTAGTTGTGTTGTTGGTGCTTTGGTTGTTAGGTTTTATCGGTGGAGTCGGTGGCAGTTTGATTCACCTGCTGCTCGTGGTGGCGCTGGTGGTTT
>JAXDFO010000198.1:0-6948 GCA_034665545.1 Blastocatellia bacterium
CGACCACTCGCTCTTCGCCACCTTCTGGACCGCCGCCGCCATCATGTTCATAGCCTTCCTCATCTCACTCTACTTCGCGCGCAGCCACGCCGCCGAATACCAGACACGCGAAGTCGCACCGGCAAGCTAAAAGCAGGAGCCAGAAGCCAGAAGCCAGGAGCCAGAAGGAATAGCAGACCCTTCATCATGAAGGGCATGCTATCGCTTCTCTCCTGGCTTCTGGCTCCTGCTCTACCAGATTGATGGGAGGGAGGCTTCGTCTATTTCCAGCAGAGAGCCGTTGGGGAGAATGTGTTTGAGGGTTGCGCCGCGTGCGCGCAGGGGTGGGCCAAGAAGGCCGACGCGATGGCAGTTGGCGCGGGGCTGGTGTACGTGTTTGGTGAGCGGCTGTGATTCGGAGCACATGAGGGCGACGCGCATCTCGGCGGCCAGTTCCATGATGCGGTCGAGGCCGCGCGCGAGTTCATCCGGCGGCGCGACCACCTTGCCGCCGCACTCCGGCAAGTGCTCGTAGCCGATGCCGTTCTCGCGCAGGAGCGATTGCAGCATAGGCCCGTTGTACTGCGGCCAGCGCGAACGCGCCGCGCTCCGCACATCGCAGACGAGCGCGATGTCGTGCTCCTGTAGTAGTTCGAGAAAATAGTCGAAGGGATGACGGCCATGCCCTATGGTATAGATGATTGTTGAAGCGGCCATCAGCGTTTCGATGAAGAGGTGGAAGCAGTGTCGGAAACTTGCGACGCGGGTTTTGACAGGTGCGCCTGTAGCTCTTCAATCGTCAGGTAGGCCAGCTTGCCGCCCGTGAACATCTCGTCGCGCGTGACCTCCGCGAAGGCGAAGGGCGGCATCAGAAATTGGTCCATCTCTTCGTCGGTCTCAAAGCTCGTCTCCGCGAGGATTAATCCCCAGAGTGGACCAAGAAAGACATCTATCCCATACTTGCGCCCCTCTTGCTCGAAAGGATAGCGATTCTTGCGAATCTCGTTGCCCTCGAAGACAGAGAAGACTTCATACTCCTGCGGCGAAAGATAGATGTTGGTGATGACGGTGCGCGAAAAATCTGGCGGCGCGGGCGCGAACTTCTGCGTCAATTTCCAACGCCGTTCTTTAGTCGCGGGCACACGTATCTGCCTGAGACGAAGCCGCGTGCCCATGATGTAGTTATCCCAGATTTGCACATGCTCGCTCGCGCGCGTCAAACCTTCCGGCAAGTCTCGGAGCAGAAAACGCCGCTCCCGCTCAACCAACGCATACTTCCCGTAGTCGTTCATGCGCTGACCAATTCTTCCTCGCGCGCGCGCAGGAATTCTTCAGGCTCGACGATGTGGCCTGCGATGGCGGAGGCGGCGACGACGTAGGGGCTGGCGAGGTAGAGCTTTCCTGGTCCACTGCGGCCCGGAAAGTTGCGGTTCTGCGCGCTGACGGTGACGGTCTCCGCGTTGCGCGACGCGCCGGGACCGGCGTTGATACACGCGCCGCAGCTTGGGTCAATCAGTTCCGCCCCGGCGCGCTCGAAGATTTCCAGATAGCCCTTCTCTCTCGCGTACTGCTTAATCTTCTGCGAGCCGAACTGTAGATAAAGATGAACGCCGGGCGCGACGCGCTTGCCCTGTTCGACGGCGCGCTTGAGCACCGTCGCGTACATGTCCATGTCCGCCATCTTGCCGCCCGTGCATGAGCCGCCGTAGGCCGCGTCAATCTTTATCTCTTCGCTCAACTCGTCAATCCTGATGCCGTTGCGCGGGTCGCCGGGCGTCGCCACCATCGGGCGAATCCGCGCCAGGTCAATCTCGAAGGTGGCGGCGTATTCAGCGTCCGCGTCGCTCTGCAAGAAGCCCGCGCGCACGGCTTCGGCGTCGAGGCCGCGCATGCGCACGATGTAATCGAGCGTGGCTTCGTCAGGTTCGATAATGCCGGTCGTGCCTCCCGCTTCGACGGCCATGTTGGTGAGCGTCGCGCGTTCGTCCATAGAAAAATCTTTGAGGCCGTCGCCCGCGAACTCAAGCACTTGCCCGATGCCCTTGCCCTGCTTCATATAATCCGTGGCGAGGATGTAGAGCATGACATCCTTCGCCGTCACGTCAGCGTGCTTCTCTCCGTTGAGCACGAAGCGAACCGTTTCGGGAACGCGGATGCGTATATCTTTGGTGTACCAGGCGTTCGCCATGTCGGTCGAGCCGACGCCGAAAGCGAAGCAGCCGAGCACGCCCGCCATGCAGGTATGCGAGTCAGTGCCGATGACTATCTGACCGGGCAGCGCGAGGTCTTCAACTACGGCGTTGTGGCAGATGGCCTCGGAGCCGCCTTCCGCACTCTCGCCGTAAAGCTTGATGCCCTGCTGTTCGGTGAAGCCCGCCTGCGTCGTGGCGAGGCCGTCCGCGCGTTCGAGCAAGCCCATGTCACGATGCTTCTGCGGCATCACCTGGCCCAGGAATGTGAGATGGTCGCGGAAGGCGAAGACGGACTCAGGCTCCGTCACGCGCGCGTCCTGGCCCAGAGCCTGTTTGAAGAGAGCCTCCGCCATGGGCGTCACGTACTCATGTGAGAAACGCACGTCAGCGATTGCGAAGAGCGCGTCGCCGGGCTTGACCGCTTCGACGCCTACTTGCCCCGCGCGGACGAAGGCGTGGCGCGCGATAATCTTTTCGGTAATCGTCATCGGACGCCGCCCGGTCTCCAAAGCGGGCGGAGCAACCTGGCCCGCGAGCCGCGCCTTGTTGTAATTGAAGAGGCCGCCGTATTCGACAATCGCTTGAGAGATAGGGTCGAGGCCACGCGTGAACTCCGCGAGCGGAATCTCTTCGCCGCGAGTGATGCGTTCGATGAGCCCGAAATCGGTGGAAGTCAGAAGGCCAATGTTCTGCGAATTTTGCCCGTAAATCTTCTCTATCGTTTGGGCTATGACGAGTTCGACGCCCGCCCACTTTTCCGCGTACGGCGCGGTCTCCCTCGAAGAGCCGCAGCCCTTCGAGAGACCCGAAACGACGACCGAAAAGCCGCCCGCTTTGACTTCATCTTTCTGCACCGCGCCCTCGCGCATCCCGACGTAAACATATTGGCCCAGCGTCTCGTCGTAGTAAAAGCAGACCCAGCCGGGCGTTATCTCGTCCGTCGAGATATTGTTCATCAAGGGGCGCGAGGCGTCATAAGATAAATCCTCGCCCGCGAGTTGGCGGCGAATCAGTTGCGTGTCTTCCGTCAGGTAGAGAATGCGGCCCTCGAACTTGATGCGGTCGGGGCGTCTCGTAATCTTGTCCACTTCGGCGGTCATCTGTTGCTCCTGTCATTATTCCTATGAGGTTTATGAAAGTAATATTATAAACCGAAGCGACGGGAAATGTCGCTTGAGGCGAAGGGGTTGGCGGCGTCAGAAAGATAAGCGACTAAAGCGCGCTGAGAAAGATAAAAATGATGATGAGAGTGAAGCTATTGTTGATGATGCCGGTCCTGTTAGTGGTCCTGTTACTGTCGGGCTGTAGCGGCGGCGGGCCGGGCGATAACGATAATACGACGGCGGTCACGATGGTCACGCCGCCTCCAATAGTCGCGCCCTCTTCGTCGCCGACGCCGCCCGGAGGTTGCGCGACCAGCCTCGCTTCCGTTCGCGGCAGCGTGCCCTTTGGCGACAAAGCCTGCTCTCCTGATAAGATGCTCTACGCGCGCGAAGAGGAACCGAAGAACCTGGGCCAGATAGGCATCCATGACCGCGTCACTGACAGGCAACTCACGGTCGTCAAGGTGACGCAGCAGCCGGACGGCGACGGCCCGAACGAGATAAAGGGACTCGCCTGGTCGCCGGACAGCCGCTTGCTCGCAGTCATGTATCACCAGAGCGGAGGCGGCTCCGTTTCCATCGTTGATGTCCAGCAAGGGAAAGAGACTCAGCATCTAAACATCAAGGGCCAGCCGCATGCGATAGAGTTCGACTCCGCGATGAAGGTCAAGGCTGGCGACGAGACGATTGAGATAAGATAGCGGGCGGAAAGCATCACTGACGCGAATCATGAAAGCCGCGAGGGGCGCATCACATTCAGACTAACGAACCACCCGCCATGGCTTTCCTGGACCAGCTTCAAAGATTGAAACGCGCGAGCGCGGCCCGCGAGCTTCTCATCTTCGTGGCCTTTCTACTGCTCACGCTCTTGATGACATGGCCGTGGGCGCGAGACTTGCGCGACGCGATTCCAGACCCCGGCGACCCCTACGTCCACGCATATTTTCTCTGGTGGGATTATCATCAGACCTTCCACGACCCGCTTCACCTTTTTGAAGCGACGATGTTTTATCCATACCACCAGACGCTCGCCTTCAGCGAGAGCGATTACGGCATCGCCCTTCTCTTCTTTCCACTCTTCGCGCTCGGACTGCGTCCTTTGACCGTTTATATTCTGGCGACGCTCACGGGCTTCGCCTTCACCGGCTACGGCGCGTTTCGACTGGCCCGCACGCTCAACCTTTCCAACGGCGCGGCGTGGGTTGCAGGCATCGTCTTCGCCTTCGTGCCCTATCGTTTCAACCAACTCTCGCACCTGCCGATTATCTTCACTGGATGGATACCTTTGTCGCTTGAGGCGTTACTACTTTTCACGCGAGAGCGAAGTTGGAAGCGCGCGGCATGGCTCGCGCTGGCCTTCCTGATGAACGCGCTGACGTGCCTCACATGGTTCGTGTTGACGATTATCCCGCTCGCGCTCTCAGGCGTTTTCCTCATGGCGCGTTATCGTGCCTGGCGCGAGCGCGCCTTCTGGCTGCGCGCGGGCGTCGCGCTCGGCGCGGCATTACTGGTCCTCTACCCCTTCCTGCTGCCCTACTATCGCGTGTCGCGCGCCTACGGCTTTATCCGAAGCAGCGCGGAAGTCGCGGAGTATTCCGCGCACTTCATCAACTGGCTGGCCGTAGAGGAGCGCAACAGGCTCTGGCACGGTCTCGGCGGCGCGGCGATACGCAACGAGATGGTGCTTTTCCCCGGCCTGCTTCCGCTACTGCTGATGCTCGTTGCGCTGCTTCTGGCCCTGACGCGGGGGGTCGGCTCCGGGCTCTCGCCTGCGGGAATATTTCGCGCGCGGTGGGAGAAGAATTGGACCAGCGTGTTTAGCGAGCATGTGCGCGCGGAGGCTTTCGCGTTGGGCTTACTCTGGACCCTCATCGGATTTCTGGGGTCGTTCGGCCTCAACTCTTTTTTCCATCGCGCGCTCTACGAATACGTCCCGCTCTTTCGCAGCATGAGAGTCGCCGCGCGATGGTCCATGATTGCCTACCTGGGCCTGGCCCTGCTGGCAGGGTTGGGGGCGGAGGCTTGCGTCTCGCTCATCAAGCGTCACTGGTCCAATTTAAGGCGTTGGCCCGTTTACGCTCTCATCATCATCTCGCTTCTCTTCGAGCAGCGCGTGGCCCCTCTGCAACTCATACGCGGCGAGGCGGACCCGGACCAACTCACCCTGCGGCTCAAGGAGACACCGATGCGCGGCGGCCTCGTGGAACTTCCGGCGGGTCCGAGGCGGACTCTCTACATGGCGCGCGCGGCGGACCACGGGCATCCGCTCGTGACCGCCATCAACAGTTTCGTTCCTCCCGTCGAGCAGGAGATAGAGTCTCTAACAAGTCGCAGGCCAATACCGGACGGGTTGCTCGAACTGTTCGAGTCAGTCCCCGTCTCGTATCTGACGATTCATAACGCCTCGCTAGACCCTTTGGGCCGCGCCGCGCTCGAATCATTCCTGGCGCGTGGACGCGCGACGGGCAGGCTGCGATTCATACGCAGCTACGGCGATGAGCGGCATCGTCAAGACCTCTACGCCGTGACGAAGACGGAGCCGTTGGCCCAAAGCGAAGCGACGGAGCCTCCGCCCTTCTCTGTGAGAGAGCTTAACGAAGGCTTCTCGGAACTGCCCGCGCAATTTCGAGAGACGGGCTTTTTCGTCTATCGCCTCTACAAAGCCTCTTACGGTCGCATGCCTGAGTACGCGGAGTTTATGCCGGACGCGCGGGCCATGTCGGAGGGCGTGAAGGCTGATGCAACGGATGGCGCGTTGGCTGTAGAGAGACGTGAACGCGAGTTCGCGGAAAATTGGACCACTCGCGCACAGTTTAAAAAGATATACGATGGCAAGACGAATGATGAATATGTGTTGATGCTCTCTGCGAACATGGGGCTAAGGCCGGACGCAACGCAGAGAGAGCAGTTGGTGCGAGATTTGAATTCAGGCTCGTTGACGCGCGCGCTCGTGCTGCTTGAGGCGACGCGCAGCGAGATGTTTATCCTGCGCGAGTTCAACAGCGCGTTCGTCCTCATGCACTACTTCGCCTATCTTAAACGCGACCCGGAGGAAGACGGCCATAAATTCTGGTTGAGCATCGCCAATAGCGGCGTCGAGCCGGGCGACATCCACAGAGAATTCATCTCTTCGCCCGAAAGCAGGATGAAGGCGGGCCCGCCGTAGTCCCTATAAAATAGGTTGATGAAGCGGGCGCATGCTGTTAAATATTATCTTCGACAGGAGAGGAAAGGAGAGTCAGAAAAATGATCCTCATTATCGCCGCAGTTCTACTCATCTCCGGCTTTCTGCTGTGGGTGCGCAAGATGGTCCTGAAGCGAAGGATGGAGCAGGGGCCCGGAAGAAAGGTCAAGGATTCAGAATTGACCAGCATCACCGGATGGATGGAAGCTGTTCCGCATGACAAAGCGGAGAATGATAAATCATGACCGAGCGGAGAACGTCTGCCCGCGTTCCCGTCCTGCTTGACACTTCCGTGGAGATGGAATGGGGCACGCATCAGGGCCGCATTCTGGATGTCAGCAGCGGCGGCTGTTATATCAGGACCGGGGGAGAGACGAGCGTCGGCGAATTCATCTCCGTCGAGTGTCGCCTGTCCTCCGGCCACACCTTCGCCTTTCGCGGCAAGGTGCTGCACAGGATACCGGGCGAAGGCTTCGGCATGTGCTTTATC
>JAXDFO010000199.1:0-19203 GCA_034665545.1 Blastocatellia bacterium
CTCGCACGCAGAGCGGAGTGGTGGTCGGCACACCACTTTATCTCTCGCCGGAACAGGCGACGGGACAGGCCGTGGATGCGCGCAGCGACTTGTTCGCGCTGGGAGCGTTGTTGTACGAGTGCATCACGGGGCGAGCAGCCTTCAGTGGGTCGAGCGTGTTGGAAATCGGGGCGCAGGTGATCCATGTGAATCCGGAGAAGCCGTCGGTGGTCAATGAGCGAGTGCCGGAAGAGTTGGACCGGGTAGTAATGAAGGCGTTAGCGAAGAAGGTGGGGGAGAGGTATCAGAGTGCGGAGGAGATGTTGGGGGAGTTGCGGGAGGTGCATGGAGAGTTGAGCGATGAAGACAAGCATCGCACTCTGCGTCTGCCTGCGAGGAAGGGAACGGCGTCCGCGCTCTCCGCGCAGCCGAAACGTTCGAGCGCGATGCACGCTCTCTCCGGCGCGTTCGCCACTTTGAGCCAGACGTTGCAGAGGCCGCGTCTCTCGCTCGTCACCTTGAGCATAGGGCTGGCACTGGCGTTGTTGGCGGTGTGGGGCGTCGTCGCGTGGTTGAGGCCGGGGATGCACAAGCCCAAGCCGGAGGCGCAGAGGATGTACGACGTGGGCACGGGCGCGTTGCGCGACGGCGCGTACTACCAGGCGAGCAAGGCTCTGGAACAGGCCGTCAAGGTTGATGACAGGTTCGCTCTCGCGCATGCCAGTCTGGCCGAAGCCTGGACCGAACTCGATTACTCGGACAAGGCCAAAGACGAACTGCTCCGTCTCAACACTTTAATCCCGGACCCCTCCGCGCTCTCTCAAGTTGACGCGTTCTACCTGGATGCCATCAGGGCCACCGTGACGCGCAATTTCACGCGCGCCATCGAAGCCTATCAACAGATTCTGAAACTCACCCCGGATGATGCGTCGAACAAGGCGCAGGTTTATGTTGACCTCGGACGCGCCTATGAGAAGAACGAGGAGATGGGCAAGGCCATAGATAGTTATAAGGAGGCGACGGCGCGCGATAAGCAGTACGCGACGGCTTACCTGCGACTGGGGATTCTCTACGGGAGAAAGCAGGACATGCCGAGCGCGCTCTCGTACTTCGATAAAGCGTATGAGGTGTACCAGACCTTAGGCACGATAGAAGGGCGCACGGAAGTTCACATCCAGCGCGGTCTGCTCTACAACAACATAGGCAAGCTGGCGGACGCGCGCGCGCAGTTGCAGCAAGCCTTGAGCCTCGCGCAGACGACCGATAATAAGTACCAGCAGATTAAGGCCCGGCTGCAACTGAGCAGCGTCTCCTTCGCAGAGAACGATTCGCGGCAGGCGGAGGAACACGCGCAGGAGGCCATCAACCTCGCGCAAGCGGGCGGCATGGAGACGCTCACGGCGCAGGGCCTTATTGATTTGGGCAACGTCTACCTGGTGCGCGGCGAGTATCAGGAGGCGGATAAGTATTTCACGCAGGCTCTCGAATTCGCGCAGAGATACAACGCGCAGAGATACGCAGCGCGCGCGCACCTCGCGCTCGGCAGCCTGCGCGTGCAGCAGGGCAACGCCGACGAGGCCATCAGCCACATCGAACAATCGCTCCCCTTTTATCAACAGGGCGGCTATAGCAAGAACGTCTCGCTCTGCTTGAACGTGCTCGCGCGCGCCAGCCGTCGCAAGGGTGATTACGCGGGTTCGCTTGAGAGCTACCAGCAACTGCTTGAGTTGGCGCGCAAGGTCGGAGACCCGAACCAGGAAGCCTCCACGGAAGAATCGCTCGGCCTGACCTTGATGAAGTTGGAACGTTACCCGGACGCGCTCGCGCATTTCGACGCCGGGCTGAGCGTCAACAAAAATCTGAAGTCGCAATTGAACATAGGCTATAGCCAGCAGAGTCGCGGCGAAGCCCTCTGGCGGTTGGGCCGTTATGACGAAGCGCGCGCGGCCCTCACGGAGGCCGCCGGTATCTCTGCTCAACCCGCAGGCGGCTCTAAAGAATTGCGCGCCGACATTCAAAGATTCTTCGCGGAGTTGGCCTTGAGCCAGCGACAATTTTCGGAGGCGCGAAGTCTGGCCCAGGTCGCGCTCACGCTGGCGGGCACGCAGTTCGCTGACTCCGCGACCGAAGCCATGCGCGTGCAATGCCTGGCCCAAGCCCTCAACGGCTCCGCGCGCGAAGGACAAAAGCTCTGCGCCGAAGTCGTCGAGCGCGCGAAGAGTTCGGGCGATCCCTGGTTGCTCTCGGAGACGCGACTCGCGCTCGCCGAAGCGATGCTCGAAAACAAGGACGCGCCGGGCGCGATGGAACAGGCGCAAGGCGCGTTGGAGAGTTTCGTGCGCGCGGGCCAGGTTGATTCCGAGTGGCGCGCGCGGCTCGTCCTGGCCCGCGCGGCCCGTCTCGCGGGCGATGAAGGAAGCGCGCAAGAGCAGGCGACGCGCGCCTCTCAATCGCTGGCGAGCCTGCAACAGAAGTGGGGCGCGGACAGCTATAACAGTTATCTGACGAGACCCGACGTGCAGTATTATCGCAAGCAGTTGGATGACGTATCCGCTCTCAGACGCTAGACCATTCTAAACCTCAAGGAGCGATAACAATGCCCGGTAGCAAGAGTCTTAGAAGGGCTGGCCCAGGCGGCGCAGCCAACCATCAAGCGGGACGCAAAGCCCCTCACAAACCCAAGCCGGAAAAACCCCGACCGCCCGGCAAACCACCCGTTGACCAGTTCTTCGCGGAGCCTCCGATTGTCGTCACCAGCGGCTCCGTCGAGATAGAGATGGATACAAGCATCTTCGCGCCGGACCCCGACCATCCGAACAAGTTTAAGAATGATAACCGCAATCTCACGTCAATCGAGATTCAAGATTTATCGGTTCCGCCCAAGACGCTCATGACTGTAGACCTCAAAAGCCTGGCGGGCGGAAAGTGCAGAATCTTAATCAAGTATGAAAAGTAGGAGCGCGTTCAAACTGGTCCGGGATAGCTTGTCGCTCATGCTCCGTTTTCATAACCGGCGCGCGCGCTCTTGAAAAGCGACCGGCTTTAGAGCAGAATGAGCGCCACAGGCTCTTGCTTTCCGAACAGGTCACGCGCGCCTTTGCAACCAGCGCGTTCGCAGCCTGCGCTTCTTAACCTCTTCAGTCCCTTCCGTGCGAAAAATTTTTTGGAAGGGCACCCAAAACAAATGATCGGCCAGACCATCTCTCATTACCGCATCACGGAAAAACTCGGCGAGGGCGGGATGGGCATCGTCTACGCTGCGGAGGACACGCACCTCGGCAGGCAGGTCGCCATCAAATTTCTTCCGCCTGAATCTAACGGACATCATTACCGCGCGCGCTTCCTGCGCGAAGCGCGCGCCATCTCCGCCCTCTCACATCCCAACATCGCCACCATCTACGACGGCGGCGAGACGGAAGATGAGAGGCCGTTCATCGTCATGGAGTTGGTCACGGGAAAGACGTTGAGCGACCTGTTAGAGGCGGGAGAGATAAACTTGTCCGAAGGCTTGCGCATCATCGAATCAGTGGCCGAAGCCCTCGCCGCCGCTCACGAAAGAGGCATCGTCCACCGTGACATCAAACCCTCCAACGTCATGGTCAACCACAAAGGCCAGGTCAAAGTCTTAGACTTCGGCCTCGCCAAGCAGATTAACGATAGCTCCTCCACGGACCCTGATGCCCAAACCCTGCTCGCCACTCGCACGCAGAGCGGAGTCGTGGTCGGCACACCACTTTATCTCTCGCCGGAACAGGCGACGGGACAGGCCGTGGATGCGCGCAGCGACTTGTTCGCGCTGGGAGCGTTGTTGTACGAGTGCGTTACAGGGCGAGCGGCCTTCAGTGGGTCGAGCGTGTTGGAGATCGGGGCGCAGGTGATCCATGTGAATCCGGAGAAGCCGTCGGTGGTCAATGAGCGAGTGCCGGAAGAGTTGGACCGGGTAGTAATGAAGGCGTTAGCGAAGAAGGTAGGAGAGAGGTATCAGAGTGCGGAGGAGATGTTGGGGGAGTTGCGGGAGGTGCATGGAGAGTTGAGCGATGAAGACAAGCATCGCACCCTGCGTCTCTCCGCGAACTCAAGCGTTAAGCCTCAACCAAGCGCGTTGATGACTCTCAATTACAAGCTGGGCAGGCCGAGGCTCTCCATACGCTTCGTGCTGCTCGTGCTGCTGGGCGCGTCGCTGGGCGTCTGGCTCATCACGTATTTGATGAAACCGCGCATGCCTCGTCCTTCAGCAGAGGCCGAGCAGTGGTACACGAAGGGAACGATGGCTCTGCGCGACGGGGCGTTCTACCGCGCGAGCAAGGCGCTGGAGAAAGCCGTTGAGGCTGATGACAAATATGCTCTGGCCCACGCGCGGCTGGCAGAGGCGCAGATGGAACTGGACTATGCTGACCGTGCGAAGGATGAGTTGTTGAAGGTCGGCGCGCTGGTCCCTGACCGCTCCATCATGCCGAAGGTGGATGCGCTCTACCTGGACGCGATTAACGCCGTCGCCACCAGAGATTTCGCGGCGGCCATCCTAGCCTACACGCAGATTCTGAAACTCACCCCGGATGATGCGCCGAACAAAGCGCAGGTCTATGTTGACCTCGGTCGCGCTTATGAAAGGAATGACGAGGTTGATAAAGCGATAGCCAGTTATGTCGAAGCGGCGCAGCGCGAACCCGGATATGCTACGGCCTACCTGCATCTGGGGACTCTCTACACGCGCAAGCTGGACACGGCCAGCGCGACGACCGCGCTGGACAAGGCGGAAGCTATCTTTCATAACTCGTCCGACATAGAGGGGCGCACGGAAGTCTTCTACCTGCGCGGCATTCTCTTGAGAGATTCAGGCAAGCTGGACGAAGCGAAGAGGGTTCTCGAAGAGGCTCTCAAGATGGCGCGCGACAATGATAACGACACGAGGCAGATTAATATTCTGCTGCAACTGGGGCGCGTCGCTTACAGCAAGGGCGAGATTCAGAAGGCCACAGACTACGCGGAAGAGGCCGTTAACTACGCGCAACAGCGCGGCGTGGAAAGTCTTGTCTCGCGCGGCATCAACGAACGCGGCTGGGCTTCGATGTTGAGCGGTCAGTACGACGTGGCGGAGAAGGATTTCAAGCAGGCACTGCTCATAGCGCAACGTAATCGTCTCCCCTATTTTGAAGCCAGCAGCCTCTATGGCCTGGGCAGCCTCTACATCCAACAGCTTCGCACCGATGAAGGGCTGGGATATATCAGGCAGGCCCTCGAAGATTTTAAAAAACAGAACTATCGTAAAGACATCTCGCTCGCGTCGCTCGCGCTCGGTCGCGGCTATCGTCGCAAGGGGGATTACGCCGCCGCGCTCGAAACCTTCGAGCAGAAACGCAAGGGCGACGATGAGACGGGCGACCAGCGCCAGCTTGCCTTCGCCTATGAGGGCATCGCCTCCGTCTACTTAGAGCAGGGACGCTATCCGGAAGCTCTCGATACCTATGAAAAGGTCTTGCAAATTAGCAAGGCAATCGGTGAGAAGGTGATCATGGCTTACACGCTCATGAATCGCGGCAACGTCTTCTGGCGGCTGGGCCGTTATGAAGACGCGAACGCCTCGCTGGACCAGTCGGCCACGTTCGCCAAAGAGGGAAACTACAAGCCCGTCTCCGCTGAAATCGAGACCATCAGGGCGCAGATTGCGCTCAGCCAGCGACGTTTCCAGGATGCCAGGAACATCGCGCAGCCTATGCTGGACATCGTAGAAAAGCAATACCCTGACCTCACGGTGGATGCCAAGTACACGCTCTGCCTGGCGCAGGTTCTCTCCGGCCCTGGGTTGGACGGAAAGCATAACTGCGATGAAGCGGTCACGACAGCGATGAATTTGGGAGATACCCTGCGGCTCTCCAACGCGATGTTGGCCCAGGCCGAAGCAGAGCTTGAGATGAACGATACGCAGAACGCCTTGAACAATGCGCTACAGGTCCAGGAGCGTTTCAATCACGCGGGGCAACAGGAATCCGAATGGCGCGCATGGCTCATCGCCGGGCTCGCCAGTCGTCGTCAAGGAAACGAAAGCGCGGCGCGTGAGTATCTCGGCCATGCGCAGGATGTTCTTTCGCAGCTTCAACAAAGATGGGGGCCGGAAGCCTTTAACACCTACCTGAACAGGCAAGACATTCAGACTTCGCACAAACAACTCGGCGGAGGATAATCCGTCGTCCCTATCAACCTCACTCACACAAAGGAGAAAACTAAAATGATTGACGAGACTCCATTAGACTTTGCCGGTGATCCACCAACTGGCGGCGGCGGAGCCGCGCACGGCGGCGACACGCCAACTGGTGGAGGCGACACACCGACAGGCGGTGGCGGCGATACGCCAACCGGCGGCGGCAAGAATCCGGGGGGGGAAACTCCTGCGGATGATAGCGGCGACGGTGAGCCATCTGACGGTAGCGGCGGCACTAGTGCCTCCAGAGGTATCGTCGGCGACCCCCCAACCGGCGGAGGCGATTAAAGGCAAGTAGTAAAGTAGTAAGTCGGAAGTAGTAAGGATGAAGGATGAGCGGGTGGCTATTCAAAGATGAATAGCTTACCTCTCATCCTTCATCCTTCTGATTTTCCGGTCGCTTTATAGTGGCGCAGATGGCGTGCGAACTTCTGGGCGGGTTGTTCGTCGTGCTCCGCGCCGGAGAGGGAGAACGGGGCGGGCGCGTGGCGTCTTTCCGTGAAGGCGGCTTCGGCGATGTTGGCGAGCCACCAGAGCGTGCCGCGCGCACCGAGGTGTTCTCGCAATCTCTGTATGATGCGCGGGTAGAGGCGCACCGTATGGCTCAATAGATTTCTGAGCGCGCTGAAGGTCAGGCGGTCTTGAAAGAGTTCACGTCGCACGCGTTCGTCCAGGCTGTGCAAGGCGGCCATCACCGCGTTCAAGGTTTCATTGACGGCGGGGGCCTCGCTCCTCGGCGTCGGTCGCAGCAGTTCCGCGAGGCTCGCCACCTGCGCCAGCCTATGCTCGACCGCGTTAATCTCGCCCAGCGCGCCCGCGTCCAACAAATCAGCTTCCAACCCCAAGTCAACCATGTGCGTCAGCCTCTGCAAGTGGCGGACGTGTGGGCCAAGACCGGAAAAAGCGAGCGGGCTGGAAAACCCCGCCGCGTCTCCTATGAGCATCACGCGATCATCAGCCGTGCGCCTGCGCGTCATCCAGCCGTGATGTTGAAACCCGGGCGTGTAGCCGAAGACGGGTCGCATCACACGCCACTGCGCGCCCGTGCGTTTGTATCCGGGCAGCTTCTCGAAGTAACGCTCGAAGAGCGCGAGCAGAGATTTGTCTGCGGGCGAATCGAGCGCGTCGTAGAAGAAAAGATAGGTCGTATACTCGTCGCGCTGCGGGTGTCCGGCGAAGCCTTCCCAGATTAACTGGCGATGGTCGTGCGCGTCCTCGTTACTGACGAGGATTTCGCCGACGTTAAAGTCAACGCGGTCGGGCCCGTCTCCGCGCACGAAGCCGCGCGCGACTGTGCCGACGGTCGGGCAGACATGCGTGACGGTCGTGCGTCCCTCGTTGAGTTGTCGCGCAAGGCTCGAATCGGTCCCCGTCGCGTCAATGAAGAGACGCGCGCCGAAGAGACGACGTTTGCCCGTGCGCGTCTCTTCGACTTCAACCAGAACGCGGTCCGGTTGCACATAGCAACGCACGAACCGCGAGCCTTCCATCAACTCCGAGCCTGTTTCGCTGCTCCTGATTTTACGCGCCGCCAGGTCCAGTAATCTGTTCGCGTCGAGCGCGATGTCAAAGACGCCGCTCATCCACAGGGGCGGCGTCTTGACGCGCGACGCGGCGTCGTGAAATTTGACGAAGCCTGAACGATAACGATTGAGAATGCTCGCTTCGAGTTCCGCCCTCTCGAAGAGGCCCGCGCGTTCAAGCTCGCCCAGTTCCTCTTCAGAGACGTTCCAATCACGCTCCGTCTGGCCCAGGCTCCGCGCGTCAAAGACCATCACGCGCCGCTTGTACCTGTGGGCCATCACCGCCGCGTGCAACAGTCCCAGGCTCCCGCCCGCGTAGATAATCTCAAACTCGGCCTCGACCGTGAGGCCCACGGGCGGCGCGCCCTTGACCAGAGCCTCTGCTGGCGTCGCCTGCGGCCCGCGCTCCATCATCTGCCGCCAACGCTCATCCATCTCCCAGATACGCGCCAGGTATCCCTCGCGGTTGGCGAGCGAGCCGAAACTCGCCACCGTCAACGGGTAGCGTTTGCGAAAATCGCTCAGGTCAGGAACGCCCTGCCCCTTACCAGACTTCATTAAAACACTCATAAATCAAACACCACCGAACATCAGCAGCAATCGAAAAAGTTGAAGGATGAAAGTACGGCTCTTCATCTCGAATAGTTTCTCTTTCATCCCTCATCCCTGCCGACTTCCCGCTCGCTCTTCTACGCCCTGCTGCGCGAGATGAGGCTGATGATGGCGACGAAAATGGCGGAGCCGATGATGGACCAGATAACGGGAAAGGGCACGCCTCCGATTCTGACGGGAAAAGGTTCGGGCAGGTGAAACTGGCTCGCCAGCCACCAGCCTATCAGCGCGCCTATAAAACCGAGCGCAATCGAAACCAGGCATCCGCCGTGTGAATAACCGCTAATGGAACGGCCAATTGACCCGCACACGCCCGCCACCAGAAGCAGCACCAGCAATTGAACAAGCGTCATAACATCACCTCAAATAAAGTCTGTGAACAATAGACAGTGGTTAGTGGTCAAAGTCAATGGACCATACAACCGCTTTCCACATGACTCATAGCTTTCCTTTCATCATTCATCCCAACGACTTCCTACTTGCTCTTGTACACTTGTCCGCCCTTCATCACAAAATGCACGCGTTCTAATTCGGTGATGTCGCGCGTCGGGTCGCCCGCGACGGCCACCATGTCCGCGTATTTTCCGGCTTCAATCGCGCCCATCTCTTCTGGTCTCTCCAGGAGGTCTGCGGCGACGATGGTCGCGGATTGAATCGCCTGCATCGGCGTCATCCCGTAGCGGACCATGTAAGCGAACTCTTTGGCGGCATTTTCGGTCCAGGGAAACGCGCCCGCGTCCGTGCCGAAGGCTATCTTGACGCCCTTGCGAACGGCGACGCCGAAAATCTTCGCTTCCAGGTCGCGCATCGTCAGATAGATGGGGCGTCCTTCGGCGGCGCGTCCTTCCGCGACGTAGACGCCCGTGTAGATGGTCGGACACCAGTACGTGCCCTGCTTCAACATACGGTCCAACAACTCTTCATCAAGACCATAGCCGTGCTCTACGGAATCAACCCCGGCCTTGAGCGCGGCGTCAATGCCTTCGCGTCCCATCGCGTGCGCGGCGACTCTATGGCCCAGGCGGTGCGATTCCCGGACCATCGCCGCCATCTCTTCATCAGTAAAGTTGACCCAACTATGAAGCACGCCGTCCTTCACGTAATAACGACGATCCGCGTAAAACTTAATCCAGTCCGCGCCGTACTTGACCTGCTCGCGCACGGCGCGACGAATCTCGTCCGGCCCGTCAACTATCTGCACGCCCTCCGGCATCTTCAACTCCCATGAATAGCCTAGAAGCGGGTACATCCCCGTTGCCGAGAAGGCGCGCGTCGAGACGAACATTCTAGGACCAGGAATAATGCCGCGATTGATGGCCGTCTTGACATCCACATCGGCGTACATCGCGCCCTCCGTCTCCAAATCGCGCAGGGCCGTGAAGCCGTTCATCAAGGCGTTGCGCGCCGCGACGGTCGCGCGAATCGTGCGATACGGGATGGACTCTTTCAAGAGTTGCTCATCATAGTCGGCAGCCGTCACGTCGCCTTGCAAGAGTATGTGCGTGTGACAATCGGAGAGGCCGGGCAGGACGGTCGAGCGCGTTAAGTCAATGACGCGTGCGCTCGCGGGCGCGCGACGCTGAATCTCTGTTAATGGGCCAACTTCACGAATGCGCTCGCCCTCCACGATGATGCCCTGATTCTCTTTGACTTGCCCCGCGCGCACGTCCACGAGCCGCCCCGCTTTAATCAACACGACCTGATTATTCGCAGCGCGCCCGCCCCCTTGAGCGAGCGCGCAAGATTGACAGAGCGAGCAGATGATAAATAGCACGACCAGCATTCTTCTCATGTTTTCTCCTTCAAATTGCCGCCCGCGATGGCTCGGAAAATTTAACTCTTTCAAATGTCCACGGATGTCGTTATAATCCGAATTGGCAAGAGGGGAAGGATAGCTTTCGGCCCGCCAAACCGCAGACCTGAGGGCCTTCGACAAGGCAACCGCGACCGCAGGCAATTCATCTTAAACCCTGAAACTTCCCCCTCACAGTTCAGCCTTAGAATTAACGAAAACATAGGAGTTGAATTAGTAAATATGCGCAAATTATTGACCGCCGCGTTCATCATCACAGCCGCCTGTAGCTTCTGCTTCGCGCAGGGCAGCATTTCGTCAATGCAAAGCCCCGAAGACCTTGCGAAGATGGCCCGCGCTCCACTGCAACCGGACGGCATAGGCCGCGCCGTCGTCATCGTCCAAGACGAAAACGGCAACCCCGTCAAGGGCGCATACGCCAAACTCGAATCCAACTGGGGCGGCGATAACTTCTGCGAATCATGGGCCACGACCGGCGAGAAGGGCGCGGTCGCGCTTCCGCCCCTGCACATGGGCCAACTCAAGTTGATGGTCAAAGCCAAAGGCTACCAAACGCAAAAAATCGAGTTCCCGGCCAGTTCACTCTCAGAGCCGATTCACGTCACGCTCACCAAAAAGAAGTAACCGCATCCGCCTGGTCCAGAAATTTGAGGGAGCGCGTTCGCACTGAGATAAGCAAACGCGCTCCCTGAACTTTTTAAGACCCTCAGCATCTATTCGATTTTCAAACCTTCGACCGCTTCGACCAAAACTTTCTGCGTCGCCTTTTTATCGCCGACGGTGAGCGTCACTGTGTACTCGCCCGGCTTGACGAGCCTGGGCTGGCCGCCTCCACCGCCGCCGCCGCCCTCATCACCCGCGCCGTCGGGTTGAAGATTCCAGATAACGCGATTGAATTCCGGCAGGGTCGGCCCGGTCAGCTTGCGCACGCTCTTGCCGTTGCTGTCCGTGATGTTGATGGAGTATTCCTCGCCCGCGTAAGACTTGAGATAGAAACTGATGTACGTGCCGAAGGGCGGGTTCGGGGCTTTGAACTTATCCTTGCCAGAATATTCGACGCTGCCCGGCAGGTAGTAAAACTCCAGCGCGGGTCGAATCGAAAAGAGATGCATGTCCGCGCTTTGCGCTTCGGTGGTCAATTCTTCCAGGGGGCGTATGTCGTCCATGACATATATCGAACGCCCGTGCGTGCCTATGATTAGGTCGCGGTCGCGCGGGTGGACCATAATATCGTCCACCGCGACGGTCGGCATCCCCAGCATGAATTTGGTCCAGTAACCGCCGCGATTAAACGAGATGAAAAAGCCGAACTCCGTGCCCGCATAGAGCAGGTTCTTGTTGAAGGGGTCTTCGCGCACGACCTTGACGGGCGCGTTGCGCGCGAGGTTGGAATTAATGGACCTCCAACTCTTGCCGAAGTCTGTCGTCATCAAAACGAAAGGCGCGAACACGTCGTTGCGATGCCCGTCAATCGCCACAAAAGCCGTGCCCTCTTCAAAGTGCGAAGCCTCCACGCGGCTCACCCAGTATCCTCTGGCCTCGCGCGGCAGGTTCATTGTCAGGTCCGACCAGTCCTTGCCCTCGTTGCGCGTGACCCAGAGCTTGCCATCGTCCGTCCCGGCCCAGAGGAGGCCGCGCGTGATGGGAGATTCGGAGACGGTATAGATAGTGCCGTTGGTCTCCGCGCCGGAGCCTGCGGTCGTGATGCGTTCGACATCGCGCGTGGAGAGGTCAGGGCTGATGCTCTCCCACTTGTCGCCGCGCTCCGTGAGTTTGAAGAGATGATTGCCTCCGAGATAGATAACGGTCGGGTCGTAGTGCGAGAGCCAGAACGGAGTGGTCCAATTAAAACGAAAAGCCTGCTGGCCTTCCTTCGCTGAAGGCTGGATACTCTTGCGCTCGCCCGTCTTGAGATTGAGGCGAGAGATAGTGCCGTTCTGCGATTCGGAGTAGATGATGTTGGGCTCGGTCGGGTCAATGGCGCAGTACATCCCATCGCCGCCGCCGAGCGAACGCCAGTCGGAGTTAGTGATGCCGTCGCGGTTGCGCGTCTGCGATGGGCCCACCCAACTGAAGTTATCCTGAAGCCCGCCCGCGATGTTGTATGGACGCTCCATGTCCACCGCCACACGATAGAATTCGCCCATCGGAAAGTTGTTGATGTGGGCCCAACTCTCCGCGCGATTATAGCTGGCATAGATGCCGCCGTCCGTGCCTAGCAGGATGTGGTCCGGGTTGGCCGGGTCAATCCACATCGCGTGCAGGTCCGGGTGGACCAGTTTGGCGGCGTCGCTGCGAAAGGTCTTGCCGCCGTCGTCGGAGATGTGCAGTCCGAAGGCCAGCACGTAGATGCGTGCGTCATCGTTCGGGTCAACACGTATCTGGCTGAAATAGAATGAGCGCGGCGCGAGTTCGTTGACGCGCTTCCATGTCTCGCCCTTGTCATCAGAGCGAAAGACGCCGCCCGCCTTGCTCTTGCTCTCAAAGATAGGACTCCCGCCGCCGACATCCGATTCGACAATGGCGTACAGCACGTTCGGATTCTTGCGGTAAACGTCGAGCCCTATGCGCCCGGTGCTCGGCGGCAATCCCGCGCTCAGTTTCTTCCATGTGCGCCCCGCGTCCGTCGTCTTGAAGATGCCGCCCGTAGAACCGCCGCTCGTGAAACTGTAGGGCGTGCGTCGCCTGAAATACATCGCCGCGTAGAGCGTGTTATGGTCCGACGGGTCCATTAATAAATCAATCGCGCCCGTGTTCTCGTCTATCTGTAGAGAGGGCGTCCAGGTCTTGCCGCCGTCCGTCGTCTTGAAGACGCCGCGCTCTTTATTCGCGCCCCAGAGATGGCCCAACGCCGCCACGTACGCGGTGTTCGCATCCGCCGGGTCAACCACCACGCGCGAGATGTCCTGGCTATCGCGCAGGCCCATATTGGTCCAGGTACTGCCGCCGTCCGTTGATTTATAAACGCCGTCGCCCCATGAAGAACTGTTGCGTCCATTAGGCTCGCCCGAGCCCAACCAGATTGTCTTTGAGTCGGAAGGCGCGACCGCCACTGCGCCCGTAGAGGCGACCGGCTGGTGCTCGAAAGAGCCGGACCAACTCGTGCCGTTGTCAGTTGATTTGATGAGGCCGCCCGTGCTGAGAGCGACGAAGATTGTATAAGGCTTCTTCGGGTCCACCGCGATGTCGGAGACGCGCCCGCCCATGTTCGCCGGTCCAACCGCGCGCCACTTCAACTGCTTGGCGATGAGTTGATACGGCTCCGAGGCCGGAAGCTTTTCCTCACCGACGGCCCTTTGCGCGGGCTGCGGGTTATTAGTCTGCTGGCCCTCCTCAACGCCCGCGTTCCTCTCGCCGCTCGAAGCGGGCGTCGCCTCTGCCCCTTGCGGCGCGGGCCGCTTCTTCTGTTTCTGCGACTTCTGCGCGAAGGAGAAAGAGGCCGTCGCCGCCAGTAAAGAGAGAACACAACACAGCCCCATAAGCTGGACCAGTAATAGCTTGCCCTGCGAGGCCGGGAGCTTGCGAAGATTAGACAAATTGAGATTCATAAATTTAATCATACTCCCACGAAGGACCAGTCTTTCTGATTTCGGATGCCAGGACCGGCGATAGATTTACGGTTTCCACAAACGATAAAGCCGCCTCCCTCCAATGTCAATAAAACAGTGGCGTGTGACACGCGAAAGTTGGACGCGGCGATAGCTTTTCTCTCATCAACCGTCGCCTCTCGCTCGTCACCCGTCAAAGCTTTTGTTACACTTTTGATGTGAGCAGGCAGAACGCAGAGATGAGCATGAGTGAAGAGCTACACGAGCGGCGATGGTCCGTCTTGAGCGAGCGCGGGTGCGAGGCGTCCAAGCTGGTCTACGACGAGGCCGCGCAACTTGTCGAACGCCTCAAGGGCGAAAAAATTCACGGCCTCTGTATCATCACGGACGAGGCCGCGCGCCGCGCCGTGCATCAGGACGAAGCGCACCGCGTCTCGACCAGGGCCGTCCGCGCGCAAAGACGCTGACCCTCAAGAGCCTTTCTTATCCGCGCCTCTCTTATCCGCATATTTGCTTCTGATACGCACGCACCTTTCGAGCCCGTCCGTCACTTCCAAAACTTTAAGACGCAAATCTCTATCGAGCCCGCTCTCGCGCGCCAGAAAATTCTGGACCACCTTAAGAGCGTCCGCGCTGCACTGCCCGCCGACGAAGGCCGCGAGCCATCCGTTGACGAAGAAAATCTTGCGCGTGCGTTTGAGCGCGGGCAGTTCCTCAAGCGCGGGCTCAAGATATTGAAGCGTGAGCGCGTCCTGCTCTATCGCATTGAACGGGCCGAGGCTCGCCTCAATCCAGCTTTCGGCCAACTGCTTGTCGTTCAAGTATGCCTCGAAATATTTCTTCTTGTTCTCCTGCTCCGCGCGCGCTGCGCCCGCCGCATAAGCATAGCGTCTCGCGTCGTCCGTCTTATCCGCCGCGCTCTGTTCTTCGAGCAGTCGTGGCGCGTCAAGGTCGCCGCGCGCCATTAGGGCCGTGATGATGTCGAAGCGGTCGCGCGTGCGCAAGGTCATGCCCGGAATCTTCAACTCGCCGCTCAAAATCTTTTTGAGAACCGAGCGCGCCTCCTCCGTGGTGGCGATTGATTGGAAAGCGCGAAAGTAAGTGATGCGCAATCCCGCCGTCAACGCGTTCATCATCCCGGCCTCAAGCGTGCGCTCAAGACGCGGCGCGACGCTCTCTCTCTGCTCTCTGGAAAGATAGCGATTGTAGCTGCTCCCCATGCGGCTCAGGATGCTCTGCGCCACCACGTCATCCTTTTCATTCTGGACCAGTTTAAGACCGAGTTCGATGTAATCGGACGGCGCAAGCTGCGCCTCGCGCACGCTATCCCACAACGCGCCCCACAACAGCGCGCGCAGGAAATCATCCTTCACGGTTCCCAACTGTGCGAGTACAACCTTCTGGCTCACATCGTCCAGCAGGAAACGACCGTAACCGTAATCCGACGCGTTCGCAAAGACGTAAGCCGGGCGACGCTTGCCGATAGCTTCCCTCACGTTCGTTTCGCCCGCGCCCTCAAGGTTGACAGTTATGCTATCCGGCGGAGCCTTATCCTGGACCAGTAAAACCTTGACGCGCATGGGCCAACTTCCGCCTTCTTCGAGCGCATCCCGCTCGCGCAGGACGAAGCGATTGATACGCCCGTTCGCGCCTACGCTCCACTCCGCGCGCACGTCCGGCATCCCGCGCCGCTTGACCCAGGCGGCGGCCCACGCGTCCAACTTTCTGCCCGAAGTCCGCTCGAACGCCCGGACCAGATCGGCCCACTCGGCATTACCGTAAGCATGCTCCTTGAGAAAGAGACGCACCGCTCCCTGAAATTTTTCTGGACCAAGAAAGAACTCCGCCTGCCGCAGCATGGAGGGCGCTTTGCGATAGACGATATTGCCATAGGCGGATTTGGCGGCTGAGAGGTTCGCTATCTCCTGAAAGATGGGCGTCGTGCCCTTCGTCACATCCGTCAGGTAGGCGGAGGGCTTGGTCCTCTGGTAGAAAACTTTCCAGGCGTTATACTGCGGCAGCAATTCTTCCATCGCCTTGTAAGCCATGAAGGTCGCAAAGCCCTCCTTGAGCCAGAGGTCATCGAACCAGCGCATCGTGACGAGGTCGCCGAACCACTGGTGCGCGGCCTCGTGCAGAATCGTCTCCGCGCGGTTCAAGAGGTCCGAGGCCGTCGGGTCCGAAGGAAAGAGGATGGTCTCCTCTCGCAGAAAGGTCGCGCCCGCGTGCTCCATCCCGCCGTAAGCGAATTCGGGCAGGATGACCACATCGTATTTCGGGAAAGGGAATCTGTTATCGAAATAGCCCGCGAGAAATTTCAAGCCTTCACGATTGAGACGAAAGACTTCCGCCAACTCTTTACGCGCGCGCTCGGCCTTAGACCTTCTGACGAAGAGACGCAGAGCAATAGCAGAACTCTCATCTTTAAATTCCGCGAACGGCCCGGCGGCGAAAGCGAAGAGGTAAGTGCTGATGGGCTGCGTCTCACGAAAGCCCCTGTTGATGGTCCGGTATTTCTGGTCCAGGTCCATGCTGCTATTGGAGAGATGCGTTTCCATCAACGAATTCGTGACGACCTTCCACGCAGCCGGAGTGGTGATGTTGAGTTTGAAGCGCGCCTTCAAATCAGGCTGGTCGAAACAGGGAAATGCCGTGCTCGCATCCGACGGCACGAAGAGAGTGTAGATATATTCGGACCCGTCTTCACGATCCGTATAGCGCGTCACCGCGCTTCCCGAAGCGGCCATCGGAGACTCGAATTCCAGTTGCAGAATATTCTCGCCCCTGTGCAGGTACGCGCCCGCAATCAGTATGTGGTCGTTCAACGTGCGCGCATCATTGACGGGGCGATTATTGGCCCTGATGTTCCAGACGCGCGCCTGCGGCTGGCCCTCTTTCGCGGCAGCGACGCGCCAATCAAGCACGAGTTGGTCCAACTCTCCGTCGAGCGTCACGCGAATAATCAACAGGCCCGTCATCATCTGCGCCTTCGCCGCGACTTGAAGATGCAACTCATAATGCACGTCGCTGTAATGCGCCGCGCGGAACCGCGCCAACTCGCGCGCCACGCCCGCCGACGGCTCCTCGCTCCCGTTCACCGGCGCGCCGTGCAGCGCGCCGCACATCATCAAAAACATCATGATAAAGATTAAACGCAACGTCGTTATCTTGTTCATCGGGCCAACTCTATTCCTGGTCCTCTCACACCATCAACACGACTTTCCCAAAGCTCTCGTTAGATTCAAGACGCTCGTGCGCCGCCCGCACTTCATCCATCTCGTAGACCTTATCAATCACGGGCCGGACCAGTCCCTTCTCCAAGAGCGGCAAGACATGAGCGGCGAAGCGACTTGTCGCCCGCGCCTTCTCTTCGGTCGAACGCGCGCGCAGGACCGTGCCCGTGAGACGCAGCCGCTTGTGCATCACGATGCCGTAATCAAGCGGCGCACTCGCGCCCGCAGTCGTCCCCACGAGCATCAAGCGGCCATACAACGCGAGCGCGTCCAGGTTGGCTTTGAGGTATGGCCCGCCGACCAGGTCCAGTATGATTTGAACACCCGCGCCGCCGGTCAACTCGCGTATCTTACCGGCGAAGTGCGACGGGTCGCCGCCCACCGCGATTGCTTCGTCGAGTCCATACTCGCGCGCGCGTTCCAACTTTTCCTGCGTGCGCGATGTGCCGTAGACGCTGGCCCCTGCCGCGTGCGCGAGTTGCACTGCGGCGAGGCCGACGCCGGAGCCTGCGGCATGGACCAGCACGCGCTCGCCTATCTCTAATTCGCCCTGAGTGAACAGCGCGTCGTGCGCCGTGATGAAGGCCTCGGGCACGCCTGCGGCTGCGGCCCAGTCTAGCGTTTGCGGGATAAGCGCGAGAGTGCTTTCGGGCACGACCACATACTCCGCTTGCGCGCCGCCACCCGTGATACCGAAGACGCGTTGGCCCACGCTCACAGCGCGCACCTCTTCGCCGACCTCTTCAACTTCGCCCGCGAACTCAAGGCCGGGAATATCGCGCGGCGCGCCCGGCGGAGCCGGATAGAGACCCCTGCGTTGCAGTATGTCCGCGCGGTTCAAGGCGGCGGCGCGCACACGCACGCGCACGCGGTCGGCCCTCGCTTCAAGAGCGTCTTCAACCTCGCGCACTTCGACCGCCTCCAAACCTCCTTGAGATACGAAGGTCACGGCGCGCATCTTCTTAGTTGGCATAAGCCCCTACCTTTAGCTCCTTATCATCATCATCCGCATGGCCCAAGCTTAACACTAAATCCGGGCCGAATCTCAATATGATAAAGTGTCGCCAGGAATGGAAGAGCAGAAGAGGACGCTGGTCATCATCAACAACGCGGCGGCGCGTGCGCGTCGCGCGTGGCCCCGCATCAATGACGCGCTGTCGCGTGCGGGGATTCGCTTCGATGCGCATGAGACGAGGCACGCGGGCGATGCGACGACCGAGACGCGCGCCGCGCTTAAAGAGGGTTATGGGACCATCGCGGTCGTCGGCGGCGACGGCACTTTGAGCGAAGCGGCGGAAGGCTTTTTTGATTTGCGCGGAGACAGTAGAAACGAGGCAAGCAGTTTACGTGATGAAACTGCCAGCGCGTTTCGCACCTCGGACGACCTGCCCCGCGCGATTAATAGCGAAGCCGCGCTCGCCATCCTGCCGTCAGGCACGGGCGACGATTTCGCGCGCGGGTTATTGTCGGGGCGTCGCGCCTCTGTAGAAGAGTGGACCAGTAATCTCATCGCGCACTGCCGCCAGGATGGGCCCAGCCGGACGCGCCCCGTTGACGTGTTGCACGGGACGACCGGCGACGGCTCGCGCGAGTTCATCTGCATCAACGTGGCGACGCTCGGCATCGGCGCGGAGGTCGCGGCGGGCGTCGCCGCGCAGAAAAGATTCGCAAGGCGTTTGCCCGGCGAGGCACGTTTCGTCTCGGCAGCGTTGGCCGCGCTGCTCGCCTGGCGCGAGCGGTTCGTGCGCGTCTCGCTCGATGACGGCACGATTATAGAGCATCGTATGAATCTGCTCGCGGTCGCCAACGGGGTTTACGCGGGCGGGGGAATGATGTTCGCGCCCGACGCGCGCCTAGACGACGGGATGATGAACCTCATACTCGCTCACGACCTCTCGCGCCCGGCCATCCTGCGCGAACTGCCGCGCATACGTCGCGGCGGCCACCTCGCCAACCCACACGTCCGCGCCATCAAGACCACTCGCGTCCTCATCGAAACCCTCTCGCCCCAGGACGCCCTCCCAGTAGAAGCCGACGGCAACGTGCGCGGACACACGCCCGCCTCGTTTCGCATCATCCCGAAGTCGCTTAAATTGGTCCAGCCCGGATAAGAGAACGGACAGAATCTGAGGGGATACAATTAGAGTGAGAGAAAAGATATTTAATGACGAGGTTCGTCTTCTTCTGACTCCCGGCTCCTGGCTCCTGACTCCTGCTCTTCCATCAATGCGACTTTCGCCAGTCGGCGGCGATGTCTCTCTTCGCCTGTGAAGCGGGCGGCGACGAAGGCGCGCAT
>JAXDFO010000200.1:0-4119 GCA_034665545.1 Blastocatellia bacterium
CCGCATCCATCCGACGGCGATTATTGAAGAGGCGGTCACACTCGGAGAGGGCACTTCCGTCTGGGACAACGTACATATACGCCGTGGCACGAGCGTCGGTGAGCAGTGTATCGTTGGAGAGAAAACCCACATCGCCTATGATGTGCGAATCGGCAATCGCGTCAAGATTAACGCCTTCGTCTACATCTGCAACGCCGTCACGATTGAAGACGGGGTGATGGTCAGCGCGGGAACCATCTTCACCAACGACCGCTTCCCGCGAGCGACGACCGTTGACTTGAAGAGCCTGCGTCCGTCCGAGCCCGACGAGCACACCTTGCCGACCCTCGTGCGCGAGGGCGCGACCATCGGGGCGGGCAGCATCATCGGCAACGACCTCGTCATAGGCCGCTTCGCCATGACGGGCATGGGCGCGCTGGTCACGAAATCCGTGCCCGACTTTCATCTGGTCATAGGGCATCCGGCTGAGTCTATCGGTTGCGTCTGTCGCTGCGGCCAATTGCTGCTGCGCTTTCAACGTGAAGAACATGCGGGGGTTCGAGAACATGAAGGGGCGCGAGAAATCGCCTGTCCGGCCTGCGAGTTGAGCTATGCAATCAATAACCGAGTGGTCACGGAACTCAACCCTCCCGGTTGAAGAACTCAACGGCGAAGCGGGCCAACTCTCGACAACATCGCCGCTCTCGGCTGGAGGCTGGGCCGTCATCGGCGGCGGGCTTCTAGGCATGACGCTGGCTCATCGCTTGGCGGGCGAGGGCCATCGCGTCACGCTCTTTGAAGGAGCGGAGCAACTGGGAGGACTGGCGAGCGCGTGGAGCCTCGGCGATGTGGTGTGGGACAGGCACTATCACGTCACGCTGCTGTCGGACACATCCTTGCGCGCTCTGCTCTCAGAATTAGGATTGGAAAATGAAATCGAATGGGTCCAGACGCGCACCGGTTTTTATACGGGCGGCAAACTCTATTCGATGTCCAACACGCTTGAGTTTCTACGTTTCCCGCCGCTCAATCTGGCAAACAAAATCCGGCTCGCGCTGACCATCCTCTACGCTTCGAGAATCAAGAACTGGCGACGCCTCGAAAAGATTTCCGTCTCCGACTGGCTGCGTCGCTGGTCCGGTAATTCTACGTTCGAGAAAATATGGTCGCCGCTCTTGCGCGCCAAACTCGGAGAGAATTATACGAAGACTTCCGCCGCCTTCATCTGGGCCACCATCGCGCGCATGTACGCCGCGCGCCGCACAGGGTTGAAGAAGGAGATGTTCGGCTACGTGCCCGGCGGCTACGCGCGCATCCTCGAACGCTTCGCCGGACAGTTGCGAGGTGAGAACGTCAGCATCAAGCTCAATCATGCCGTGCGAAAGGTCTCGCCGTTGCGCGGCGCGGGCGTTCGCGTAGAGTTTGAGAACGGCACGCATGAAGAGTTTGAACAAGTAGTCCTGACGATTCCCGCCACCGTCGCCGCGCGCGTTTGCGCCGGACTCTCGAACGACGAGATAGCCAGATTGAAGGGCATCGAATACCAGGGAATAATTTGCGCGTCGCTGTTGCTCAAACGCCCGCTCGCAGACTTTTACGTGACGAACATCACGGACCCTCACATCCCCTTCACCGCCGTGATAGAGATGTCCGCGCTGGTCCAGCGAGAGCAGTTCGGAGGCAAGGCTCTCGTCTACCTGCCGAAGTATGTGGACTCCGACGATTCCGCTTTCAACATCTCGGATGAAGAGTTGAAAGAAAAATTCCTGTCCGCGCTGGAACGCATGTACGCGCATTTCGACCGCAGCGACGTGCTCTCGTTTCGCGTCTCAAGAGTGCGACACGTCTTTCCCATTCCGACGCAACGCTATTCGGAGCGGCTGCCCGCTATGAAGACGGGCGTGCCCGGAGTTTACATCTTGAACTCGGCGCACATCGTCAACGGCACGCTCAACGTTAACGAGACCGTCCAGCTTGCCGAAAGGTCTCTGACAGAATTGCTATCGCAAACGAACGGGAGAGCGAAGGGAACACCGGCGCATGAGTAATCAACATCAATCTCCCAGGCTCTTGCCGCCGGACGCGCTGCTCAAGACGGGCGAGGTGGACCACGCCGATTGGAATTATCGTCCGCTGCTCGGCGCGATTATCCGCGCGCGTTACAAGCTCGTGCTCTCGCTGCTCGCGGGGCAGAGCGGCGGGCGGCTTCTCGAAGTGGGCTACGGGAGCGGCGTCTTCATGCCGGAGTTGGCCCACTTCTGCGATGAGCTTTACGGGATTGACCCGCACCCGATGCCGGAACAGGTCCGGGAATTACTGTCTAGATTCGGGACCAGCGCGCATCTCTACACGGCTGGCGCGGAGGCGATGCCGTTCGACGCCGGGTTCTTCGATTGCATCGTCGTGGTCAGCGCGCTCGAATTCGTCTCGGACCTGCGCCTGGCTTGCGAAGAGATTCGGCGCGTGCTCAAGACGGGCGGCAGCCTGATAGTCGTCACGCCCGGACACTCGCCGGTTGTTGATTTCGGGTTGAAAGTCTTGACGGGCAAGAGCGCGCAAACGGACTTCGGCAATCGTCGTCAAGCATTAATCCCGACGCTGCTCGAATACTTCGCCGTCGAACGACAACTAATCATCCCTTCCATCGGAAGCTCTATGGTCCAACTGTACACGGCCTTTAAACTGCGCGCGCGTCCCGCCGTCGAGATGGAGTAGCGAGAGATGATTTGTTCCATCTGCCAGGGTCCGATGAATCGTCTCTTCGCGCACCAGGATTACTGGATACTCGGCTGCGAGGTCTGTCATCATCGCGCCGCCGAGATAGAGCCGTGCGCGAATCATGTCGGGCGTATCTATGACGACGAATATTTTGAGGGCGGCGGCGCGGGCTACGCTGACTACTTGAGCGAGGCTGGACTCCTCAGAAGTCACGGCCAAAAGTACGCGCGGCTGCTGGCTCGTTACATGAAGCCGGGCACGATGTTGGATGTGGGCGCGGCGGCGGGCTTCCTGCTCAAAGGATTTCTGGACCAGGGATGGCGCGGGGAGGGAATCGAACCTAATCCTCGCATGGCCGAGCACGCGCGCAAGCACCTGGGCCTTGACGTGATGACGGGAACGCTCGAACAGTTTGAGAGCGAGGGGCAGTATGATCTGGTGAGCATGATTCAGGTCATCGCGCACTTCGTTGACCCGCAGAGAGCCTTGCGCGTCGCGGCGGAGAGGACGAGAGATGGCGGATACTGGCTCATAGAGACCTGGAACAGGGAGAGTTGGACGGCGCGCGCCTTCGGGCAACAGTGGCACGAGTACAGCCCGCCGAGCGTGCTGCACTGGTTCTCGCCGGAGGGTCTCAATCGTCTCGCGGCGCAGTTCGGTTTCCGCGAGATAGCGCGCGGCAGACCGTCCAAGTGGATAGGCGGCGGTCATGCGAGGTCGCTCCTGCGATACAGGCTCGAAGGCTCGCGCGTCGGAAGATTCTTCGCGGGCGCGGTCGGTCTCATCCCTGAGCGGCTGGCCCTTCCATATCCGGCTGAAGACCTGTTCTGGACGCTCTATCAGAAATACTCGCCACAGAGGCACGGAGATGAAAAATAGCTGCTTTAATATTATTGGACCTGTTTTCATACCTCCGTGCCTCTGTGTCTCTGTGGCTATTCAAAGGAAGGAAGAGTATGCGCTTTGACGGAGCCGAGGAGAGGCCGCTCGCCAGTCTTTCGCTGGACCTGGATAACCAGTGGTCTTACATGAAGACGCACGGCGATAGCGGGTGGGAAGCGTTCCCTTCTTATCTTGATGTGCTCGTGCCGCGCGTGCTCCGCTTTCTCAAGGAACGCGAACTTCGCATCACCTTCTTCATCGTGGGCCAGGATGCCGCGCTGGATAAAAACCGCGACGCGCTCGCGCAAATCGCCGCCGCCGGACACGAGATAGGCAATCATTCTTTTCATCATGAACCGTGGCTGCCCCTGCGTGCGGAAGCGTTGATTGAAGACGAACTGAAAAACGCGGAGGAGCATATCGAGCGCGTCACGGGGCAGAGGCCCGTGGGCTTTCGTGGTCCAGGATTCAGCCTCTCCGGCTCGATTTTAAGAACGCTCGCGCGGCGCGGTTACGTTTACGACGCCTCCACCTTCCCGA
>JAXDFO010000201.1:0-23276 GCA_034665545.1 Blastocatellia bacterium
TGAAGACTATTCCAGCTACCTTCAAAAAAGTACGCGGCCCCGGCTGGACTTCCTGCCCGCTTGCCTGGACCACGATGCCGAGTCAATGCTTTTGAGTCAGAGGGTGGCGGGCGAACTCCTCTTGAAGCAGAAACTCTCCCCTGCCCAGCCTGCTTATGATTTTTGCGTAGTGGACACGCCGCCGAGCCTTCAGACTCCAACCTTAAATGCACTCGCCATGTCCGACCTCGTAATCATCCCGATTGAGACCTCAATGTTCGCCCTGCATGGAATTTCGCAACTCCTCAAAACAATCGCCCAGGTGCGGCGCATCCACGCTCCTCAGCAAATCATCATGGCTCTTTCGACCCTGCACAGCGCGCGGCAGAAGCTAGACCGCGACGTGCGCGAGCAGGTCGTCAAGACGTTCGGCGAGCAGTTCGTTTTTCAGACGACAATTCCCCGCCTCGTCGCCGTTGGCGAGGCGACGGCGCAGCTTCAGGCAGTCGTCGAGTCGCAAACTGAATCCTCAGCTACCTTCGCCTTTCACAAACTGGGCAAGGAAATCTTCAATGTTTTGATTGAGGAAGGATTATTGAATGAGCAAGAAATCCCGCGACGCGATAAGAAATAATTTAGAGCGCGCGCTCGCGCCGCCGACTCGCCGCAGTGCCTCGCTGGACGGGCTGCTTAATGAATATTCGCCGCCTGATTCTTCTTCGCCTGGCCCAACCACAGCGAGCGGCCCGACCGTTGAGCGGCCCGCCGCCCTGCCAGTGAGCGGGCCGACCAGTTTGAGCGGGCCGACCAGTTTGAGCGGGCCAGCCACAGCGAGCGGCCCCGAACAGTACGACCTCAAGGCAACTCTTCCGCAAAGCGCAGGACACACGGAAGTGCCGCACAGATACACAGACCATCTTTGCGCCCTGCTCTCGCCAGATGAACAGGCTGTCTATACGCAGCTTTACAGGCTCTCGTGGGGCTGGGGGAAAGAGACTTGTTTTATTAGCATTCCGCGTCTTTCAGAGCGGAGCAGCGTGCCGGAGTCTACCTTGCGCCGGGCCTTGAAAAAGCTGGAAGGGAAGCGACTTGTCGAACGCACGGAACGCAAATTCGGAGGAGGGCAAACAGAGCAGGGAATTACCTTCAGGGTGTTCGCCCTGAGCGGCCCGACCGCTGTGAGCGGGCCAGTCAACGTGAGCGGCCCGACCGCAGTGGCACCCAATAAAGTATTAAAAGAAACTTCTAAAAGGGAATCGGCTCCGCCTGATTACAAACTCTGCCCGGACTGCCAGGGCAGTGGCTTCTACTATCCGGAGGGCATCGAAAAGGGAGTTGCTAAGTGTAAGCACGCGAGGCTCAGGGAAGGGAAGTGAGTTGTGAGAAATTTACAGATTATTTTTCAGAGATTGAAAATAGTTGTTGACAAACTAACGCCGTTAGTTTACTATCTCTTTGTCGCTGAGGGAAACGCTCTACAGACCCTGAGCGATTCGTAAAGGAGATACGACGATGACGCGAGAAGAGGCCAGAAAGATTCAACTGCAAAAGATTGACGAAGAGCGCAAGGCAATCATGGCGCGCTTTGACAAAACGGTTGCTGAGATTAACGAAAAGAAGGCCGCCGCCCAACCCGTGCAACCAACCACGAAGCCGCGCACGTTTGAAGTTGACGGCGAGCAGATTCCCTACGAATCCGAGAAGTGCAACGACACCACCGTCAGCAACGCTTGGAACGCAATTGTAGACGCTAACAGATAGGAGATAAAACAGATGGCATACCCAAACGGCTATCAAGGGGAACTCAACAGGTTCGCGGGCGACGCGAGCGAGCAGAGAGCAAAAGATTTCGCGCAAAAGCACGGACACGCGCAAGTGGTTTTCCACCCCGACTTCAAAGTGCGCGGAGTCTCGAATTGCTTCGTTGTTTTGGACTACGACGCTCCAAAGCCGGAAGGCGCGCACGTTGTCGCCCTGTTTGAGGGAAAGGTGGCGTGAGCAATTGAGAGGCTGCGACGAGCGCACACCCGCCGCAGCCTCTCTCTGTTCGTAAAAATAGGAGATACGAACTGTGGCAGATTCTATCACGGAAAGAGAACTGGTCGGCAAGTTCGTCCTGTGGGCGGCCTCGCTCACGCCCGGCAGGGGCGCGCTCGCCTCGCCTGAGCATGTGGATGCTATCCAGGCGGCCGCCGCCAGAATCGCCCGGCAGGCGCGCGCCGCCAGCGAGGCCGGAAGTGTAAGGTCGAAGCGGAAGGGCCAGAACGGCGGCCGCCCGCGCGTTGACGACCCTTCGGACAAGAGACGGACGCAGCTCAGAGCGGCTCAGCGCAGGCGACGCGCCAAAAGCAAGGTTGAAAATTTTCAACCTTGAGCGCGCACGCGCTCTATCTTCGAGGTAAGAGAAACTCATGATTGAAGCGCCGAACCTGGACAGGCTCAAAGAGGCAATTGAACGTTTGGGCCTTGACAACCCGATTGTCCGCAACGCGCTCACCCTCCGGTCCGAGCGCATCACCTGGGAGCAAGCCATAATGTTGGCCGTCTATTATCTGGCGCATGAAAATAAGATTCAGTTTGAGGAGTTGGTGAAGCTCTCTACGAGACTGCCCTTAGACTTCTCGGATATGAGGATTGATGCGGAGTCCGATAAAACGTTCACACAATGAACTATTCACTTATGAATATTAAGACATAACGATATTTAATAAACATAATGGACATTATAAGACGCGGCGCATGTCCATCGTATGAATATAAAAAACTCACTTCGCAGCATATTGCCACAACCTATTCAACACTCTATCAGAGGCTATAGAGAGCGTAGGCGGCGCGCCGAGCTATTCGGTGCGCTTGCCCGTTACGTTCCACCGGTGAGCAGCATGTTCGACGGCCTAGCATCGCTTGACGACTTCAAAGCGCAGGGCGATGAATACTTGCGCATCTTTCAAGAGGTTGCCGGATTAAAGCCCGACGAGACGATATTAGACGTTGGCTGCGGTATAGGCAGAAAGACGTTGCCGCTTACACAATATTTGAGCGAGCGCGGACGCTATGAGGGGATTGACATAACACAGGCGGGCATTGAATGGTGCAGCGAGAAAATCACCCCGGACTATCCCAACTTTCACTTTCATCACGTAGACGTTTTCAATCAACTATACAACCCGCAGGGGCGTATCCAGCCCGGTGAGTACCAGTTCCCTTTTGAGGATGAGTCATTTGATTTCGTCACGCTCGGCTCTGTCTTCACGCACATGTTCCCGCCGGAATTGACGAATTATCTCGCACAGGTCAATCGCGTGCTCAAGAGCGGCGGGCGATGCCTCATCACTTACTTTCTGCTCAACGATGAATCTCTCGGACTCATCGAGACGAAGCGCAGCACGATTGATTTTAAGTTTGATTGTGGCGGCTATCGCATCGCCTCACAAGAAAATCCAGAGGGCGCAGTTGCCTATGATGAGGTGTGGGTTCATGAACTCTACCGCAGCGCCGGCCTGCACATTAAGAGACTCGATTATGGCTCATGGTGCGGAAGGGACCGCTACTTGAGCTATCAGGATATAATCCTTGCACTTAAAGAATAGCGGCCCCTTCCATCTTCACTTCCCAACCCACGCGCCCGATTCGCAGACGTACAGAGTCGTGCCCGCCCCGCCTCCAAGTTTCAGATAAATACCTGCCGTGCATGACCCCGTCGGCGCGGAGCCGCCAAATAATACGACAGGATAGCCTGCAATCTGATAGGCCGCGCCATCGAATTGCCCTTGCGAGGCCCCGTCCTCGCTTCTGGATTCTACGACGCCAGGGGCCGAGGTTCTTAGGTACGCCTTTCCGACGGGCACAAGCAAGTCAACAATCTTGCCGTAGTTGGGGTCCGCCGGGCTGGTCGCGTGCTGATTGCGCACCCGGCCCATCGTGCGCGTGCCGGAGTTGATAAAGCTGTCATGAAAGTCGGCGTAGAGAACATTTTCCGTCGCGCCCGTCTGAACTTGAAGCGTACCGATGTAGGCATTGGCCCCATCAACGATGTTCGTGTTGCCTTGAATGTAGATTTGCCCAACCGAATAAACGCCGCTCAGATGGTTGTGCGCGCCATCAATCACAAACTCAAGATTATTACCCGAAGCGACATCGTTATTCTCGTTGTCCGTTCCGATAACTGTGTTGCCGTCCGCCGTGTTCGTGAGCCACAAGCCCACGCTACCATTCTCCTGAAACGTGCCCCCGTTGAAGGTTCCCTGGTAAAACTGGTGAAACTCTCCGCCGACTCCTGAGACGCCTTCCACAGCACACTCCGTAAAAGTGTTGCGCTGGTTGGTCGCGCCCGGATTGGCAACGGAATCGCCGGAGTAGAAGCCGACCGCAGGAACAACTTGCGGGTGAGCCGGTTGATTGTAGGAGACGCGCACGCGCGCAAAGGTGTTGGCGGAGTTCCAGCCTAACTTGACACCGTATTGCGTGCAATCGTGAATCATGATGTTGGTGAACTCGGAAGCAAAAACTGAGTCCACGTTGAGGCCGACCGTGCAATTCGTGTTGCCCTGAATTTCAAAGTCTCGGAACACGGAGCCATACGAGCCGCCAGTGAAATCAACCGCCTTCCCCGTTCCCGTGAAGATGAGCTTCGAGCCGTTGCCTAAGTAAATGTTGCCCACGCCTTTGGCCCAATTAGGCGCGGTGGAAAAGCCGTAAGAGCCTTTTGGGGCAATAATCGTGTCGCCGCCCACGCTGCCAGTAATGCACGAGGTCCACCCGGTCCAGGGACTCAGGTCTGTACCGCTGCCCCCGGTCACACAATCCATCAGCAAATTGATGACCTTACCGAACAGCCTTGTCTTCGTGGCAGCGTCGAGCCGGTTGAAGGTGAACGTTCCGTCCGCGTTCCAACTGCCGCGCGTGACGCCGCCGGTCTGGAAAATAATGTCGCCGCCACCGCTCGCATCTGTATCAGAGGCCATCGTCACGTTGCCGGTGCTGGTCGTGCCTGCGCTCGCAGGCGAGCCGAGGCCCGTGCAGCTTACACAGGTAATGCCCGTGAGCGTTCCGCCGGTGATATTGACGCCCGACGCACTCTGAGTCGCAATCGAGCCGAGGCCCAGGTTAGTGCGCGCCGTCGGCGCATCGGCAACATCGGAGAGATTCAACGAGGGCCGCACAGGCGTGTAGCCGAGCGCGGCCTGCTTTTGGTTAAAAGTGGTCCAGTCGCCGGACGACAGGTAGCCGTTCTGTGAGCCGCTCGCCGCCGGAATTGAAATCGTATTGGTAGAGCGAGAGAGAGGCGCGCCGAAGGTTAGAGGTCGCTCAACCTGAGTGAAGTTTGTTCCATCAAGCACGGGCTGGCTCTGCCATCCTGAACTGCCCACACCTGTGCCGACCAACACTTTATTCAGCGCAGGAGTTGACGCGCCGGAGCCGAGTTTCGCTTCAGTGGCAACCTGCGCAGAGGCCAATGTGTTGTGATAAAGCGCCGCATCCACCTGGCGCACGCTTGCGCCCGCGTCGTGATTCGCGGCGGTCGTGCCGTCGGCACCGCGCGTGACTCCTAGAAAGTGCGTAGTATCTTTGGACGTGTAAAGGAATATCTCGCTATCGCTCATGGCGAGGCCGCTCGATGGAAAGCTGGAGGTCGAGCCGACCGCGATACTGGTTGCCGTGCTCAGAACTCCTGCCGAGAGCGACGTGCGCGCATTATTCGACGCACGCACCAGGCTGTCCTGCGAATCCAGTGCGGTCGGAAACTTCACCGTGCCCGGTTGGTCCTGCGCGAAGGCCGCGACGGCCCACAACAATATCACCACAAAAGAGATAAATATTTTCTTCATCATTCTCACCTTCTCTTAGCTGGGATACACACCCAGAGTTTGTGTCGCTTAACCATCAAGCTATGTTGTCGTAAATCGCCATGTAGCCCAGCGAGGCACCGCTTGCATCGAATACCTGCATTTTCTTGATGACGGTGCCGGGCGTAGAAGCGCTGGCTGAATTGCCCACTCCCAGCCCGCCGGTAGCCAACACCTTGCTCGTTACTTTTGCATTGCCTGAGATTTCCGCGTCATCGTCTGTTTTCAACTTCCCTGCGGCGTGGATTACTCCGCCCGCCACTACATCACCACCGGCGTTGACATCGTTTCCAGCCAGGACATCTCCCGAACTATTGACCTCGTCAAAGACGCCCGTGTTATCAATAATTTCACCTGTCCAGGTGAAAGAAACATCCGTGCCTGCCGCGATAGTTTGTCCGGGCGATAAGGCTCGGTGATTGAATGGAATTCCCTGTTCGTTCTGATTGACTTCCACGAATCCTATGGAGCCATCTATCAGGATGAACTTTGCTCCGCTCGTAAAACTCTGAGGAGTCGTGCCGCGCAGGCCGCGCTTGATGTGCGCGCAACGGTATGCGTCCGAACCCAAATCGGTGACATCGCGGAACTGGACCACCTCTTTCAAACTGCCCTGCTCGATGACGGCCAGGTTGGCCGTCTCCGTATTTCCAAAGGCCGTGTCGGTGATTGAGGAGAGAGAGCCCGCAGCGTCAAGCTGCACATCGAAGTGGTGCGTGGTGTCAATGCCTGAGCCTGAAGCGAGGGCGCTGGAGAGCGTCCCCATGGTGGCGTTGTTCGGCACGGTCGCCAGCGCCTGCCAGTTGCCCGCTCCGTCCAGGTCTCGATAGAGGCCGAAGCCGCGCCGGTTCGCGCTCTTACCCGCGATGTAGAAGCCGAGCCTTCCGACCTGCTTATCAAAGAGCGCCGGGTAATCGCCTAGCCAGAGGTCCACATCGCCTGGGTCGTCCACGGAGCCGCCCGTCGGAGCGTCGCCTCCGGCATCGCCTTCACCCACCTGGTCGTAGGCTTCAGCAATCTGCTCCGCGCCCTCGATACGCACGACGCCCGGCGCGGCAAAGTTCGATTTACCGATGAAGACATCATAAAGATGGCCGTCCTTGGTCGGAACGGTCAGCACATCGCCAGGGGTATAAATTGCGTATTCGGGTGGTAGGCTGGTCTTGAAGGGCGTGCGCTCGGTCCAGTTCGTGACGGCGATGACTTTGGCTAACCGGTTGCCCTGGTTCGGCGTCATCACCAGGGTGAAGGTTTGGGTTGAGACGCCCTGCGAATTGAATATCTGGCGCGAGTAGGTTTGTGAGCCTTCCTCGTAATCTCTGTTTTTATCGAAATAGACGACCGTCACGCTTTTGGGAATCTCCAGGCTCTGCGTGCGCGTCGCAACCAGCGCCGGAGTCTGCTGGTCAGAGTCAACCGCCTCATCTTCCTCATAGGCTCCCAGGTCATCATAGGGAACCGTGGCGAGAGAAATTTGCGGACGCTTGACCATCCGAATCACGCCGTCCACCTCGACGCCGCCGAACTGGAAGGCGAGGCCGAGTTGCTCCAAACTCTGGCGCACGGGAGCTTGTTGCGTGACCAGATAGCCCTCCGGGGTATCGGAAGCGAGTTGGGTGACATCCAGGTCCGAAGGGCCAAGGCCGACCAGCCCACATTCCATCGCGGCTATCTGGTCCAGTCCGGCCTCATCCGTATAGACGATTTCCGCGCGAACCTGCGGTATGCGGTCTCCATAGGGACCGCAATCAATATCCTGAAAGAATCCCATCACGTAGCCGCGATGTGCAGGGGCTTTCCCGACTCCGACATCAGCCTCATACCAACTGTTGGGCATCTGGTCTTCAGTGCCCATGTAGAGGTGCATGTTGCTCGTGACAACTTCGCCAGTGGCAGTGCCCTGATAAAAGACCTTCTCGTCGAACTTGATGCGCGTGATGGCGTGCGCTCCGCCCGGAGGTGCAGCGCCGAAGAGGATTCCAAACGAGCGGGAATAAATGTGGTTTGTGGTTTGAGGAGTCGGGTGTTTGCCGCCCTGTCCAGGAGTCACCGACGGAGTGTCCTTAAACTCCTTGGTGGCCCAGATGACCTGCCCGGCGTTCTCAACAGCGTTATAACCGCGCGGGATGAAGACGCCATAGGAACTACCCTGGACGCGGGGGTCAACAGCGCGCGCATTGTCCACTTTGGGCAGGCCGGGTGTCAGCGCGGTCGAGAGCGCCGAACTGACGCCCATGCCGATGAGCGGCACGCCGAACTGGGGAAAGCCGAAGGCTGTCAGCGCGACGCCGCCGGCTATCTCCGCGGCTGAAACGGCGAACTTAGCCATGCGCTTCTATCCCCCTAAAACGAAACGCACACAAGATTCGCCGCTCCCATTCCAGGTCAATCGAGTGCTCTGTGATGCGAGTGATTGAGCTGCCGGGATGAACGTGAATCATTCCGCGATTCGTTTTGATAGCGATATGTTCCGGGCGTCTGTCGGGAGTATCAAGATGTAGAAGCATCACGTCGCCTACATCAACCATCTCCATCGGCACTCTATCTCCGTACCTGGCGACGAGTGCGAACAGTTTGGGATGAGGACGCGCATTGTACGCGGGCACCAGGCAGCCGTCACCGACGGGCAAAAGTTCAGGGGGTAATAATTCAAGGTCAACGCCGACGCGAAGGATGAGGCCGACGCAATCAAGGCCGCTACTCGTGCGCCCCTGATGTTTGAAGCGCACTCTTGAATATTTTTTGGCCTGTGTTACTACGTCGTAGCCAGTCATAATTAATTATTTCATCTGCGCGTATTTCATCTGCGCGAAATTGAATCTTCAAACCCTCGGAGTCTTCAGCATGCTGATGATGCCGATGAGATGAGGTTCGGCCCTCATGTTGTCCACGTTCTCCTTGTCGACACAATCCTGGAGTCGTTTCTTGCAGCCGTGATAAACCTTGAACTCATCCCCTTCAGAAATCGTCGAGCGCAGAGGGTCTTGCAGCATGATGGTATGCACGTCTCCGGCAACCGTATGAGTCTTCACCTCGCTCTTCTGGTTGAGGTTCACGCCGCCTGTCCAGATGAGTTTCCCAGTCTCGAAATAGCCCGCCGGGATAGTCACGCCGGAAATGGTCGCCACGAACTGCAAGCGCGTGCCGTCAGCATTCGCCGTCGCGGTGAAGTGATAGGGGATGCCGTACAGAGGATGCGTGCCCTCCTCCAGGTCAATCTTGCATCTCTCATCTCCGAGGTCTGCACGGCAGTTCGGGCCGGTCGTCTCCCCTGCGTTCTGCTGGAGTTGTTGTGAGAGGCCACGTAGCTCAAAGGTCCAGCGTTCAGTCCCCTCTTCCTGAGGCAAGTTGCCGACTGTGCCGCGCTGCAAAATCATCTTGCCGTAAGAGTGATTCTCGTAATCAATCAGGAAGATGAGGCATTCGGCATCATCATAGACGCCGCCCTGGCAGTCATCTTTTGTGACCTGCTCGTCGAACACTCCGCTGATTTCCAGGTTGTCTACGGCATAGCCGTACGAGGAAGCGAACTCCGTGACGCTCATGCCCGGGCTCGCGGAGTAGGTCTGCCCCTCAAACGTGATGTCTTCTTCATGATTGGTAAAGCCGACGGGGTCTCCAATCAGAGGAGTAATGAGGATGCATCCGGCGAAGGAGGTAGCCTCAGCTTGTATCTGCGCCAGAAATTCGGCTGAGATTGTTCTCGGCATCTACTGTCTCACCTCCTTAATGGGTATCGAACCCCAGGACCAGGCCCCGGGCCCGGCGGGCTTCACCGTAATCTCATCGGAACCGAACCGAACCGGCACATCGAATTCAAAGGTTGCGAGCAGGATGTCATCTGCTCCCGGATGAGGAGTTGAGAGCCAGGTGATGATGCCGGTCGTAAAATCCACGCGAGCGGTCGGCACGGTGATGAGTTCGGTATCGCCGAACGTCTCTTCGCCAAAGAGAGGTATATCGCTCCCGCTCGCGCCATCAGAAATGAGTTGCACTGCTTGGCCGTTCAGGGTTAGCTCGACGGTGCCCGCGACCGGCTTTATGATCTTGCGCCACTTGACGAGGCTGCCCGCTCGCGCTGCCTTCCTCAGTTGATAGGTGGGCCCGCCGCCGCTCGTGTCGAGATGCTCATTGAACGCTTGATAATCGGTGAAATCTTTGAAGCGAAAGCCGGTGCAGCGACCGTCCATCACGTCATGAAAGTCGCGCACTTCAATGAGGTCGTTGCTTTCCTTGATGCCGCGTGCTGCATCCCATTCGCGTAGTTGCGTCGGCCATCGGCGGTTGCGCTTCTCCTTGCCGCCCTCGCTCGTGACGACGGAGGTGCGTGAGCGCTTCGTGCTCGACGCTTCATAACTGATGCGGTCTGGGAATCTGACTTCCTCAAAGGCGTTGGCAGTCATCTACATGTTCCTCCGCGCGGCTGCCGAGCCTTGATAAACCTCAACCGCAATTTGCGAGGATGAACGTACTCGATGTTGCGCATCCGGCTTCACGTTGACGTAGACGTTCACTGTCTGCGGTTGTCCCTGCTTGCTTGAGGAAAGACTCTCACGCACATCGCTGTTAGACATGACGTAGCCAGGCTGCTTTGGAAAAAGCAGTTCCGGTCCATGTTCGCCGACCAGCAGCGGCCCGCCGCCGGTGAAGTCTCCGCCCGTAGCCAGACCATAGAATGCATCTGGCCCAAAGCTGCCCACGCTGCCACTTCCCTCAAAGAGTGAACCAAAGAGGTCCAGGAATCCGCCGCCCTTGCTGCCGCCCCCCGTGGATGCCATCACGCCCGTCAAAGTGGCGACCGCGCTGGTCAGCGCAGTGACCGCCGCTGTATTTGCCGTCGTCGCTGTCGAGTTGGCGTCATCGCTAACAACGGACAGGCCAAGCCACGAGATGAGCTTGATGAACTCCTCAGTCAACACCTTTTCTATTTCCTGAAAGGCGGCCTGCTTGATGAGTTGCGCAAAATCCAGACCCGCTGTGCGCAAGGCAGCGCCGATCCCCTGTTGCGCGCCCACATCCATCGCGTGTGAGAGTTCGTCCGTAATGTTGTGCGGCAAGTCAATGACAAACTTCGTGACGACCTCTCGACCAGTAGGCAAGTCCTTCAGATTCTTTTTCAGACCTTGCAGGACCTCGCCACTGAAGGTTCCGTATTTCTTCCGCAGGTTATCCACATTCGCCACGTTTTTGGTGATGGCAGCGTCAACCTGTTTGAACTCACCAACTAGAGGGATGAGGGGAATTTGCTGCACAGAGGTTCCCAGGTTGTTGGTGCTAGTCGTGAGGAGTTCCGTGTCGCTTTTCACTTCAAGCACGATTTGCCCGGTGTCTTTGAGAATGCTGTTTGTTGCATCCCAGTCGCCGCCCAACTCTTTGGCCTCTTCACCCAGGGTCTTGTAAGCGAGCAGGCCGGGCACGGCCTGGTTGAAATAGCCTGCGGCAGACGGGCCGGGTCCGCGCGCCGCTTCAGGCGCGCTATTCATCACGGCGACGACTCGCACGGGCATCGGATTCGAGGCCGTCACCGCTCCGCTGCCGTTGACCGTGAACACGGAGCCTGCGCCCAGCTTGGTTTGAGCTGCCGGTCCGAATTCCCACTGCTGTATGCGACCATCCTTATTGAAATCCCAGAGTGGATTATTCGCGTAGCCCTTCGAGCCTTTGCTCCAAAAAGTCGCATCTGGATTAAGCGTCGCGGAGCCATGCCCAACTGTCGCGTAGAGCTCCGCAAGACCAATATGCGCGTTTGCCTTGACGAGAGGTGCGAGCCTCTGATCAAGGTAGCGGAACATGTAATCGAGTTGCTGCGTGCCGCTCATCTGCAACATCGCGCTCGTCGTGGTCCCGGCGTTGATGGCCTCCTTCGTGCCCATTTGCATGAGGCCCGTGTAACCGAACTTGTTATGCGCTTTCGGATTAAAGCTCGACTCAATCGCCATCACGTTGAGCAGATCGTCAGGGTTAAGGCCCCGCTGCTTTGACATCTGAATCAGCTTCGGCATGAAGCCGGATTCACGCTCGACGAGCTTTGAGAGGGCCTCGTAAGCCTTGGCCTGAGCCGACGTGAGTTTGCCTTGGACGTGATGGACGAACTGGTCCAACGCGCCGTCCATCGCGCTCGTGTCTGTGAGGGTCCTGATAAAACCTGCCTGAATGCCCTGCGCTATTGGCACACCGATTTTTTCATCAGTGACATCGCAGGGCGAATGAATACCGAAGGTGTCTCTAATATCGGTAATGGCTCCTTGAATGACCTTGACACCGGCTCCTGCAACATCCTTTCCTTTTTCCAGTATCCCGCTCTCGACGCCGTGAATCAGACTCTGGCCGACTTTGAGCGCGCCCCCCGTGAGGTCGCCCGACTCCATGGCCTTGATCGTGCTCTGAATCAAATCCGTGACGGGTGAGATTTGCGTATTAAGAGTCGCGGCAATTGAGTTGGCAGCATCACTGCGAATGAGTTGGTTGACTCCGCCAAGGCCAGTCACGGTCGCATCGTATGCGCCTTTGAACGCCTTGCCTTGAAGAGCCGCCATGCCGCCGGAGAGCTTCCTTTGCTGCACGTCCAGCAGTTGCAGCATCTCCTGCGATGCCGTGCCGAATCGCGTCGCCATGCCGGAAGTGAGCGCGGTGATAAAATCGTCCGCGTCAATCACCTCATGATTGACGAGTTGCTCGGCGCGCTTCTTACTCACGCCAAGCTGTTCGGCCAGGATGTCGAAGACAGGGATGCCGGAGCCGACCAGGCGGCGCACGTCGCGCGACCCCACCTTGCCCATTTCGAGGACCTTAGCGAACGCGGAGGCCATGCCGCTGAGCCTGGCCTGGGCCTCCTCAGTGCTGGCCGAAAGCGCGGAAGACGCAGCCGCCATGCCGAGCAGATCCGCCGGAAGCATCTTCGCTTCGCGCCCCATGTTCTGCATCTCGCGCGCAGCGCCGAAGATGGAAGTTTTTCCGAATTCAGTTTTGGATGTGACTGCGCTTAATTGTTCGAGTTCCGTGCGCGTGAGCTTCGCGTCGCCAGTGAGTGCAGTCATCGAGATAGACTGCCGCCTCATCATGTCGTTGTATGTGAAACCCTTATCAATAGCCGAGAGCATTGCGCCGCTCGTCTGATCAAAAGCAGCCGAGAGTCCCGGGCCGACGACGGGAAGGAGTTTAAGTCCGGCGCTGGTGAGGCCCGTCGCCAGGTCAATGACATCACCGAAATCTCCGGAGAGAGCACGCAGGGCCATGCTCGCGCCCTTGCCAACGCCGGAGCCAATTGAGGCGAGAGTGCTATTTATTTTGTCGGTAGAGTCTTTCGCCTTGCGTTCCGACTTGTCGAACGCAGCTTGCATGTTGCGTTCGAGCCGCTGGCCATCAACGTCGAGGACGGTAAGTAATTTTTGAATTTCCAGGGTGCCGTCCATCGTTTTCTAGTCCTTGAGTCTCACCGCATCCTGTATCCGTTGATGATGGGTTCGCTTAATGCGCTCAAGCGCGGGAATGACAACCGGGTGGGCGGGCGTGCTGTGCGTGCCGAATTCAATATAGATAATCGCGCCGCCGATGCTGACGGTCACTCTGCCATCCTCGTTCGGAGTGACGGCGATAGTGTCCCGCGTGTGTGGGCTATTGTCGGGATGGTCGGGACCGACCGGACACGTATCGCGCATTATGGCAGCCATTTCATTGGCGGACTCCAGGTTGGCTTGCGCGGCGCGGCGCAGCATCTTTTCCGTGATCTCCCGGGCAGTAAATTTTCGCTCAACCCGGACGCTCATCCGTGGACCTCTGCTCTCTGCGCTTCAATGCTCGCTCGCAGCTTCTCGCCCTCTTCTTCCGCTTTGGCGTAAGCGCAGGCGCGAAGGATAAAGTCCGTGCCGCCCGCGTCGTTGGTCATTCTCCAAAGTTCCGCTACGCTCGAATCCAAATATTTCGCCGCGACGCGCAGCCGCCGCATCGCCAGGTACTCCGGCGGAGGCGGCTTTACGAGGTCGTCTCCGGCGGAAGCTGTGGGGTCTCCTCTTGTGCCGAGCCACCGGGCGATGTCTCGGCATTGGTAGGGTTCTCGTGATGCGCATCCACTACGTTGCGCAGGCGCAGCAAGAGCACGTCGCCGAGCGCGACCACGTTGTCATCCGTCAGCGGCTCTACTTGCGGCGGCTCCGCCTCGCCCTCAGATTTCACTCCGAGAGAGGCGACCATGCGCGGGAGGTAGATGCGCGCGTATGCGATCAGCGCCTCCTCGCGCTCGAATTCATCGGCACTCGCCTCCTGAAGGGCGGTTAGGCGCTGGGCCACAGCCCGGACTTTCCGTCTTTCTTCCAGGGGCCAGCGGTCGGGGCCGAGCGAGTAGATGTTTGCCCGCATGGTTTGTCCGTCAAACTGAAACTCAAGCGGCTCTGTTCGATTCAAAAAATCTTGAAGACTCATAATCACACTCTGCTGTTCAAAGTCAGGCACCTCAATGACTGTCTGGAGAAGCCATTGAGGTGCCTGTTTCTCGCTGGCCTGTAACAGGTCGCAACCCGCCGCCGGGAGCCGTCGCGCGTGCGACGAATCCAAAAGGCAAATGGGGACTATGCGTATGCGCCGACTGTATAGCCGCCGGTGTACTTCAAGGTGATGTCCAACTTCTTGAGGCCACCAGCCGTTAGCCCCTCATCAAACTTCGTGATGAAGCACTCGACGGTTTCTTTCGTGAGACCTGAAGTTGAGCCATCGGGCCCAATCTCCAGCGTGCCCGTGTAACGCGCGCTGAAGAGAGCGTTGATGAGCGCGCGCGTGGTCGCATTGGCGAGCACGGACAAAGCAGACTCGCCGTCAAGCAGACCCGGGATGTGCGTCTTCGAAGGGTCCACGCCTCCAACCACCGTGGTTTCTAAACTGTCCGCCTGTCGCGTTGGCTTGATATCCACCAGATGACTGCTCAGGTCTACTGGCGTGCCGGTGGTGTCGTCCAATTTGATGAGTGCGCCCTTGCCGATTGAAGCTCCCATGATTAACTCCTCTATTGAAATAAATCGCTTGGTTTAGCGGCGCGCAAATGCGACCGCGTGTGTGACTGAGGGCGTTGTGCCACTCATCGCGCGCGTGGCGCGCAAGAATTCATAAACTGTCCCGGTGACTTCAATCCGCTCTTGCGTAGTCGCGGTCGCGGCTGTGAATGTCACCAGATCCACCCAGGTTGACCCGTCAACGGAATGCTGGACCTTGACCGTGATAGAAGCGCCTGCGCCGGAGATCGCGGTCACGTGCAGGTGTGCGACGCCGCCATTGGTAGAAGCCGCGCTGTTGTCCACGCTCGCGCTGGAGCCGGTCGCGGTCTCTGCTTTTAATTCATGCAGCACGACGCCAGACTCGATGCCGCCATCGTTAGACACGAACTCCCCATTTATCTGCTTGAGCTGCGCAGGCTGAATGGTGGAGGCATACTTGGTCTCATCGGCATTGAGGAGCTTGGCTTCGCTGCCGACTGAGTTATCGTCAAAGACGGTCGTGATTTTTTTTGTGGCGCTGCCGAGCGCCGTGCGTAGAACATCTTCCGAGCCGCCCGTCGAGGCGTCGAAAAATCCCTCTGCGGAAAGGGTGCCACTGACCAGGCCCGGCAGGTGCTCGCGGGCCGTCCCGCTGGCGAGCGTGGTATGTTCGAGCGGATCGCACATGCGCTGCGGCTTCGCGGCTTTGAAGAAGGGGGTGAGGTCATACTTATCCACTAAGTATTTAACGGTGCTGTAGATCGAAGCGGTCATTTCTTTGTCGCCCTCCCTTTACGCTGTACTCCAGTCAGTCTCTCAGAGGGTTGGGCAACGCGCTCGATGTGTCCCGCCTCAAGCAACCACTCGATTGACTGCGGCGGCAAATCATCGCGCTCTTCGCCTGCTTCGGCACGAATGTCGTCGTCGCCGAAGTGTATGCCATCCACAATTCTGAATTTTTCTTTCATTCTGCCGGTCCGGCCTTCACGTTCCAGAGTTGACCTTTGTGCTGAAAGGGGAGTTTGTTCTCGATGGTCATGTGGTCAAGGTCTGACCTCCACCTGCACCACAGAGTTTCTTGCCCGCTGATTTCAAGCGCCGCGTCCTGCATCACCGTCTTGATCCGCGCCGCGAGGTCTTCTGCCGCCGCGGCTGAAAGATTCTGGTCCACAACCTCAGTGGCGATAACGGACTCCTCAAGGTATGGCGTGCCGTCTCCTCCTACTGTGTAGCTGGGAATCGCCGGAGACTGCACTCTGACCAGAACGTAAGGGCCGTCCGACCCCTCCGGCGCAAAGGTGTCATAGACATCCTTTGCAAGCGCCATCACGCCGCCAGCGCCGGTGTCGGCCTGGAGAAACTTGCGCACGGCTTCTGAGGTGACGCTCATTCAAGGACCTTTCAAACTGCTTTCAACTTCGTCACGAGTAGAACTCGAAGCAAAGCATCGCTCGTATCATTGGTTGGGCCTGATATGACGTATGTTATCCCTTTTATCAACAAGCGATCTGACTCAAGAATTTCAATGGTGTAGGGCAGCTCTACGTTGAAACGACCCTGCTCTTTAACGCTCTCACCAACGAGCATATTTAGCAGATGAACTGGAAGCAAAACGATCCGGCAAGGGACATCCGAAGCAGCTTCCGCGTAACTTTCCGCTTTCCCACTGCGCCCGTCATCGGAGAGTGTTCTCCTCAGAATCGTGCAGCGGTTCGGCAGGAAGTCAGGAGCCGCCTCGGCCAGTTCGTGTCTAGCATCCGCGATGGCGTCACCATACTCGCTCATCCTCGGACCATCCTGATGCCGACACTGCCCACGTCTTCAAGGAGTAGCATGAGCCTCAGCCGACGGCGAATGGCCGCGCGCTTGCGCTCGTTGTCGAGGTCTACGCCGTCTTTGCCGCCCTTGATTTTGAGGTGCTTGTCCCGGATGTCGCCCCACGTGACGAGGTCGAGCCTGAGAGACGCTATCTGCCCATCGGTCAAATGCTGACAGTAATACCGCGTCGCCTGGTAATTCTCTTCCACGATCTCGGCGACCACGACGATTTCCACATCTTCCAGGTCCGCCATTACTCGCCCTCAGCCGCTTTGCTGCGCGACGCCGCGCGACGCCGCGCGACGACGGTTGACTCTTCCTGCGGGACACCGCGCGCGGGCGGCGCCCCTGCCTCCACGAAGAGCTTGTGAGCGTCCGGGTTGAAATCCGAGGTGTTGATGATCGTGTAATCACCTGGCACGGTCGGATGCTGGACCTTCACTGTTTCTAAGAGCATCGTCTACCTCGAAAAACTTGCGCTGGTCTAGCGCGAGCGAGAGGAGCGTTCAAACTCGCCCCACGCCAGACCAGCGCGCTGGCTGGCCTCGAATTAGCCCAGCAGAGTGGCCGTGTGTTCCGACTTGATGTTCGACGCGCCCCACGCGAGAGAAATCTCGTAGCGGATGCGGCGATACTGCTTGTACATCGCGACCTCGAAGACGAGGCCGGAACGCGGGTCCGTGACGAGCATGCGATCTTCCGCCATGTCGCCCTCTTCCGGGAGTGCCGGAGGACGCGCGACCAGCACCATTGCGCTTCTGTGGAAGGCCATGTTCGCCGTATAAGCGGCGCCAACGGTCAGCGCGGCGTTATCGGCCAACGCGGCACGCAGGCCCGGCTTATTGAGCGAGAAGACGTTCGCCGCCAGCGGGGTGCCGACGATGTACTTGTTGGCGTCTCCGGCAGCCGTCACAACATCGCCCGCGACAATGGTGCCGGAGCCGGTGTCAACGGTGATGTCCGTGTCGCCGATGGAATAAGCCGCATGGTTCACCTGATAGCTCGCGCCCGCTCCAATGACGTGGGTCTTCACCTGGGCCGACTCGCGGATCATCATGCCGAACAGGTTCAGCAGGACGCCCTGGCGAAGCATGCTGTCATCGCCCGCCTCGTTGGCCTTGCTAAGCTGAGAGAGGCTGCGCATGTTGGCGCCTGCGGTCGTGCCGATGATGAGGTGCAGGTCGCCTTCCGGCGCGCCGTTGTCTTTAAGAATCTTGAGGACCTGCGCGGCTTCGGACAGGTTCGACGCGAAGGGCGTAGTGCCAGCCGTGCCGTAGGCCCGCGAAGATTTCTTGTACAGGAGGGCGATGTCACTCTCAACCTCGTTGACGAGCGTTCTGATCGCCTGCGCGATCTGCTGCACGCGGATGCTTGCGTAACCGGGGCCGTTGTTCAAGCCCTTCTGCTCTTCGCCCGTCCAGCGGAAGGGCACGGTGCGCGCCTTGGTAATCGAAAGCTGCGCGTTGCCAATCGCCTGGTCGCCTGTATCGGGCGGGGTCGTCCCCGGCGTCACGTCTTCCGCTGCGGCGGCAGGCGTGATGGGCACGCGAATCGTCTCACCGACGGCGGCGCGCGTGGCAGATGCGTCGAGCGTGACCGCGGGGATGAATCCGACCAGTTCGCGCGACACAACGTCGATGGCCGAATAGAGGTCGGGTATCAGGTTGGTTAATGTGTTGGACATTACAAATGTTTCCTTCTTGGGAAAGTGCCGGTGCCCCCATTAAGAGCGCGGCTTAGTCAACGACGGAGCCGCCCGATTTGAAGTGCGCCGCTTGATCTACTGGCGCCATCTTCTCGAACGCGTCGCGCTTGACGGTTTTGGCTCCGCCAGAACCGCCGCCAGTGCCGCCCGCCGGAGCGCCGCTCCCGCCTGCGCCCGAAGCCCCGTAGAACTTCGGCTTTTGCGTCTTGAACTCTTCGGCCCAGAACTTTTCAACCGTCAGAGCGCTGCTCACGTCGCCGTCCTTATCGAGGACAACCGGCTTGCGGTTCTCGTCGAGCTTGAAACGGTGCGAGGTGATTTTCAGCACATCCTCGATGTCTTCCGGGAGAACGCCTGCCTTGAGGGCAGCGTCCCTGATGGGGTTAATCAACTCGTAGTTGTCGAGCCGTGAGTCACGCTCCGCCAGTTGCCTTTTCAGTTCCGCCTCGGCCAGGTCGAACTCTTCCTTCCGCTTTGTCAGCAGACGGTCGAACTCGCCCTTGTCCATCAGCTTCTTTTCTTCGAGCTTCTGGAGCTTATCGAGCGCCTCGCGCGCCTTGTCAGGGTCAAGATCCTTAAACCTTTCAAGCGCGGCCTTGGCGTCCTTTCGCTCTTTGCGTTCGCGCTCCAGCGCGCCGGACAACTCTTCCTTGTCGTCCCACTCGAAATCTTCGAGCTTCGCCGGATCGACTCCGAACCCGCCATCTTTTTCAACGTAAACTCCGCGATATGCCTCCGGCACCTCGTCGAGCTTCGTCACCTTCTTAAACTTGAACTTAGCCATTCGAGCACCGCTCCAAATGTTTTACGCCGGCACCGCCGGACGGAATTCGCCACGACCAATAGCGCGGCCTTCATGTCAGCGTGGAGATTAATGGAAAGTGAGGATTAAATTTTCGGAGGGGTGGCTCCGCGCGCGAGGAAGCATAGGCGGAGATTAAAGAATATGCTTGGCGCGCGCCTCTAGCGATTCAATTTGTGCCCGCGCGTGCCGTCGCTAACTATCCTGAGTTTCATTGTCCTGCTCCTGCGCCGCCGGGCACGCCGCCATTGTCAGACGGATTAGGGGGCTGGACGCCAAATGTCGCCTGCTGGTTCTTCAGCCTCTGCTCCTCATTTTTTGCCTCGAACGTATCCGGCAGCGCATCCGAATTCTGAAGTATCTCCCAGAGCGTGAGGTGCGAGAGTTGGCTTTCCTTCGCCATGTTGCTGTAGGTCTGAATCTGCGCCTGGCTGAGCCGCATGTTCTTCAGGTGCGAGCCGAGACTAATCGAGCCGCCTTTATCTTCGCCCAGGCCCAGATACTGAGCATGAAAATCACAGCAAAGTTCCAGCGCGTCGCTCATCGAGCGCACCATCGTCTCCAGTTCCGATGACTCCTGCGAGAAATCAATAACGCTCGCTGTCGCCGTCTTCTCAACATTAGGCTGGCCGGCCAGCACGGAGAGACCTAAAGTCGCCATCTCGCCGCGCAGGTCCTGCAAGTCCAGGCGAGCAGCGTCAAGTGATGTGCCCGCCGGCTCAAGATACTTCGCGTCGCCGTCAGCCGGGATTCGCACGCCAAGCCCTGAGCCAACCTCTATCTTTTTGATGTCCTCTTCAATCCCTTTAAAAATTGGAATCGGAAACCCGCACTTGTGCAAGGTCCCGTCATAATCGCTGCGCTTTTGAAAATAGCTGATATTGAGAAGTGCGAGGTCCAGCAGGGGAGGCTGGCTTTCGAGAAAGCCCGTGCGTTTGCCGTATGCCACGGCCACGGGGATGCGGGTGAAGTTAGGCACGACGCCAAAATCTATTGTAGCGAAAGTCTCCTGGCCGGTGCTTGCGTCCTTCTGCTTCTCTAACAGTTCCCACGCCACTGCGTAACTGGTCTCGCGGGAAGCCGCGTCTGAATAGGGCACGAGCCTAAAGGTACGATAACGCATGACGCACTTTTCGCCGTAATTACCATCCTCAACAGAGGTTTCTTCCTCAAATGTAATCTGTCCGACGACCTTCTGACCGTTGATGTTCGCCGTGCGAAAGTTGATCGCCTGCGCGGCGCTGTACTTGACCCAGTAGGGCCTGATTCCCGCTCTCAACTCGTCTGCCAGCGTCGCGCCTGGCCCCAGCGCCTTCTGCATGTCAACGAGAAAGAATACGTGGCCGTCGAAGAGGTCCGTGAATGCCTCTTTGGCGAACACGTCGAGATGCGAGCCTGCCAGGTCAATGTTCTCTGCGTGATCCTTGATCTGTTGAGGCACGTCTGTTGACAAGACGGGATTCTTCTTAAAGACCATGCCGACGAGGCCCTGTACGGTTCGCGCGTAGGCGTTGAATAGTGTGGCCGCGCCGGTGCGAACCTTGTAGTCATTGTCGTGCTCGGCGGGAAACTGAGGCAGATAAACCTTGCCCTTGTCGCGCAGGTTCAGCGTTCCCTTCGAGACATCCCTGACGATGGTCCAGGCGCGCGCCATCGCAGCATACGCCTTGCATCTAAAGCTCGGTTTATTACTCGCGTTTTCAATCATGATTTATATCCTGAACTCAAGGGAGCCGACCTCCCTGGTCTTGAAGAGAAAGTCGGGCGCGACAGATAAAACAAAGCCGTCGCCGTCATCGGGTGAGCGACCCAAACGCTTCGGCTTGCGAAATTCAAGCTTCGTTTCGAGCTTCTTAACGTCAACGCCCTTGTGGTTCACCCACTCGTAGAGACGCTCGCAGAGGTCCGCTTCGAGTGTCTCCGGCGGTCTCTCGATGCGGATACCTTTCAAGGTCTCGGCTGCTTCGGCCATCGCTTGCGTGATGAGATCGTGATAAGACTTTTCGTCCTGGGCTGTGGCATTAAAATGCACTTCATAGACGCGGAAGTCCGTGAACGCGCCGCGCAGTTCGGTATCGTTCTTCAACTTGTCAATAACGCCGCCGCCGAAGCCGCCGCCACCATCAACGCGAATGTGCAGACTTTTCACGCCCTGCTTTGCGAGTTTCAGCGCCTCGTCCTTGATGACGCGCGCATATTCGTTTGTATCCTGTTGCCAGAACTGCGCGGCACGCCATACCCGGCCCCTGTGGCGGATATAGAGCGTGCCGTAGTCGCGGCCATAGCGAGACACGTCCACGCCCATGCGCGCGCGTTGCGGGTCCTCGACGGGTGCTTCGCGTTTGCAGGCCCCCTCGAAGCGCCCGACCGTAATTAGGTTTTTATCGGAGATGTTCGCCGGCGCGATGCCGAGCACTCGGAAGAGAAACTCCGCGTTAGGCTTGAAGATTGTTCCCGCCGGATGCGTGCCGTCTTTCGTGATGACGGGGAAAGGAAGATCAAATGTGTGATCATCTTCGGAGTGCTCCGTGACGACCTCACAATGCTTCTCGATCATCTCCTCGACGTACTGCCGCTTGACTGCGCCGGGCACCACCTCACGACCCGCCACAACGTTCGGGTGATGGATGCAACTGATACGAAAACTCTTGACGTTCGAGTTATTTTTCTGTTTGTGAAACTTCGATGAGCGCGTTCGCGGGTTGGCGGACATGAAGACAATCGAGATGCCGCCTGAAGTCATGGAATCAATGGCATTCCAAACAAAGTCAGCAATGCCCTCGGCTTCATCAAGCGCATATATATTATATTTCCCATGCTGTCCCTGCGCTCGCTCGGTCCCTGAGCCGCTGGCATTGTTAGTTGCCTTGCCTTTGATGAAGTGCTCGTCATCTACCCTGATCTCTAAATCCATGACTCTGCCCGGCAATCCTTTGCCGCGCCGGTCCGACTTGATCTCCTTAAAAAGGAGATCGTGTATCTGCTCGCCCGTAGGAGCAAAGCAGTATCCAACGCAGGGTGTGAAGTGATCGAAGAAATGGTTGACCAGGCCGTCTATTAACTTGGTTTTGCCGACGGTGTGGCCCGCCTCCAACCGGATGCGATTTTTGATTGTCTGTCTGGGCTGCCAGTACTGGAGATCGGCGGCGCTCACGGGGCCGGGTTTCAACCAGGGGCAATACGCCGCGTCTTCTTCAGATAGAAAGCCTGCTTCATACGCTTTGCGCTCGTGCTGCTGCCGAAGCGCAAGCACGTAAGCATCAATCACCTGCTGCTGACCAGGATGATTTTCGTCTCCGCTCCAAGGCTCCCAGCCCAGATACTTTTTAATGTAGGCGGCAGGATCATAACGTGTCTCAGCGAAACGGTTTGTCTGCGGCGCGGGACCGTAGACCTTTAAGGCAAGCTGCGCGGCCTCCGCCTGTTGGTCAGGCGGTAGCTGCTGGATACGTGCGACTGCCTCCTCACGAGTGAGCATTGTCAGTGGCAGGCAACTCGTCAAGAGGAACGCCCAGTAGTTCTGCCAGAGCTTCACGCGCATTAACCTTTACGTCAACTTTCTGCCGCCGGTCGCCGACCTCTTTGGCGATGTCATCGAGCACGCCTCGGAACGTCGAAACTTCGTTAGAGTTGAATGATTCAAACTCAATCCGCTCGCTGAATTCCCCGGAGCCGATCATTTTCACGTCGTCGAGCCACAACCCTTTGCCTGTCGTCAGATCCTCATGCAGCATCTCTGCGAGAGAGTTGAGGGCCTCCACGCGCCTTTCTTTGAGAGCAAAGCCGGATTTGAGCGCGCTCCTTTCCGCCTGCTCTTTAATCTCTTCAATCTTCGTGCCCCGGGACTGCCGGTAGTAATCAACCTGGGCGCGGCTCACCTTAAAAGGCGGCATGAAGATACTAGCCCGCTGGTTGATTTCGTTGCTTTGCAGACCTTCGGAGATCCACGCGAGCAGGGCTTCTTTTTGTCTCTGTTTGAGCCTCATCTGTTTCTACAACGTCTTTGTCTACGAACCTGATGGCCACTTCTAATCATCGCCTCAACCGTGAGCACGGACATAGAACTCTCACTGCAATCCAAGGAGTTGTAATGCCGTCTTAAAATACGCGGCCCAAAGCGCATAGCCTGCCACGGTCTCATGCGCGCCGTTCCCTCCGATAAA
>JAXDFO010000202.1:0-7445 GCA_034665545.1 Blastocatellia bacterium
TTAAACATGGGAGTGGGAGGCGGTCTCATCTCGCAATGATGCATCTCACTTCCCGGCATCTCTCAACAAGGGGGTCGAAGATAAAAGGTATATGAACTGTCCTGTCTGTCAATCCGAAGTCCTGGTCGAGAGCAGTCTTGAAGAGAACCTTTCATCCTTCGCGTGCGCGAACTGCCATGGCAACTGGATACGCGGCAGGGAGTACTGGCGATGGCTCGAAAAGCACGGGCACAACCTGCCGGAAATAAAAGAACCGGCCCCCGGCCAATCAGCCGCCGAAGATGCCGCCACGAAGCCTTGCCCCGAATGCGCCTTCACGATGTTCAAGTACAAGGTCGGGCACGGTCTGGAATTTCACCTGGACCAGTGCATGGGATGTAAAGGCATCTGGTTCGATGTCAACGAGTGGGAAGCGCTCAGGGCGCGTAACCTGCACGACGACCTACACGCGCTCTTCACCGCGCCGTGGCAGGCCGAGGCCACCAGGGAGGACCGGAAAAGGCGTCTTGAACAGATGTACATACGCAAGTTCGGGCCGGATGATTACGCGGAGATTAAGAAGGTGCGTGCCTGGCTCGGCGAGCACAAACACAAGCACGAGTTGCTGGCTTATCTGACAGACCCGGACCCTTTGAACGTCTGACGGCGCGCGTCCGTTGAGTCTTCCTTTGACGATTCGTTGCAGCGACCTTTGACAAATGGGCCCAAGAGCAGTAGGTTTGTATGAAACCAATTTTGCAAGAAGGAGTGTCGGGATTAATTCAAACTATGGCGAAGTCTGGCTATAAGGGAATCAGTCGCATTGATCAGGTGGAGCGGAATACACACGGATGGTACGTGCGTGTCAGCTTCAATGGCGAAAAGAGGGCGAAGTTTTTCAGCGATACGGCGCACGGGGGAAATGAGGAAGCGCTCCAACGCGCGGTCGCATATCGCAACGAGGCGGAGCAGGAGTTGAACAAGCCGCGCACTAACCGGCTCGTCATCTCGCGTAACCCGCGCAACCGTTCCGGCATCACGGGCGTTCAACGCAAGACGAAGGTGATTAAGACGGAGGCGGGCGAGCGCGTCAGCCGGAATGTTTACGAAGTGACCTGGAACCCGGAGCCCGGACGCATGAGCCGGACGTGGGTTTCCATAGACGAGTATGGCGAAGAGGCAGCCTTCCGCAAGGCGTGCGCGATACGCCGCGAGAAAGAGCGAGAGATGTATGGCGCGGTCGTCAGCACGAACTGGGAAGGCAGCCTGAGCAAACTCTTCGCGGCCTGAAGCTAAAGCGGCGAACTCAACTCTTCCAGCCTCACACTTTGATGACGGTCGTTCCGGCCATCAGGTCATGAATGCAGCGTTGGTCCTCACGAAAGATAAAGAGCACGTCCGCGATACGAAAGATCGGGCCGACGCCGGGGATGCCACCGATGAGGCCCGGCAGGATGCTGCGCATCAACGCGTTGGTCTTAAAGCCGCCGTTCTCGCCCGTCTCCGCTTTGACGATGCGAATGCCCACGCATTTCTTCCCGATGGTCTGCCCGTCCCTGCTGAGCAGGTAAAGCTGCACCACCAGAACCGCCAGGATGATGAGACCGAGCACGGCGAACATGGCGGCGGGCACGGTGTCATGTGCGACGGCCATAGCCTGTCCGACCACCACAATCAGGAGCATGCCTAACATCATCGGGACGACGACGAAGACGCCATCCAGGAGGGCCGCGCCGAGTCTGGACCCACGGGTGGCGAGGACCATCTGCGCCTGCACTAGCGGTTGATAATCCGCGTAAGAGGGATAGGGATTGTAGACGGGCGGCGGCTGCCAGGCGGGCTGGGTCGGCTGCGGCTCCGCCGTCTGCTGCCAGGACAGCGGGGGCGGTTGTTGTGGCTCGGCATTAGGGTCGGCTTGCAACGCGGCCTGACAACGCTTGCAGGTCTGCGCGTCGGACCAGTTGATCAGCCCGCATTGTAAACATTTGACAGAATTCATGTGGGGGATGCTCCTTACAAATAATTGGTGGAAGTGCCTGGGTGAGAGGCAAGTTCAACAGAGAAACGTTTCGGATTATCCTGGCGGCTTAACGAGCCCCGCTCAAATATATTTCAAGACGGGCGTTCGTGTAAAGATTTTCTTTCGCCGGACCTCAAACGGGGCCGCCACCAAAAAGACCTTGATACATTCTCGCAGATAAACTATTTTCTAAGACGCAACAGTTCCCTTCTCAAGCTCTAAACATTCTGACGGGCGCGCGGCTTCACCCGTTTTATCAACGCGGCGCGAATCTCGCGCGCGACCGTGGACTCTCTCTTTGACGAGGCGCATTGATGAGGATAAAGCTGGCGGTTCGTTTCCACACTCTTCCCTGGATTTCCGTAATGCACAACTCCAATGGCCGCCTGCTGCTCCAAGGCTTGCTCATCTGCCTGATGCTTCTCTTTCCTTTGACTCGCGCCGCGCGCGCGCAAGAGCAAACGAATGCCATGCCTGTACAGAAGTTCACTTTGGAAAAGAGCGGCCTGGAGCTTGAGCGACGCTCGCAGGCTGGCACTTTCTTCGACGTGGTGGGCCATCAATCTGCGCTCTTCGGTTACGAGCATCGCGCGGCGGAAGCCTGGGTCTACCCGATGAAGATTCTGGACGACTTCGACCTTGCCTTTCAGATAGAAGGCTATGCGCAGGAGTTTCGCGCCACGGACCTCCTGACCCGAATCAACGTCCGGCCCGAAGCGACCATCTTCACTTATTCACACGCGGCCTTCACCGTGCGCCAGATAATCTTCGCGCCCGTAGATGAACCCGGCATCATCATGCTGCTCGATGTTGAGAGCGTCCTGCCGATGACGGTCACGGTCTCCTTTCGACCGAGGCTCAAACTCTCCTGGCCCGCCGGGTTGATGACGGGCAATCTGGGTTGGGATGAAAAGCAACTCGTCTATTACATCACGGAGGAGACCCGTCGCTTCGCTGGCGTCATAGGCTCGCCCTCAGCGCGCGACATTTCCGTGATGCCGTACCAGGAAGAACCGCGCGACGTTCCGGCTCGCTTTCGCATAGAGGTTCCCGCCGCTTCTCTCAAGTCAAACTTCATTCCCATCGTCATCGCCGGAAGCGTTGACGGGCGAGACAAAGCGAAGGCCGCTTATGACCGCATGCTCGCGGGCGCGCAATCGCTCTACGAAAAAAATGTGGCCTACTATGCGCGCTTGGAGAACGAGACGACGAGCATCAGGACGCCGGATGAACGCTTTGACAAAGCCTTCAGTTGGGCCAAAGTCGGAGTTGATAAAGGACTGGCGACCAACCCTTTCATGGGCACCGGACTGCTCGCTGGCTTTCGCACTTCGGGCGATAGCGAGCGGCCCGGCTTCGCCTGGTTCTTCGGTCGTGATGCGATGTGGACATCCTTCGCCATCAACTCCTACGGCGATTTCGCATCCACACGCACCGCCCTCGAATTCATCAAAAAGTTTCAGCGCGAAGACGGCAAAATCCCGCACGAGATTTCGCAAAGCGCGTCTCTCATCCCCTGGTTCACAGCTTACGAATATCCCTGGGCCAGCGCGGACGCGACGCCGCTCTACGTGATAGGCCACGCGGACTACTGGCGCGCGACCGGCGACCTCGATTTCCTCAAAGCCAACTGGGATTCTATCTTGAAAGCCTATCGTTTCTCCGAAGCCACGGACACCGATAGCAATCATCTCATCGAGAATACCAAGTTCGGCCACGGCTGGGTTGAAGGCGGCCCGCTACGCCCCGCGCACGAAGAGATTTACATGCAGGGTCTCTGGATTGAAGCCTCCCGCGCCGTCGCGGAGATGGCCGCTTTGATGAAAGACACGTCCACGGCTTCGCGCGCGCGCGCCAACGCCGAAGCGACCCGCGCCGCGATGGAGCAGACTTACTGGCTCGCTGATAGAGGCTTCTACGCTTTCTCCACGCGCCTGCCTTCGACCGAGACTCAGACCGCAGACCCCGGACCGAATCGCGCCGTCCGGCAGGCTCGCATGGATGAACTCAACGGCGCGCGTTTGATTGATGAAGACACTGTGCTGCCAGCCGTGCCGCTCTGGTGGCGCACGATGCAGGATGAACGCGCGCAGGCGCAGTTGGACCATCTTGGCAGTGGCCGCATGGCGACCGATTGGGGCGCGCGGATTATCTCAAACGAGAGCAAACTCTATGACCCGCTCTCTTATCATTACGGCTCCGTGTGGCCGCTCTTCACAGGCTGGGCCAGCATGGGCGCGTACCGCTACGGGCGACCGCACATCGGCTATCAGGCGTTGATGGCGAACTCTCTGCTCACATATTCGAGCGCGCTCGGTTACGTGACGGAGCTTTTATCCGGCGACTTCAACGCGCCCTTTGGCCGCTCATCGCATCATCAGGTCTGGTCTGAGGCGATGGTCATCACGCCCGCCATGCGCGGCCTGCTCGGCATAGAGGTGACGGGCGGCGGCAAGGAACTTCGTTTCGCGCCCGCGATTCCCGCCAACTGGAATGAGGTGGAAGCGCGTAAGGTCTCCGCCGGAAATTCTCAGTATGACTTGAAGCTGACACGCGCGCAGGGACGCATGACCATCAACGTCACGCTGGCGGTAGTGAGCATCTCGCGCGACTCCGGGCCGAAGGACAACCCGCGCGCTTTCATCATCGCTCCGGCCTTTCCGCTCGACGCGCGCATACGCAGCGTGCTCGTCAACGGACGCGCCGCGAAGTTTGAGATACAACGCACGGGCGATGTCCAACAGGCCGTCGTCAAGATTGAACCCTCATCAATATCAACGGACATCGTTTACAACTACGAAGAGGGCACGGATGTTTACCTTGAGCCGGACGACTTGACGCCGGGCGCGCAAAGCGAGGGGCTGCGTATCCTGCGCTCACGCGCCGATGCGAACGCCCTGCGCCTCACGCTCGAAGGACGCGGCGGTCGCTCCTACAAGCTGCACATACGCACCCCGTATCAACCCGTAGAAATTGACGGCGCGACCGTCAAGACCGATGCGCGCGCGGACCCGCAACTCACCGTCGCCTTCGATGGTCCAACCGAAGCTTACGCGCGGCGCGAGCTAATCATACCTTTGCGACGCAAAAGAAAGTGACGCGCGCGGAGACACTTGAGGGAGGGAGAGATGCCGAGCATAAAGAGATTCGTCAAAGTCTATTCGTGGACCAGTATCTTGATGAGAGTTGTCGTCACGATGCTTCTTCTCCTGACCGTCAGCCCGTTTAGTGTTTCGGCCCAAAGGCAGTTGAATGACAAGAGCGGTGAGCCTTGGTGGAAGCACGCGGTCTTTTATGAAATCTACCCGCGCAGTTTTCAGGACACGAACGGCGACGGCGTGGGCGATCTCAACGGCATCACTTCAAAGCTTGACTACCTATCGTATCTGGGCGTTGACGCGCTCTGGATTACTCCCTTTTATCCTTCGCCTCAAGTTGATTTCGGTTACGACGTGGCCGATTACGAGAAGGTGGACCCGCAGTTCGGAACGCTCGCGGACTTTGACCGCCTCGTGGCCGAAGCGCACAAACGCAACATCAAAATCGTCACGGACCTTGTTCTCAACCACACTTCGGACCAGCACAAATATTTTATGGCCTCGCGTTCTTCACGCCGCAATCCGTACCGCGACTGGTACGTCTGGCGCGACCCCTTGCCCGGCGGTGGTCCGCCCAACAACTGGAACTCAGGCTTTGGGCCAACTGCCTGGACCCTCGACAAGAAGACGGGCCAGTATTACTACCACTACTTTTACGAGCAGCAGCCGGACCTTAATTGGACCAACCCGGCGGTCGAGAAGGCCATCTTCAAATCTATACGCTTCTGGCTCGACCGGGGCGTTGACGGCTTTCGCCTGGATGCCATCAACTGGCTCTTTGAAGACCCGCAAATGCGCGACAACCCTGTGTTGCCGGAGTTGCGCGCAGGGAGCACGACCGAACACGAGCAGGAGTTGAAGTTCAACCGAGACCTGCCGCAAACTCATGAAGTGCTGCAACGCCTGCGCGCGATGACGAACGGGTACAAGGGCGACCGCGTCTTAATCGGCGAGGTCTGGGTTCCCACGATGGAGAAACTGATGGCCTATTACGGCCCGCATGATAATGAATTTCAACTGCCCTTCAACTTCTTCTTTTTCACAGAGGTCAAGAAGCTGGACGCCAACGGCTTTCGCGCCGTCACAGAGAGGACCGAACGCGAGACAAAGGGACGTTGGACCACTTATGTTCTGAGCAATCATGACATCCCGCGCGCCTATGACCGCTACGGCGACGGGCAATATAACGACGTGATAGCAAAGCTGTTAGCAACGATGCTGCTCACACTGCGCGGCTCGCCCTTCTTCTACTACGGCGAGGAGATAGGGATGGTGACGACGGACCCGCAGACGCTCGAAGATGTGCGCGACCCGGTCGGCAAGAGATACTGGCCCGGTAATAAGGGACGCGACGGCGTGAGGACGCCCATGCAGTGGGATGCTGGCCTTAACGCGGGCTTCACGACCGGCACGCCCTGGCTCAAAGTGCCGCCGAGCGCGGCGCGCAAGAACGTCGCCGCAGAGATGGCGGACCCGCTCTCGCTTCTCAATTTTTACAAGCAGGCGATTGCCCTGCGTCGTCACAGCCCCGCGCTCCTCGATGGAGATTACCAGAGCGTCGGCAACGACCCGCACATCTTCGCCTACCTGCGACGCACCCCGCGACAGACGATGCTTATCGCGCTCAACATGTCGCTCGAAGCACGCAAGCTACAATTGGACCAGTCAACGCTCGGCGGCGCGGGCGCGCACCTCCGCATGGTCCTGAGCAACTGGCGCGTCGGCGCGCAACCAGTGGACGCGCACCCGCTCTATCTGGCCCCGTTGGAGGCCGCCGTCATGGAAGTCATCACGAAATAAGAGGCGCGCAAAATCGTCTGACAGATGCAGAGTTTCAGGAGGTCCAGAAATGATTGAGAACTTACGATTCGGAAAATGTGTTTCAGCCCTCGCGGCCTGTTTACTGGTCCTCGCCCTTTCTACGGCGGCCAGACCGCAAACAACAACGACCGGCGCGGAGGCGGAACAAGCGACGCCCGCGCAGCTTCGCTCGATACAGAATTACATACGCGGAAGCTGGCACACCCTGATGCGCTCCAATGCGCAACTCGCCAGTGCCGCGCCCGACCCCAAGTTCAAGGAGATGACCGGACGCTGGCCCGTCTATGTTCCGCGCAGTGAAAACTTGCGGCGCATCACAGAGAATTTGCGCGCGCAGTTGTCTGCATCCGACTTCGCGCAGATAGAGTTGCGGCAGCTTCCTGCCAACCCGCGTGAGATACGCGAGCAGGGCTTGCTCTACCTGCCTCATCCTTACGTCGTTCCCGGCGGTCGCTTCAACGAGATGTATGGTTGGGATAGCTATTTTATACAGGTGGGCCTGGTGCGCGACGGCGAGATTGAGTTGG
>JAXDFO010000203.1:0-12780 GCA_034665545.1 Blastocatellia bacterium
GAAAAAAGACCTGGTAGGAACGCGCGAGCAGTTCGCCGTTGGCCCGCCCGATAAAGCCGCCGACATCGCCGCCCACAAAGGGTTGCCCGGAGAGGCCCAGCGTCTCGAACATCGGGATGCTGAGAGACAAATTTTCCCAGGTGCTCGTCGTGTCGCCGTTCCACATCGTTGAGTAACGCTGGATGCCAGCGTAGGCCGCGCGCGTGATGACATAGGGACGCTTATCAGGTTGGAGTCTTTCCAGACCTTCGCGCGTGGCGCGGGCCATCAGCAACGCGAAGACGTTGCGGTTCTTGGCGTGCGTGGAGTTTTCGCCCTCGTCGTAAGAGACGACATCCATCTGATTCTTGCCCGTCTGGTCCACAAAATCGGAAGGCTCGTTCATGTCGTTCCAGATGCCCGCCACGCCCTGGTCCAGATAAGCGCGATGCAGGTCGCCCCACCACTTGCGCGCGTCCGTCAGGGTGAAGTCAACAAAGACGCTATCGCCCGGCCAGACCTTCGGGATGAAAAGCTGCCCGCCCTGTCGCTTCTGAAAATAGTTTTTCTCCAATCCCTGATTCAAGACATAGTAGCTCTTATCCTGCGGCTCAAGCTCAGGATGAGTTGAAGCGGGCTGGCCGCTCGTGCCCGTCATCGGCGTCTGATACTTCACGCCTGGGTCAATGATGGTGATGACCTTGACGCCCTGCGCCTTCATCTTGCCCACGAAGCCCGCCGGGTCTGGAAAGCGTTGCGTGTTCCAGGTGAAGACGCGATAGCCTTGCATGTAATCAATGTCCAGATGAAGCACGTCGAGCGGCAAATCTCTCTGGCGATACTGGCGCACGACCTCTTCGGCCATCGTGTCAGGGTAATAGCTCCAACGGCTCTGCTGGTGGCCGAGCGCCCACATCGGAGGCATGGGCATGTGGCCCGTCAGTTCCGCATAGCGGCCCAGTATTTTTTTGATGGACGGACCTTGAAAGAAATAGTAGTTCATCTCGCCGCCTTCGGCTGCGAACATGGCGAACTGCTGCGTTGATTTGGCGAAGTCGAAATAGCTGCGATAGCTGTTATCGAAAAAGAGGCCGTAGGCCGCGCCGTGCTGCAAGCCTATGTAGAAGGGGATGGTCTGATAGATGGGGTCTTTGCCCTCGCCGTAAGCGGGCGTATCCGAATTCCAGTTGATGAAGGAACCGCGCCGCTTATCGAGCCGCGCGGCCTTTTCGCCGAGTCCGTAAAAGTGTTCATCGAAACCGACCTTCTTGGCGGCGGCGACCATCTGCCCCGCCTTCGGGTCAAACTGCATCCCTGCCATCTTGCCCGCAGCATCAATCATCATCGGACGCTCGTCCGCGTTGATGAGTTGATGCGTCTTCGCGTCGCGGAACTCTATGAGCAGGGGCGCGCGCTTGACGACTATCTCCAACTCGTCGGTCGTGACGGTAATCGCGTCCGCGCCTTCCGTCAGGTTCCAGCGCGGGACATCCCAGTTATCCTTTGCGATGGCCCAGGAATGGTCATGCTCAGGCAACGGCTTGCGAAAACTGGCCCGCACGCGGACGAGGTCCGGGGCCAGCATCGTCAAACGGACCTGCGACTTGTCCTGGCAAGTGATGGTCAGCGACGACGCGCTTCTGCTGAGAGTCGCCACCGGGCCAATCGGTTCAAAGCTATCGAGGTCTTGCGCTTCAACCGCCACTTCAGCGCAAAGAACAACCAGCAGGCAATAAAGTGCGACGAGTATGCTATTCATAGTTTTAGCTCTGAGGCTCATCTTAGTGTAGGGCAAGTGGTCTTCACCACAGAGACACAGAGGACACTGAGGCAGCACAGAGAAGATTCAACAACTCTGTGCCCGCTCTGTGTGCTCTGTGTCTCTGTGGTGAGTTCCCAACCTATCATAAATTCATCTGCGGTTCATGAATCCTGCGCAAAGGCTATGTGCGCTGCGCCTAAGAGACCCGCGTCGTCGCCGCGTTCGGCGCGCAGGACTTGCGCGCGTTGCGCGGGAATGGGAAAGGCGCGCTGGGCTATCTGCTCGCGCAGGTGGCCTATGAAGAGGTTCCAACCGGCAGCGACGCCGCCGCCGATGACGATGGCCTCCGGGTTGATGACGTTAATCAGGCTCGCCATCCCTATCCCCAGATAGACGCCCATCCGGCGAAACACTTCGAGGGCCATCTCGTCTCCTTCGAGGCCCGCGAGGTAAATCGTCTCCGCCGTCAAATAATCGCTCGTGTGCAAGGGCGACTGCGGGTAACGCGGGCTGGCCTCTCGCGTCATGCGGACGATGGCTGTCGCAGAAGCATAGACTTCAAGACAACCACGGCTTCCGCAAGGGCACGCCACGCCGAACGGCTCAACGCCCACATGTCCTATCTCTCCAGCCGCGCCGTCGGCCCCGCGCCATAGCTTGCCATCAAGTATCAAGCCGCCGCCGACGCCCGTTCCCAACGTGACGCAGATAATGGTCCTGTGCCCGCGTCCCGCGCCCTGCCACATCTCGCCGACGGCAGCCGCGTTCGCATCGTTTTCCAGAACGGCGGGCCAACTTAATTCGCTCGTCAAAGCGGCGGCCAGTCGAAAGCCGTCCAAGCAAGGCACGTTCGGAGCCTTCGTGACGATGCCCGTTTCGACTTGCACCGTGCCGGGCACGACGACCGAGATAGCACGAATCCGCGCGCCCCTCTCCTCCGTGCGTTTCTCGCACTCGCGCGCCGCCGCGACAATCGCGCGCACGATCTCGTCCGCCTTCTCCGCCTTCGGCGTCTGCTGCTTGACGCGTTCGTGTATGCGCCCGCTTCTATCAACGGTCGCGGCGCGCAGGTGTGTGCCGCCCAGGTCCGTGGCGAGGACCAGTTCGGAATCCGAATTACTAAAGCTTATCAATCTGTCTGAATTGTTCATCTTATCTTAACCGGCTTGCCTCTTCTCAAATCAGAACATCACAAAAATTTCTCTTAACTCTTTAACGTGCGTCGGCGGTCATCGCCGCTTGCTTTCTCGCGTAGCGTGCCGCCACGATGGCGGGCGTTTCCAGGTTGCGGCCCTTTTCGAGATTGACCGCGAGGCGTATGAACTGGGCCATAGACCATGCGAGCGGGGTCGCGGAGCCTGTGCCCGCGCCGAAGCTTAGAGACGGGCGCGGACTCTGCGGGCGGTCCCAGATTTGCTCGGCTATCATCCCGCCCGCGTTGGCGAATCTCATCATCGTCTCAAGATGTTCACGCGCCGCCCGTCTTCGCCCGCGCGCCAGTTCATACTCGCCTCGCTCGCCCGTCAACAAGGTCCACAAACGTCCCACGCCGTTCCGGCCATCATAGTTCCCGCCGTCTGCACGCTCGCCGTAGGCGTCGTGATTATAACGATACCAGGCCGCGCCGTGCGGCGTCTGGACCTTTATTAATTTGTCAACGAGCGTGAGCGATTTCAAGATGAGCGGGTCGTCCGCGCGCTTGATGCCGAGCCGGACCAGTTCCAGAAATCCCGCGTCAACAATCTCTCGTTCATCGTAAATTCCGCCGCCGCTATTAATCTCAATCTTCGCGCCGTCGTTCGGGTCTTCATCATCCGAGATGCGCAGGTAATAGTTTCCGTCACCGAGCGGCCCCGTCTTAGTCGCGGTCCAACGGTCCACGTTACTGGTCCATTTGTCCGCCGTCGCAAGATAACCATCGCGCGCCGCCGCATCGCCGTTGTGACCTGCGATGTCCGCCGCGCAGACCAGCCCGGCTATCAATGCCGCGATGGTCGAGGGCGAATAGCCTGGCTTTTCCTCCCAACGCTCCTGCTCCGTGCGTGGGCCAAGTCTTTGCAGGCTCTCTGCGGCGGGCCTGATGTGCCGCTTCCAGGTTTCCGGGTCCGCGCGTCCGAGTTGATAAGCGAGGATGAGCGGGTACGCGGTCTCGTCGAGTTGCAGCGAGCCGCCGATGGCGTGGCCGTCAACCCTGGAATTTTGCGGAAACGTGCCGTCCGGTTTTTGCTGGACCAGGAATAGATAATCGAGCGTGCGTTCGGCTGCGGCCCTGTCGCCCATCGCCAGAAAGGCCGTCGCCGCGTGATACAAATCGCGCGCCCAGACGGCGTGATAGCCGCTCACGGTCGGCTCGTTCGCGTTCGGCCCGCCGCCCCACGGAATCGAGGGCGAAGCTATCCCGGCCCCTTGATAGGTCTTGTCTTCGAGAGCCTTGAGGGTCATCGCCGACACGTTGAACTGTCGCCTGTATCGCGGGCCGACCGCGTTCAAAGACTCTATGTAACGATGCCATCCCGCAGAGTATTCAAGGCTCGCTTTCTCAAAAGTTTTGTTTAGAGAAGCGCGCGCGTTACGGGTCGCTTCCAACGCGTTCTTGCCGAAGCCGAGAGCCAGCGTGAAAGGCTTGTCAGTTTTGACGCGGGCCATCTGGACCACATTTCCATCCGGCGCGCGTTCGTAATGCTTGAGGCCCGCGCCCGCGCGGAGTTGCTTGAGACCATCGCTTGCGCCCAGATAGCCGTTGGTCGTTTCAATGAAGCCAGTGCTGGACATGAGCGCGGAGGCGACATCACCATCCGAGGCGAGCAGCGCGTTTCCGTCTGTCCATGCTGTGTCGTGCATCCCGCTATTATTCAACGACGGGTCGTAATAAAGATAAAGATAGAATTGGTCCACGCGCGTGCTGCTGAAGCGAACGTCTATCAGAATCGTGTCGCGCTGCGGGTCCGTCGTGTAAGTCTTGGTGATGCTGTACGCGCCGTTGCGCGCTCTGTTCACCTGGCGAAAGATGAGAGAGCGCGTATCCGGCAGTTCAAGACGATGCGACGTATCCTCGCTCTCGACCTCAACCAGTTTGCCGTCCGTTGAGACGACGACGAATTGCAGAGCGTTCGTGTTCGGCGTGTCCAGAGTCGGGTAGTAACTTTCCGTCATGATGCCGTCAGCGAGCGTGAACCAGACTTTCGATGCGTTAGTGTAAGACGTGCCGAAGCCGACCTTCGCCGCGCCCGGCCAGTGAGCGTCCGCGCCCGGCGCGCCCGGCGCTGGCAGGTTCTGCGCGCTCGCGCATGAGGCGATGAGAAGCAGGGCCAATAAAAGTCTCTGGACCAATTTAGCCTTTCCGGCGTCCGAGCATATCAAGCCCGACGGCGGCCACGAGTATCGCTCCCTTGACGATGTCCTGTATGTAATTCTCCACGTTCTTAAGAGACATGCCGTTATCCAGGCTCGCCATGAAGAGCGCGCCGAGACACGCGCCGAAGACCGTCCCGCGCCCGCCCATGAGGCTCGCGCCGCCGATGACGCAGGCCGCAATCGCATCGAGTTCGAGCAGCACGCCCGCGTCCGGCGAACCGCTCCCGACCCTCGCCGTATAGATGATGCCAGCCACGCCCGCCAGCGCGCCCATGATGCAAAAGACTGCCAGGATGTGCCCGCGCAAGTTGATGCCAGAGAGGCGCGCGGCGTCCGGGTTGCCGCCGATGGCGTAGAGGTAACGACCGAACGTAGTGTTCTGCGTCAGGAAGGCTCCGGCGAGCGCGACCGCAAGCAGGATGATGACGGGAACGGGCACGCCCGCGTAATGGTTCAGTATCAGAATGAAGCCTATGATGACGGCTGAAGGGACGATGATGCGCAAGAGTAGACTAAGCATGCTCGAAGGCGCGAGGCCGTGTCGCTTGCGCGCGCGGTCGCGGCTCACGTTGAGCCAGATGATGGCGGCCACGGAGACCGCCGCGATGATGAGGCCGACGATGGGCGGCACGTAGTTCTGCCCTATGTCCTTGAAGGTTTGAAGCCCGACCGGAATCGTGTTGCCTTTCGTCAATCCCTTGAGCACGCCGCGCCATGCGAGCAGGCCGCCGAGCGTCACGATGAAGGCGGGGATGTTCGCGTAAGCGGTCAGGGTTCCGTGGAACGCGCCGATGAGCATGCCGACCAGGATGGCCGCCAGCATCGCCGGTAACAGTCCATAGCCGAGCCACGTCAGAGTGATGGCTGCGAGGCCGCCCGTCAGGCCGACCACCGCGCCTACGGAAAGGTCTATCTGTCCCGTCACGATAATCATCAGCATGCCGACGGCGAGCACGCCCGTCACGGCAGTCTGGCGCATGAGGTTGGAAAAGTTGCGCGCCTGTACAAAGACGCCGCCCGTCGCGTAGGTGAAGATGACCCAGATGGCGATGAGGGCGAAGACCATCGTGTAAGCGCGCAGCGTGTCCGTGGGGATTTTGAAACTCCCGATCTGCGCTTGCGGCGTCAGGTCGCCGATGGTCGGCGGACGATCAACCCCGGACTCGTTGGCGACTGGCTCATTGGCGCTCCCGCTCATGTTTTGCAGACCTCCGGTGAAATGATGAAAGATTGAAAGCAAGTAGAAAGTCTGAGTGCTTCCTAATTCATACTCGCGTTTCCCGTCGCGCAGGCCATGACCTTTTCCGGCGTCACCTGTGTGCGCGTGAACTCGCCCGTGATACGGCCTTCATGCAGGACCACGACGCGGTCTGAGAGGCCGAGCACTTCCGGCAGTTCCGAAGAGACGAGCACGATTGCCAGCCCCGTGCTCGCCAGTTTATTTATCTGCGCGTAAATCTCCTGCTTCGCGCCGACATCAATGCCGCGCGTCGGCTCGTCCAGAAAGAGCACGCGCGGTTTCGTCAACAACCACTTCGCCAGCACGACCTTCTGTTGATTGCCGCCGGAGAGCGTGCCCGCCACCGTGTAGACGTTGCGCGCCTTCACTCTCAGGTCGCGCGACATACGCTCGCCCGCCGCCGCCTCCGCGTCCGCGTCCGTCACGAAGCGACCCGAAACGCGCGGCAGCGAAGCGAGCGTCATGTTATTCAAGATGGTCTGGTCCAACACGAGACCGAATCGCTTGCGGTCTTCCGTGACGAAGCCGATACCGTACTTAATAGCCTCCGCAGGATTCTGGACGCGCACGGGCTTGCCTTCGATGAGCACTTCGCCGCGAACGCGTCCGGCATGCGCCCCGAAGATAGCCATCAAAAGATCGCTGCGTCCCGCGCCCATCAACCCCGCGATGCCTAAGACTTCGCCGCGCCGGACGTTAAAGCTGACCTTGTCCACCAGAATTTTTCCGGGCACGTTCGGGTCTTCGACCGTGATGCCGCGAACTTCCAGCACAATCTCGCCGGGCGCGTGCGCGGCCTTCGGAAAAATATCCCCGACCTCGCGCCCGACCATCTTGGCGATGACGCGCGGTTGGTCCAACTGGCTCGCGGCTTCCGTCCCGACCGTGCGCCCGTCTCGCAAAACCGTGATGCGGTCTGAAAGGCGGAAGACCTCTTCCAGTTTGTGCGAGATGTAGACCATCCCGACTCCCCGCGCTCTTAGTTGGTCCAGAATAGCGACGAGAGTTTCCACTTCCGATTCGGTGAGCGCGGCGGTCGGTTCATCCAGGACCAGAATCCGGGCGTTCTGCGAGAGGGCTTTGGCTATCTCGACGAGTTGTTGCTGACCGATGCCGAGGTTGCGGACGGGCGTGCGCGGGTCTATCGAGAGGCGCAGGTCCGTGAGCAGGCGGCGCGCTTCGCCGTACATTTCGTCCCAGAGGACGACGCCGAAACGGTTCGGCTCACGACCGAGAAAGATATTCTCGCCAACGGTCATGTCTTTGATGAGCGCGAGTTCCTGGTAGACGACGGCGACCCCTGCGGCTGCGGCCTGACCGATGTTGGCGAAACGCTGAACGCGCCCCTCAATCAGAATCTCGCCGCCGTAACTGCCATGCGGATAGACGCCGCCGAGCACCTTCATCAAAGTTGATTTGCCCGCGCCGTTCTCGCCGACGAGCGCGTGAATCTCTCCCGCGTGGAGATCGAAGGTCACGCCGTCCAGGGCGCGCACGCCCGGAAACGTCTTCGTAATCTCGCGCATCTCCAAAAGAGGCGTTGCGCCCCCAGTTGTTGACATGCTTTTCTCCATCAGATGTCAGAGGATGAAACGGCACATTCTCGCACACAACTTTTAACTTCCGTTAGACGCGCTCTCACTATGGCGCGCTCCGTTCCAACGTGTCGTAGAGCGCGAGCGACGGACGCACTTGCCCGCTCTCATCCGAGAGGGTGAGGGCCATGATGCGTATCTTGTCGTTATCCGGCAGCGTGATGGCACGCGCGCCGGGCGGAAGGTCTATCGCGTAAGCGAAGAGGTAAGAATAGGAGTACGCCTCGCTGGTCCCGTCCGCGTTGTGATGGTGCGAGGCGAACCAGGCTACAGGCGCGCGCTTGATGAAGCCCGGCTTGATGCCCGTCATCTCCGCGTAAGGGTCCGTGCGCGTGCGCGGGGCAGCAGGGTCAACAGGATTCTGCTGTGGAATCGGAACCTCCCTTTGCATCCACTGGCGGTCGTCCCACTGGCCTATGAAGCCGCCCCAATTTTGAATCGTCAACTCGATAGACTTATCGCCTATGCGAAAGAGTGCTGGCTGGTCTCCATCCGCAGACGCGGCCAGCAGGTAGAGTCTTTTAAACTTGCCCGCCGGTAACGCGATGGTCTGACCGCGCGGGACGAGCGCGTCCGGCTGACCGCTCGCGCCATGAGTCAGGCTGAAGCGTATGCCAGCGTAAGAGAGTTCTGTCGGCAACATCTCCGCCGGGAGGCTGTGCCCGGAAGCATCGAAGCCGCCCGCCGCCTTCGTCTCGTGAAGGCTCGTCGCGGTCAGGTTATATGGCAGCGAGAGGGGGCTTGACCGTGGCGCGGAGAGTTTCCTGCGCGACGGCTTGAGTTTCAGAGCGAAGGTGCGAGGCTGGTATGGGCCGAAGTCCGTCAACAGTTCGCCCTTCTCGATGGTGGCCGAGCCGAGAGGCTGCTCCTGTCCGTTGACTTCGCGCGCGCTGATTATTGGACCAGCCAAATGCACGCGGACGGCGCGCGCTGGTTGGCCGTCGAGTTCCACAAGGCGAACGATAATCTCGTCGCTCTCTTCAGCTTTCTTGAGGGCCAGGACGCGCACGCGGTTGTGGCTGACGCTCAACAGTGAAAAGCTCTTGCCGAGCGCGCCCTCATGCTGCGGACTCTCGAATGCGATGAGAGGCTGGTTGAGGCGTTGCGCCTGCCAGTCGGTCTGCGCCTGCCGCCAATCGCCCGCATGGCCCGCGAGGCCGTAAACGAATTCATGATGGCCCCAATCCTGCGAGGTCTGGTCGTGATAGTCCTCGCCGTTGCCTGCACCGAGGCCGGGCGTGTAAAGCAAAGTCAGGCGCAGGGTCTTATCGTCGGGTTTATCCGAACCGTTCTTGCAATCGGAAAGAATTGTGACGCCGTACGCGCCGCTCCTGTCCGTCAGGTCGAACCATTGATGCGAAGGAACTTCAAACTTTTTCTCGTCGTTGCTGGCGCGCCGGACGGTCCCTATGTCCCAGTTATAGGTCGCCTGCGGATTCGATGCGGTGAGCGGGAAGGTGGCCTTGAGGGCTGCGGCTTCTGTCTTCCAATCAATGACGTTGGCGAACTCAAGACGATTGCCCGCCTCACCTGCCGAGAGACGAATCGTCTGCACGAAGCGGGAGCCTTCCGCCTCGCGCGCCACTTCTATGCCGACGCGCACGGGACCATTCTCCACTATGCGAACACGCGCCGGTCCTTGAAGAAAGGCGCGCGGCGGTTTCTGCTGGTCGGCCCAATCCATATTCCAGGCGGGCCAGTCGCGCGGCTTTTCCGTCTGGAAGGCGAGGCGTGACGGAGCCGATAGCAACTCTTTCATGATCCTCTTATCGAAGATGCTCGCCACGTCGTCATTCTGGTCCAGCTTCACCAGATAGCGCGCGTTCTCCAACGAAGAGTCTGTGACCTTGAGTTGAGAAGCGGAAGGCGCATTCTCTGCATCCGTCGCGCGCACATCGTAAACCGCGTAGCCGACCGAAGGCACTCTGGCGAGAAAAAGGACGCGTGCCGCCCCGTCCTTTTCGCCGTCGAGTTGCGCGGGCACTTCCCTGCCTTCGGGGTCGAAGACGCGAACGCCTTTGGGAACTCCCACGGCGAATGCGATGAAAGCTTCGACCACATCTTCGCGCGCGATGTTCAAAGGATTATAGACAACGATGGACGTGCCCTTGCCCTTCGTGTTGAGGCCGCCCGCGATAGATTCCGTCGCGCTGCCGAGCACGCCAGCGAATTGATTCATAGCGATAACGTCGTCGTTCCATGAGAACTCGAAAGCTTTCGGCGTGGCCGTGCCCGGCAGTATGTCGTGGAACTGCGCGCCCATGACGAGCGTCCAGGCGTTGTTCAATCGTTCGAGAGGGTATGCGCGACCGCCGAGCCACATCGCCGCGACCGAAGCGCGCTCGGCTGCGTCCGCGAGCAGTTCGTTCTTACGGTTCCAACGCTTCTGATAGGTTTCGGATGAGATGGAGCCTGCGGAGTGGTTGGTCAACAGGAGGTCGCCGTTGTATCGCGGAAGACGCGACGCCTGTTCCGGCTTGATGTCCAGGAACATCTGTTCGGCTGTCGCAGATGTAATATGCACGGGGCCATCGCCCACGCGCGTTAGCGGCCCGCTCGCATTCGCGGTCGGTATTACCGGCGGCGGCGGAGGCATGACGGTCATGCTTTTACTAACGATGGCGTCCACCAACTTGACGGCGAATTCACTGGGAGAGCCGCCCGTGTCGCCCGTGCCATAATAAGTGTAGTCCGTAAAGAGGCCGCTCACTTCGCCGTTGCGTTGGATGCGTTTGGGCCAATCAATCGGGGTGTACTTGACGGCTGGGTTAGCCGCAGACGCGGGCGGGCTCTTGCTGTAATCCTCACGCACGTTGCTGGTGTAATCTCTAGGGTTGAATGCGGAGATGACCCCGCGCCCGTCCGGTCCTTCCCAGAAGCCCACGTTGAAGGGAACGCCCACGGGCGTCCGCTCCGGCGAATCCGGGCCGCCGACCTGCGCCGCAGAGCCCCACGATAATTTCTGTGTCGAAAATCCTTTGAGGCCCATGTGGGCCAGGACGCTTGGCAAGGATGCCGGAAAGCCGAAACTGTCCGGCAACATGTATTCGGCGCTGGTCCTGCCAAACTCGTGACGGAAATATTGGCTGCCGTAAAGTATCTGACGAATGAGCGATTCGGCATTGGGAGAGTTGGGGTCGTTCTCTTCCATAGAAGAGCCAGCCGGGAACCAGCGGCCCGCCGCCACGTACTGTTTGAGCCGCGCGTAATCTCCGGGCCAGTATTCCTTCATCATGCGATAACGATTGGCCCCGCTAAAGTTGAAGATGTAATGCGGGTACTTCTCAAAGAGCGCGAAGTTATCGTGCATGGTCTTCGGGAGAAACTCGTTGATGACCTGCGGGTATTCCCAACGCCATTGCGTATCCAGATGAGCATAGCCGACCAGGTACAACGTCGGCTCTCTGCTCAAGTCCGGCGAGTTCGTCGTTGTCCTCGACTGGGCCCATGCGCCCGCGATCAGTAGGGAGTGGACCATTAATAGCGCGAGAAACCTTCTGCCGCCTGTTGGCATAAATCGTCTCCTTGAGTCGAAATTAATTTGAGAAACACTAGCACACTACTGGAAGAAGATTGATAACAAAATAGCTATGGATGAGCGCTAAGCTGTCAAGACGAACTCGCCAACACTTCGAGCGAACCTGTTATACTTGCTGTAAGCACGCACGGACAACGCCCGCTTCATGTAGAGTAAGCAGCACAGCCAGCGAGAGAGGAAAGGTGAGAAGAGGAAGATGAGTGACGAGGAGCCGCGCCGCCCGTTCCAAATCGAGCAGGGATTTTTATCCGCAGTGCTGGAGAATGTGGAAGACGGCATCGTCGCTTGTGATGCCGAAGGCATGCTCACTCTCTTCAATCGCGCGGCCAGGGAGTTTCACGGTTTGCCGGAGCAGCGCATCCCTGCGGAGCTCTGGGCCGACTACTATGATTTGTACTTGCCGGATGGACAGACGCGCATGCGCAAGGAGGATGTCCCTCTCTTTCGCACGCTTCAGGGCGAGCAGGTCAACAACGTCGAGATGGTCATCGCGCCGCGCAATGGAAAGGCGCGGACCCTGCTGGCGAACGGTCGCGCGCTCTACAATCAGAAAGGCGAGAAGCTCGGCGTGGTCGTCGTCCTGCACGACATCACAGAGCGCAAGCAGGCACAGGATGCGCTGAAACGCGAAAGCAGTCTGATGCAAGCCCTGATGGATAACATTCCAGACGCCATCTATTTCAAAGACACTGAGAGCCGCTTCACGCGCGTCAATCGCCACGCGCCCTATAGAGGCAATAAATCGCCGGAGGAAGTGATAGGCAAGACCGACTTCGATTTCTTCATAGAAGAGCACGCCCGCGCCGCTTTTGAAGACGAGCAACAGATAATATGCACGGGCGTGCCCGTGATTGATAAAGTCGAAAAGGAGACTTACCCAGACGGCTCTATCACCTGGCTCTCGACGACGAAGGTTCCGATTATTGACGAGACGGGACGCGTCACGGGTATCGTTGGCATATCGCGCGACATCACTGAGCGCAAGCGTGCGGAAGAAGAACGCATCCAGTTGATACGCGAACAATCGGCGCGCGCCGAAGCCGAAGCTTCCAATCGTTTGAAGGACGAATTTCTGGCGATAGTGTCGCACGAGTTGCGCACGCCACTGACGCCTATACTCGGTTGGTCTCACATGCTGCGCGCGGGCAAGTGCGACGAGAACATGCGCGACCATGCTCTTGAAGCCATCGAGCGGAGCGCGAGGTCGCAGCAACAAATCATAGACGACCTGCTGGATGTCTCGCGCATCATCACGGGCAATCTTCGCCTCAACCTCAGACCCTTAGAGCCTGGGCCCGTCGTAGCGGCAGCC
>JAXDFO010000204.1:0-35074 GCA_034665545.1 Blastocatellia bacterium
CCACCCATGAACGCGCGTCTGGTTTGAAGCGGGATTCCTGGTAGGTCTGCGCCGCGAGCAGTCGCCAGTCCCAGTTCAAATCGCCAGCATGTCGCTTGAGCAAATCGTCATAGGCGCAGAGCTTGCCGGTCGCGCTGGTGAGAAATTCGCTTGACTCACGTTCAAGATAGCTCTTCCGGTCAACGAAATATTTTTTATAGACGCGGTCAAAGAGCGAGCCGTTCTTTTTCTCCGCTATCCAGTCGTTCAACTCACCGAGCAGCGCGGGCGAATTCTTCCTCACGGCCCACGTCACGCTATGCGATTGGCCCAGTATGGGCCGGACCTTGAGATTCTTAAACTCCGCTTCCTTGAGTTCGGCAAGGTTGTTCTGCATGACCGTGAATTGAACTTCACCGCGCGCGACCTTTTGGGCCAACGCTTCGTCCTGAATCTTTCCCAACTCGGCGACGTAGATATCGCCGTTGATGTTATCGGCGAGTTCAACTAAGGTCCGGCGATATGGAGATTTCTCAGGCACTGTGACAGTGCGCCCGGCGAGTTGCGCTGGCCTCGTCACGAGCCGCGCCTCTATGTCGGCTTCGGGCAGTTCATCTGCTGGTCCAGGTTGAAGAGCCTTCTTCGCGCCCTCCGTCTGTTTGACTTCCGACGGCGCTTCACCTTGCTGGACCAGCACAGGCTCCGTGCGATAGAGGGCGCGCGTGAAAGAGACGTTCGCCTCGTCCTCCGGCGAGGGCACCAGACGACCGGCGGCGATGTCGCCCTCGCCGTTGTTGAGCAGCGAGTAGAGGCTCTTCGGGTCCGTCACGACGACCATCTTCAAGTCGAGTTCGTGCTCTCTGGCGAAGGTCTGAAGCAGTTCGTATTCGTAACCGAACGGTTCCCCGCGATAGATGAAATAGGTGGTGGAATTATAGGGAGCGAGGACGGTCAGCGTGCGCCGCTCTTTAATCTGCGGCAAGTCGCGCTCGATGGGTTGGACCATCGGCACGCCGGATCGCCTGTCAATCGTGTCCAGAGCCTCAAGAGTTCTGGTCTTGTGCTGCTTACATGACGGAAGCAAAGAGCACAGCAGCGTGCATAAGATGAGCGCAACCAATCCGTGTCGGGTTTTCATAGACCACTGATGACATCCCTTCTCTGCCCTTCGGACAGCGAATGAAAGATCGTGTTCAGTGTTTAGGCTCACAAGGGGGTTCGTGGGCCATTCTACTACAACAGGCGACCATCCGGCGCAGTTAAAATGTCATCAACGAAAACTATTCGGCGAGCGCGCTCTTGACCGTGGGCCACATCGTCTTGGCCCAGTATTCATAGCCGATGTCCGAAGGATGAAAACCGTCGCCGGAAAAAAATTCCGGATGCGCCGGAATCACTTCGCGCGTCTCCGTGTAGGCGTCCGAGACGAGCAGGTTTTGCCGCGCCGCAATCTCTTTAATCTTCTCGTTGAAAGCGACGACGCGATTGTGCGCCTCTTCTTTAAGGTAAGCGGGCACGACCGGCGCGAGCGACACGTCAGGGATATTGGCGACGACGATAGGCGCGTCCGAATACGCCTTTATCTTCTCAATAATCTCCTCGTAGTTGCTCGCAAAATTTTCCACGCTCACGCTATGCCCGATGTCGTTGATGCCAATGCCGAGCGTGATGAGGGTCGGGCGCGCGCCTTCCACCTGGCCCACCTGCCCGCGCAGAACGTCTGCGGTCGTCGCGCCGCTCACGCACAAATTTTTGAGACGCGAGCCGGGCCGGTCATGCTCGATTCGTTTGAAGAGACGCGCGACGTAACCGCCGTCCCTCGCCCCCACGCCGACGCCCGTCGAATCACCCAACGCGACATACGTGACCGCCGCCCCCGCTTTCAGATGAGCGGACGCGCTCGCCTCTTGATTGCTACTCTTCATCTCCCCCTTGTCCTTTTGCGGATTAGTTTTTTGAGAAAAGCTGTTGGGCGCGCACCCGTTCGCGCACAGCAAGAAGGCGAAGATTGTGAGGAGGACCAGCAAGCCCCCCGCGCTCTTGAATTTCATGGACCACTAATTCCCCTATCGCTCTCATGTCATCTCACAGGCTCGCGCAAGAGAGCCTCTGCGGCTCTCGCCGCAACGCGCGCGGCGGCGGGCTGCGCCTTCTCAAGTCCCGCAATCTGCATCAACGATTCGCCCGTGCGCGAAAGCATGCGCACGAGGTCGCCCTCTTCGGCGCGCGTTTCCTGGACCAGTTCCGCCCACTCCATCCCGCGCACCCAGCGAGCCGCCGTGCCCGCCGCGCTGAAGTTGATTTCCGGCGCGGGTTCGAGTCCCTGCTTCCACTCGGCGGTCGCCACTTCGTAAGCGACCTCTTCAAACTCCGACAACGTCGTGACCAGCTTATCGCCCAGAGGCAACTCGCCGTAATCCCTATCTTCATCAGAGGCCAGGGCCGCGACTAATCCAGCCGCGCGCTCAGCATCAAGCGAGTTGAAGAGTCCCTGCCTGAGAGCTTCGCCGACCAATAGCGGGCGGTCAACATGCAGGTCCGCGAGCCATTGCCCGCTCTCTGTGACGCGCTCTGCTGCAAAATCCAGATAGCCGAAATGGTCCAACACGCGCGCGCGTTTTTCAAATGGCTGCCAGACTTCATCGCGCAATGCTTCGATGCCTGACTCCGCGCGTTCTACTGCCTCCGCGTCCTCTATCACTGACCACAAAGCCTCCGCGCAAGCATCCCTGTCCGTCTCGCTCAACTTCCCCTTCGCCAGCTTGTCAATCATGTCGTTGATGATGTTCACGGCATCATCTTCATACGACCTGGCCTCTCGCAGTTTGGGTTCCTGCAAGGGCTGGTCGCGGCCCGCGCGCACGTCAGCGAAACCGAGTTCGCCCTGGTCCGCGTGCAGAGGATGTATGGTCTCGTAGACGCGGCCCACGCGGTCCAGGCTGAAGCTCGCGCCGCGCCCGTCCTCTCGTATCCCTACGACGTTGCCATCGCGCCGCCGCGTGACGAAGACATAACGCTTTCCGCTTCTCCCGATGCCGACGACGCGACCGGGCACGACCACTTCATCAAGCCAACCGAGCATGACTTCCGCGCGCGTCTGCGGCAGAGTTTCAAGCAGGCGAGCACGCGCGCTCGCAAGCCTCTCAAGACCGCGCGCGACCGTCACTGGCAAGTTACATCCGGCCTGGTCCAATTTTGTGCGGATGCGACGCTCATTCTCTTCGCGCTGTTTTTCGAGGCGCGCGATGCGGCGCGCAGTGTCCCTGTATGCGAAACTCTTCTCCGCGATGTCGCGCACATGCGCGAAGCTCTCGTAAGCGTCCAGCAGATTGAGCAGCGTCGAGTAAGTCGCGCGGAACTGACTTTGTAAAGGATCGGGCGGAGCCTTGAGAAGCGTGGCAATACGCTCAGGGTCTTGGTGCAGCCCCGGCGCGACGACGATGAAGCCCACACGGTCGCGTCCACGCCTTCCTGCGCGCCCCGTCATCTGTTGCAACTCGGAGGCGGACAACTGCCGCCAACCGTGGCCCGTGCGCGCGTCAACGTTCGAGATAACGACCGTGCGCGCCGGGAAATCAACTCCCGCCGCGACCGTCGCCGTCGCAAAGATAGCGTCAAGAAGGCCCGCGCTCATCAATCGTTCGATGACGAGTTTCCAGGCGGGGATGTGGCCCGCGTGATGCGAGGCGACGCCGCCCTTGATGATGATGTCCCAGTGACGATGGCGGCGCACCTCCGGGTGCTCTTCGACAAAGTTGCGAAGCATCACGCGCCGCGCGTCGCGCCGTTCGGCGTTCTGCTCACGGCTCGCCATCGCGGCCTCCTGCGCCGCCTGGTCGCAACGCCTGCGCGTCGGCAGAAAGACGATGGCCGGTAGCAGGTTGTAAGAACCGAGCGCGGCCAGCAGCGACGCGGGCGGCATCTCAGGCATGTTGAGCTTCAAAGTATTTCTCCCATCAAGAAAAGAAGAATCTCAACGCGGGCCTCCCCTTCTGGACCTCCAATGCGGACGCGGCGCGCGGTCCTCTCTCTCTCGTTGGCCCAGACGAGCAATTTCAGGGTTGAGATTTCCGTTCTCATCAAGGAGCGGGGCCAGTTGGCCTTCTGGATAGAGGAAGGCCGCGCGCAAGGGGACGGGCCGCGCGCCGGGACGAGCGACGACGCCGCAACGCACGCCTCGCACCTCTTCCATCCAGGCGGCAAACTCCTGCGCGTTGCCAATCGTCGCGGAGAGCAAGAGCAAGCGCACGCGCGACGGCGTGAGGATAATCGCTTCCTCCCAGACGTGCCCGCGATCCTCGTCCGCGAGATAGTGTGCTTCGTCCATGATGACCAGATCGGCGCGGACCTGCCCGCCGCTTCGCATGGAGTCGAACAGTTGGTTGCGATAGATTTCAGTCGTGCCGACGATGAGCGGCGCATCGGCATTCTCTTTCCGGTCGCCCGTCAGAATGCCTACCTGAGTTGGCCCAAACTCGTCCGCGAACTCTTGATATTTCGAGTTGGTGAGAGCCTTGAGCGGGCTGGTGTACCAGGCACGCTTTCCCGCTTCGAGCAACCTGCGAATCTCTTCGCGCGCAATCCAGGTCTTGCCGCTACCCGTCGGCGCAGTCACCAGAACATCCTCGTATTCGAGCGCGGCGAGCGCATCTAGTTGGAAAGCATCCGGCTTGAAGGGCGCGCGCTCTGGGCTGCCGATGCCTTCGAGCAGCCGATGCAATTCGCGCGGAGCGTTGCGGGGCCGCGCGACAGTCGCAGTCGTGCTCGTCTTCAACGTCTCTTCATGCGGCTTAGCGGCATGAGCGCGTTCATCACGCCTGCGCCTCGCGTGCTCAGCCTTCTGCCTCTTGTCAACGGTCCCGCGTCGCCCGCCGCCGCCATCTCGTCTACGTCCCATAGGAGTATCTTACCATTGTCAGGCGTCCGCTGCTTTTGGAAAACTGCCTGTGAAATGGTAATTTATAGGTTTGAGGCTCACAACGCTTGGCGAGCCGTGCGCGTCTAAAGAGGTTGCTATACCGTGAAAACGGCGGCGTGATAGAGTGAAGAACATGGCAGAGCTTTTCGCAAAATTCGAGGTCAACAAGTCGCCGTGGTGGCCGCGCGTGGCGCATCTCGTCGGCGGCTCTTGCGCGCTGCACTTAGTGCTCACCGCGTGCGTCCTCTACATACCGGGCCTGCGCAGCGCGTTCAATCTCGCCGGAGCGTTTCAGGGCGCGGGCTTCGTCAACGAGGATTATCAGAAGGCAGCTATCGGTGAGCGCGCGCAGATTCTGGAATTTCCGCACGATAGATTTCAGTACCCGGAAGGCTATTTTAACAACGGCGAGCAGATGCCGTTGGTGGCCCAGAACGGCACGCCCGTTATCATTCAGCAGTTCACACCGCCCGCGCCCGTGAGGCTGCCCAGGTACAGAGCGCCGAGGCCGCTGCCACTGCCGAAGGCCACGCCCGAAGCCAGCCCGACGCCTCAAGCCACGCCCACGCCGGATGCGACCGTTGCGGGCAAAGACACGAAGCCTGATGAACAGAAGACTCCGGCTGAACTCGAAAATGACAAGAAGCTGGACCAGATAGCCGCGCAGGGCGGCGTCCGGCGTCCCAAGCCAATTAATAAAAAGCCTTTCACGGACTGGCTCGCCAACGCCAACAAGCTCAAGGAGAGCGGCACGCTGGATTTGACCGGCACGATTGAGATGGTCGCGGAAGCCGACCTGCTGCCCGACGGCACGCTCGACCATATAGAGGTCGCGCAGAAAACCGGCGACCCGCAGTTGCAGGCATTGGCCCAAGAACTCCTACAAGCGCTGGGCGCGAGCCGTGCTCTCTCATTCCTGACCGGGACGGAACACCTGATACTGACCCTCAAGATGGACAGCACGGATGTCTCCGCCGTCGTCACGACTGAGATGACATCCGAAGCGGAAGCTACCAAGAAGGCGGAAGGATATTCTTCTCTGCTGAACGCGTCGAGCATCTTTAAGGTTGGCGGCGAAGAGGCTGCGACTATCTACAAAAATACGAAGGTCTCGTCCAACGGCAAGCAGATTATCCTGAGCTTCACCATGCCGCGACAGACCGCCGGTGATATGCTCAAAAAACAGATTCCTACGGGATAGCTTATTCGTTAAGATTGATGAGAGACTAAAGTTTCTCAGGTTGCCGAGAGGTTGAGTTTTAGTTTTCGATTGGTTCAAGACAATTTAGTATGACCAGCCCGCGCCACATGACCAGACCGTTCTTCGCCGCAGCCATCTATGCCTGCGCGTGCCTGCTCGTCTACGGCACGGGCGCGCACGACGCGCGGCCAGCGTCTGCGATGGAAGGCGCGCGGCAATTCGTTTCCGAAAGAGGCGCGCTGCATCGCCTCAACTCGGCCTTCGATTTTCCGGCGGTCGAACGAGCCGCGCGCAAGCTCGCCGTTTACCAGGCGATGCTGTCAGTCGCGCTCATCGCCGGTCACAGCATCGAAGCGGAAAGCGACTATCGCAACCCGACTCTCATCTCGCCTGAGAGACGCGCTGGCTTAGCTTTCTTCATCCCCGGCGAGACCTTTCGCGCCCTTCTCTCAAGACGGCTCGCGGACTCTTGAAGCACGCCCCGGCGCAAGCCTTTCGCCCTTCGGGCGACCTGCTTGCCTTCGCTCTTCGCACTCCTTTACAATTGAATGTTGCGCGCCCAAACGCGCAAAGTGACTTCCGCAGCCGTGGGCCTTTTCAAGAGGTCCGACAGAGGTTAGCCAAAGCTTATGATAGACAAATTTTTAACCAAAGTTTTCGGTAGCAGCAATCAACGTTACCTCAAGACCATCCGCCCCATCATCGAGCGCATCAACGAACTGGAGCCTTCCGTCAAGACGCTTTCCGACGAAGACCTGCGCGCCCGCACCGTTACCTTCAAGGAACGGGTCGCGCGGGCCGTCGAGGGCTCGCGTGATATGGAAGAGCGCAAGCGTCTCGAACGAGAGATTCTGGACCAGTTATTGCCCGACGCCTTCGCCACCGTCAGGGAAGCGAGCAGGCGCACGACCGGCATGCGTCACTTCGACGTGCAGATGATCGGCGGACTGGTCCTGCATCAAGGCAAGATAGCCGAGATGCGAACGGGCGAAGGCAAAACCCTCGTCGCCACCCTGCCCTCTTATCTCAACGCGCTGACGGGACGCGGCGGCGTTCACGTCATCACCGTCAACGATTACCTGGCCTCGCGCGACGCCGAATGGATGGGCCAGATTCACCGCTTCCTGGGTCTCGAAGTCGGCTGCATACAGAACGACATGGACGACTTCGAGCGACAGGCCGCCTACGCCGCAGACATCACTTACGGGACCAATAATGAGTTCGGCTTCGACTACCTGCGCGACAACATGAAGTTCGACCTCGCCACCTGCGTCCAGCGCGGGCACTACTTCGCCATCGTGGACGAGGTGGACTCCATCCTGATTGACGAGGCGCGCACCCCGCTCATCATCTCCGGCGCGAGCGATGAAGCGACCGACAAGTATTACAAGGCCGATGCCATCATCCCGCAGCTTCGCAAGGGCGAAGATATTGACGGCAAGAAGACTGGCGACTATGTCGTTGATGAAAAGCAGCACACGGCTGTGCTCACGGAAGACGGCGTTGACAAGGCCGAACGACTGCTCGGCGTCGGCAATCTCTACGACCCGTCGAACATGGAGCTCCTGCACTGCGTCGAGCAGGCTCTGAAGGCGCACACGCTCTATAAATTGGATCATCAATATGTGGTCCAGGAGGGCGAGGTCATCATCGTTGACGACTTCACGGGACGCTTGATGAAGGGCCGCCGTTGGAGCGACGGCTTGCACCAGGCAGTTGAAGCCAAAGAGGGCGTCAAGATTGAAAAAGAGAATCAGACGCTCGCCACCATCACGCTGCAAAACTATTTCCGTCTCTACGAGAAGCTCGCTGGCATGACGGGCACTGCCGAGACAGAGGCCGCCGAGTTTCATTCGACCTACAAGCTGGATGTCATCGTCATTCCGACCAACATGGACATGATTCGCAAGGACGGGTCGGACGTTATCTATCGCACCATCGGCGAGAAGTGGGATGCGGTGGTCGAAGAGATTAAGGAATGTTACGAGAAGGGTCAGCCCGTCCTGGTCGGTACGGTCTCTGTCGAAAACTCCGAACTCATTTCGCGCCGCCTGCAAAAAGAGTCCATCCCGCACAACGTTCTCAACGCCAAGTATCACGAGCGCGAGGCCGAGATAGTCGCGCAGGCTGGACGCAAAGGCGCAGTCACCATCGCCACCAACATGGCCGGGCGCGGAACCGACATTCTGCTCGGTGGCAACCCGGAATTCATGGCCCGCGAATTTCTCAAGAACGATGAGACGGACCCTGACGAGGCGACAGATGAGCAGTGGGAGCAAGCCCTGCAACACTCCAAGCGCATCGTTGAGGATGAGCATAAGGAAGTGGTGGCGATTGGCGGACTGCACATCATAGGCACCGAGCGACACGAGTCGCGGCGTATTGACAACCAGCTTCGCGGTCGCGCCGGACGCCAGGGCGACCCAGGCTCTTCGCGCTTCTTCCTCTCTCTGGAAGACGACCTCATGCGTATCTTCGCTGGTGATAAGGTCAAGGCGTTGATGCAGCGACTGGGAATGGAGCAGGGCGTCGCCATCGAATCCAAGATGGTCTCCAAGCGCATTGAGTCCGCGCAGAAGTCTGTCGAAGGTCGCAACTTCGAGGCGCGCAAGCATCTGCTCGAATATGACGACGTGATGAATCGCCAGCGCGAGACCATCTACGGCCTGCGCCGCCAACTGATGGAACAACCGGACCAGCGCGAATACCTGCTTGGCGAGAAGGGCGTGGCCCACGACCTGCTCTCGGACCTCACCAAGCAGTACATCAACCCGGAGGTCAACCCCGACGATTGGGACGTTGAAAATTATAAGGTCCAATTAAATGCCATTTACGATTTCGATGCTGACGCCGAGGGCATAGATTTCACGCGCGCGACTTCGGAAGAGATAGTCGAGTTCATCTGGGAAAAGCTCAAGGCCAAGTATGCGGAGAAAGAGCAACAGATGGGCGAGGAGATGCTGCGTACTTACGAACGCTTCATCATGCTCAACATCATTGACGCGCAGTGGAAAGACCACCTGCTCGCCATAGACCATCTCAAGCAGGGCATCGGCCTCGTCGGCTACGGGCAGAAAGACCCGCTCGTCGAATACAAGAAGGAGAGTTTCGACCTCTTCCAGGCGATGCTCGACCGTATTGATACGAGCACCATTCGCTCGCTCTTTAACTTGCAGGTCAGCACGGAGCAGACGCCCGAAACCATCCAGCAACGTCGTCCTCCGCGTCGCCCTTCCGCGCTCACCTTTACTGGTCCAAATCAGGGCGCGGCGGCGGCTGGCGAAGAGGCTGGCAAGACGAAGACCGTGACGCGCGACCAGCCGAAGGTCGGGCGCAACGAACCCTGCCCGTGCGGGAGCGGCAAGAAGTACAAGAAGTGCTGCGGCGCGTGAGCGTCAGTTCGGAGACGGCGGGCGCGGCTCCCTTTTAAACGCGCCCGCCGCCGTTTTGGTCCAACCGATTTTCAGGAGAGCATCGCGTGTTCATTCCTCGCCATAAGATGAAAGCGTTTCTCGTCAACATCTCTCTTCTCTTCATCGCGTGCCTTCTGCTTCAAGGCACGAATCGCTCTGCTCACGCACAGCCGCCGCCGCCACAGCCGCAAGCCGCGCTGTCGCCGGACGATAAAGCGCGGGGCATCGCTCTGTACCAGCAGCATGATGCGAGGGGAGCTATTAAGGCGTTGCGCTCCGCCGTCAAAAAGGATAAGAGCGATGCTGACGCCTGGTATGTCCTGGGCCTCGCGCTGAATAGCAACAACCAGGTGAAGGATGCGCGCAAGGCTTTTGAGACCGCCGTCCAGCTTCGTCCGAAATTTGCTAATGCCTATACCGCTCTGGCTTATATCCTGCTCCTCAACGGTAAACTGACCGACGCAATGCGCGACGCGACGGTCGCAGTGGACCTAGACCCGGCCAATGCGGAGGCGCATTACATTCTCGGCATCGTGGCGTTGCGCCGGGAAGACAACCGTAGCGCGTTGGAAGAAGCCGTCGCCACGCTCAAGTCGAAAGCGAGCTTTACGCCAGCCCTGCTCTTGAAAAGCCAGGCTCTCTCCAACCTCTACTTCTTACATACTGACTCCACCAGCCAGCAGTCGCCCGAGGCACGTCTTGCGCAAATCAAGGAGTCGGTCGAGAGTCTTGAGCAGTATCTTAAGTTGACCCCGAATGCTGCGGACGCAGCCACCTGGCGCGAGCAGTTGGTTGAGTTACGCTTTTATGCAGACCTGGCCGATAAAGCCAAACCGGAAAATGACCGCGCGGCTTTAGGTCCATCCGAAGTCGGGACCAAAGCGAAAATCTTCGCCAGGCCCGAACCGCAATATACGGAGGACGCGAGACAGCATCAGGTGAGCGGAACCGTCGTCTTGCGCGCCGTGCTTGCCGCCGACGGCCTCATCAAACATGTGCTAGTGGTCCATCCGCTAAGCAACGGTTTGACGGAGGCGGCTGTCCGCGCAGCCCGCCAGATTAAATTTATCCCGGCCCAGAAAAACGGACATCCGGTTTCACAGTACGTTCAAATCGAATACAATTTTAATCTTTACTGAAAGACGGGCCGCCGTGCATCCTTTACAATTACGCGCCCGTGCCGCATAACTCATCGAGAGTTCTTTGACGGCTCGCAAAATTTTTCATGAGCGCGAATATCACCTCCACCAATCCGATCGTCCAGTCAATCGTCACGGGCAAGGCTCCGCGTCCGGCCTGCATGGCGGCGGCGCGCGGGCTGCTTCCACTGGCGCAGTATGACCTGCTCGAAATCCTGGTGGCCCTGCGCACAAGCGACGACGCGGAGATAGCAGGGGCCGCCGCCACGACCCTCGACGCGCAGGAGGCCGAGAGCCTGCTGACCATTGCGAACGCCAAAGATGCGCCCCCGACGGTGCTCGGCTTTCTCGCCGCGCGGCCCACGTCTGGACGCGAAATCCATGAAGCCGTCACGCTCAACTCGTCCACCCCGGACGAAGCCATCGCCCTGCTCGCCACGCAAACCACGGAAGGCGCGCTGCTCGAACTCATCACCATCAACCAGCAAAGACTGATTCGCGCTCCCGCCATCATTGACGCCGTCCTCGGCAATCCGGCGCGGACCGCTGAAGCGGAACGGCGCGTGCGCGAAACGAGGCGCGAGTTTTTCGAGAAGGAAAGAGGCGCGCAGCAGATTGCAGACGAACTTCGCGCGCGAGGCCAGTCAGCCGCCGCAGAATTTATCGAAGCGGTGGAATCGCTCGACGCGGATGTGGGCCTATCCGTAGATGATGCCTGGTTGCTCGCAGAGCATATAGAAGTCTCTGACGATGATATAGATGATTCCTGGCTCGCGCTCGAACATCTGGAAGATATTTACGAGGAGCCGCTCGAACAGAGGACGGCCAACGCCGAACGCGTCATCGCCAGCGTCCTCAAAGAGAGCAGCGACGTGGCCCCCGAACGCATCTCTCTCATCCGCCGCATCATGCTCATGACCGTCAAGGACCGCGTCAAGATGGGCATGAAGGGAGACCGCGAGGCCCGCAGTATTCTCATAAGAGATTCCAACCGCGTCGTCGCCGAGGCCGTCATACACAACCCGCGTATCACGGACCAGGAAGTCGAAAACATCTCCTCGATGCGAACCGTCTCAGAGGGCGTGCTCCGCATCATCTCCATGAATCGCGCCTGGGCGCGCAACTACCCGATTATCCATAACCTGGCGCGCAACCCGCGCACGCCCATCGCCGCCGCCATCAATATCCTCCCGCGCATACGCACCAAAGACCTCCAAAACATCACGCAGAACCGCAACGTCTCAGAGGCCGTGCGTCGCCAGGCTTATCGCCTCTCGGAAATGCGCGGCGGCAAGTAAGCCGTCAGCCAGAGATAGCGAACTTTGTGATGGGCCTTCGTCTTTGAAGGCTCTCTTCGCACCGCTCTTGCCGGAAACTCATTGACACGCGCGCGCGCGGTTCGTAGACTTCGCACAACCGATTTCAAGTTTCAGTTTCGATGAAGGTATCAAATGGTTGCGCGCGAAAAATAACGCGCGCCTAACAAGAGGGAGGTCTTTTCTCATGCATGTCGTTTTAGCTTTAGGTTTGGGCGGGCTGATTTCATGGATCATCTTCGGATTGATAGCGGGCGTCATCGCCAAAGTTATCATGCCGGGCAATGATCCGGGCGGTTTCATCATCACGATTTTGCTCGGCATCGCGGGAGCGATAGTCGGCGGCTTTATCGCCGGAAGCGTTCTCGGCATTGGAAACAATAACGGCGGATTCGGAAGCACGGGCTTCTTCACGCAACTCGTCTTCGCGGTCATCGGCGCAATCATACTGCTTGCGCTCTACCGCGTCATTGCCGGGCGTCGCACCTAGAGCGCACACGCGCGCGCCCTTCAAGAAAATCAGTTTCGCAACAACCAGAAGGCCGGATGCCAGACTTTCAATAGTGAAGTCTACCATCCGGCCTTCGATAATTTTTGCCGCGCCCCACGCGCCGCCGCAGCAGCACAACTCTAAAATATCTCAGAGCCTTTTCTGAGCATGGACCACAGCACATCCGTCAGCGTATGCGTCGCCGCGCCCCACCACAGCCCCGCCAGCACGGCCCACACAGCCGCGTGGCTTCCGCCCTGCGACTGTCTCAAACTGCTCTCTATCGCCTGCCAGTTTCGCGCCAACAAGGCAAGGCCAGGTGGCCCGCCGTTGACCAGCATCGCCCGCAGGTATATCCCGCACACAAGGATGAGGGCCAGCACTCCCGTAAAATAGAGGATGCGAATCAACGTCCCGAAGAGGAGGCCGTGCGTCCACCTGGACCTGTGACGAAAGACCACCTTGTAAGGCAGCCATAGAAAACGAAAGACTCCCCAGCGCGTGTACTGCTTCGACTGTATATCCAAATCCGGCCCGAACATAAAACCACCGAACAGCATCGCGCCCACAGCCACACAGGCCAGCCACAGACTGCCCGTCAGCCCCCACGCGACCACAAAGGTCGGCACGGCCAGCACAATCGTCACCGCATCATGTGTTTTTCCAGAGGGCATAATTCTCTTCCAACGTTTTTATAACATGCTTGTTGTCAAGAAACAGAAAAATAAAATTCGCATCTGATTCGACATATTTGATGTTGAACATGCGAGGAAACGTGTTGGAGGGTCTTAGAGGACAACAAGCGAAGTGCTTTTAATAGTTGTATGGTAAAGACTTATGTACTACCTTAAGCAATCAGGTGATTTTTTTTACAAAGTCCGTTTTTGATTGTCACAAAATTATTGAGATTCAGTGAAAATTTACTTGACAAGGAAAAATAAATAAGTATAATTTCACACACACCGGAACAAGAGGCCGAAGCTGGTAGGTTTGGGTGTAGTTCAAGGAATTGAAAATCGTGGCTTGAGCGTTCTCTCGGCGGAAACTTGCTAATAGGTGCGTTGGTTTCAGTGCCGTAGACGCCATTTATACTTGAAGAGCCGCGTGGCATTATCTCGCCCGCATAAACGCACCGCCAAAATTACAGGATCGAACATAAGCGACGATTCTCTGTTCATTGCCAACGCCACCCTGAATCTCCGAGCCTGCCAAAAAATTTTAGGCCCCGTCAGTCAGCGATGATTGACGGGGCCTTCCTCCTTTGAGGGTTCCGGGTTACATGGCAAGTCCGCCGTCGGCCTGTATGACCTGGCCCGTGATATAGCGCGCGTCCTTCGAGAGTAGAAAGCAGGCGATGCGCGCCACTTCATCCGGCTCGGCGAAGCGGCCCAGGGGAATCTGTTCCAGAAGCTTCGCGCGATAATTTTCGTCGAGCGCACCGGCCATCTCCGTCGAGACGAGGCCGAGGGCCAGCGCGTTGACAGTCACCTGACGGCTTGCCACCTCTTTGGCTAAGGCTTTGGTGAGACCGACCATCCCGGCCTTCGACGCAGAGTAGTTGGACTGGCCCGCCATCCCGACCTGCCCGCTAATCGAAGAGATGTTCAGGATAGAACCGCCCCCTTCCTGTCTCAGCATGAAGCGCAGGGCGGCCTTGGAGAAATTCCAGGCTCCCTTCAGGTTCGTATCAATGACTGCGTCCCAGTCCTCCTCTTTCATACGAAGTATCAACTGGTCCCTGGTGATGCCCGCGTTATTGACCAGAAAATCTATACGCCCGAAGGCGTCCTTCGTCTGCTTGACCATCTCTGTCGCGGCTGCGGTCACGGCCACATCGCATTGCATGGAGAGCGAGCGCACGCCGAGCGCGTCGAGTTCCGCCTTCAAGGTTTCGGCGGCCTCCGCGCTTTTGGCGTAGTTGAAAGCGATGTGCGCGCCGCGCCGCGCGAGTTCGAGCGCGATGGCGCGTCCGATGCCGCGCGTCGCGCCGGTCACAATCGCGGCCTGCCCGTCGAAAGGTTTATTTGAGAGGCTCGCACTCTCGCCTTTATGTTCAGTCGAATTTCCGTTCGCGTTATCGGTCAAACTCTCGCTTACATTCTCGCTCAAAATGTTCTTAGCCTCCAGCCTGTTACAATTTCAGTGTGCGTAGGTATTTGATGAAATCCGGCGCGAGGTCTTTGTTGCGTTTGAGGGCAAATTCAACTGTGGCGATGAGGAAGCCTAGTTTGTCGCCAGCGTCGTAGCGCGTGCCTTGAAAGCGCGCGGCGTAGAAGGGACGTTTTTTGAGCAGAGCCCGCATGGCGTCCGTCAACTGTATCTCGCCGCCCGCGCCCGGCTGCGTCCGTTCAAGTTCATCGAAGATGTCCGGCGTGAGCACGTAGCGGCCTATGATGGCGAGGTCCGAAGGGGCTTCCGCGAGGGGCGGTTTCTCCACCATGTCGTGAACGCGATAGACGCCTTTCGAGCCGACCTCCTCCGCATCAATGACACCGAAGCGCGAGATAGCTTCTCCTTCAACCTGCATGGTCCCGACGACGGGCGCATCGTATTTCTCGTAGACATCCAGCAGTTGTTTGAGCGCGGGACGTTCCGCGTCAACGATGTCATCGCTGAGCATGACGGCGAAGGGTTCATCGCCGACGAGGTCTCGCGCCTGTAGGATGGCGTGGCCGAGGCCGAGCGCTTCGCGTTGCCGCACGTAGCTGATGCGCGCGAGTTCGGAGATGGCGCGCGTCTGCTTTAGCTCTTCGGTCTTGCCGCGTTCTTCTAGCAGGTGTTCAAGCTCGAACGAGATGTCGAAGTGGTCTTCAATCGCGCTCTTGCCGCGCCCCGTGACGATGATGATGGACTCGATGCCGGAAGCGACCGCTTCCTCCACAACGTATTGAATGAGCGGCTTGTCAACGAGCGGCAGCATCTCCTTCGGAGACGCCTTGGTGGCGGGCAAAAAGCGCGTGCCCAACCCCGCCGCCGGAAAGACCGCCTTGCGAACCCTTTGTCTCATAACTCACCTTTAAAGATTGCTGGCTCGCCTGCTTGACACAGGCAGGGAGCGTCAGATAGCGTGGCCCTTTTCGTCTTTGACTTGCTGAAAGCATACTTGCATACCATATTTTAGAGGATTACGACAACATGCTAGACCTCAATTTCGTTCGTGAGAATCTTGACAAGGTGCGCGCCGCGCTCGAAGCGCGCAACTTTCCGACGGCTGCGCTCGACGACTTCGCGGAGGCAGATGCGTTGCGCCGTCGCGTGATTGCCGAATCGGACAAGCTCAACGCCGAACGCAATACGGCGAGCCGCGAAATCGGCGCGTTGATGAAAGAGAGGAAAAGCGAAGAGGCAGAGGCGCGTCGCAGCGCGGTGGGCCAACTAAAGGAGCGCATCGCGGGACTTGACCGCGCGCGTGAAGAGGCAGAGGTGCGCATGCATGAACTGCTCTCCACACTGCCGAACATCCCGCACGAGAGCGTGCCGGTCGGAACTGACGAAGTGGCTAACCTTGAGGTGCGTCGCTGGGGCGCTCCGCCCGTCTTCGATTTCGAGCCGAAGGACCACGTTGACCTCGGCACATCGCTCAGAATACTGGATCTGGAACGCGCGACCAAGATAGCCTCCGCGCGCTTCGCCATCCTCAACGGCGCGGGAGCAAGGCTCAGCCGCGCGCTCATCAACTTCATGCTCGAACTGCACACGCGCGAGCACGGCTATCAAGAGACCTTGCCGCCCTTCATCGTCAACAGCAACGCTCTCTTCGGCACGGGACAGTTGCCGAAATTCGCGCAAGACCTTTTTAAGTTAGAGGACGAGCGCGGGCTCTACTTGATTCCGACAGCCGAAGTTCCCGTCACCAACTATCACCGCGAAGAGATACTGGACGCCGCCGAGTTGCCTCTCAGGTGGACGGCCTACACGCCCTGCTTTCGCTCCGAGGCCGGAAGCTACGGGCGCGACGTGCGAGGCATGATTCGCCAGCATCAATTCGAGAAGGTGGAGCTTGTCAAGTATGCGCTGCCGGAAAATTCCTATGATGAGTTGGAAGCACTGACGCGTGATGCCGAGATGGTCTTGCAGCGACTCGGCCTCTCTTATCGCGTCGTCGCCCTCTCGACCGGCGACATAGGCTTCGGCGCGGCCAAGACCTACGACATAGAGGTCTGGCTGCCCTCGCAAAATACTTTCCGCGAAATCTCTTCCTGTTCCAACTACGAGGCGTTCCAGTCGCGCCGCGCGCAGATACGCTTTCGCCGCGCAGGCGGCTCCAAGCCCGAATACCTTCACACCCTCAACGGCTCCGGCCTCGCCATCGGACGAACCTGGATAGCCATCCTCGAAAACTACCAGCAATCGGACGGCTCCGTCATCATCCCCGAAGCCCTACGCCCCTACATGAATGGCATGGAGAAGATAGAAGCCGGGTAAAAGCAGAAGCCAGGAGCCAGGAGAAAAGCAATAGCATGCACTTCATGATGCAGGCTCTGCTCTTCCTTCTGACTCCTGGCTCCTGGCTTCTGGCTTCTGCCTTTACCTGATTCTTAGCTCGAAGGGCATCATCGCCATCGCTTCGCCGCGTTGCATGCGTTCCATCAAGGCGGCGTAGCGGAGTGTGCGGCGCACGTCTTCGGGGAGCGAGTTGAAGGCCGCGCGTTCTTGTTCGACCTGCACGCTGCTCTCATCGCCGCCGTTGCCGAAGAAGGATTCAAAGAGGGTTCGCGGGTATGGAAAGATAACGCGCTTGATGCCCTTGTCGGCGGGGATGTGGGCCAACTCTTTAGCGACTTCAACGGCGCGGTCCAGCCCGCCGAACTCATCAACGAGGCCGTTCTCCTTGCCCTGCGCGCCGGTCCAGACGTGGCCCTGTGCGATGGAATCAACGTATTCCGCGTCCTTGTTTCTGCCCTTCGCCACTTTGGGGATGAAGCTGTCGTAATAGATGCCGCGAATCATCTCCTCGAACTTCTTTCGCTCGTCGGGCGAGAAGGGTTCCGTCTCGCGGAACATCCCGGCGTTCTTGCCGCGCAGGACATACTCGTTGGAGATGCCGAGCCAGTCGTAGAAGCCCTTGATGACGGGCTTGCCCGCGAAGATGCCGATGGAGCCTGTGAAGGTCGAAGGCTCCGCGACGATTTTGTTCGCGCCGCATGAGATGTAGTAGCCGCCGGAGGCCGCCAGGTCGCCCATTGAAACGACGACCGGCTTCTTCGGCTTGGCGTTCTCGATGGCGTGCCAGATGACATCGGACGCGAGCGCGCTCCCGCCAGGGCTATCAACTCTCAGGACGATGGCCTTGATAGTCTTATCATCGCCCGCATCCTTGATAGCTTTGGCGACCGTGTCCGAGCCGGTTGACTGGCCGCCCGTCGGGCTGTCATTCGACTTGCCTGACTCAATCGTGCCGGTCGCGTAGACGACCGCGATGCGCTCGCCTTTATTAAGGCCCAGCGATTCAGGTTCGACCCTGCGATAGTCTGCGGCCTTCGTCTGCCTCAAGTTGTCCGAGTCCTTATAACCGAGCCGCTTCTTCAACTCGCCTTCAATCTCATCGCGGTAATTCGCGCCGTCAATCAACCCTGCGTCCCTCGCCTGCGTCGCGTTCAAGGGCGCGTTGTCAATCAGCGCGCGCACGTCGTCCTGCGATTTTTTACGAGAGGTGGCGATAGCGTTGATGTAGCGATTGTATAAATCGTCAAGGAGCGCATTCATGACTTCCTTATGCGCGTCCGACATATTCTTGCGCGTGAACTGGTCCGGCGCGTTCTTGTACTTGCCTATCTGGTAAACGTCCGGGTAAATCCCCAGCTTGTCGAGCGAGCCTCGGAAGAACATCACGTCAGCCGCGAAACCATTGATAAGCAGATCGCCGGGAGGCGCGACGTACACGCGCTCGCACGCGGTCGCAATGTAATAATCCTTGTTCATGCCCATTTCCATGTAGGCGTAAATGGGCTTGCCCGAAGTGCGAAAGTCAGTGATGGCATCGCGTATCTCGTCCGCCTTGCCCCATCCTGCCTCCGTCATGTCAATCTCAAGCAAGACCGCGCTGATGCGTTTATCAACCTTCGCCTTCCTCAGTTGCGAGAGCAAACTCGTCAGCGATTGGTCGCTCCCGCCGAGCAGACGCCGCATCGGGTCTTCCGGCACGAAGTCCGGCAGTGGTCCACTAATTTTCAAGACGAGCACGCTGTTGTCACGAATGCTCGGCTCATTGCCCAGCGACGCGAAGACGAGCGCGAGGCCCACCACCGTTATCAACACTATCCCGACCACAATCGCCGAGACGACCAGCCAAATCTTACCTCTACGTGACATAGCCATAGTTATTTCCTGCACGACCCAACATTAAAATACGATGCTTATCTTCCAAAGAGGAGCGAGCAACACCACCTCAATACGCGAGGAACGGAGAAAAAGTTTAAGAAGGGCAGGAGCCAGGAGCCAGGAGAAAAGCAATAGCATGCACTTCATGATGAAGGTTCTGCTCTTCATGCTGGCTTCTGGCTCCTGGCTCCTGGCTCCTGCCTTTACTTGACAATCCAACCGCCGCCGAGGACTTCGTCGCCGCGATAGAAGACTGTGGCCTGGCCGGGCGTGATGGCGCGTTGCGGTTCATCGAAGCGGACACGCGCTCGCTGGCCTTCGAGCGGGGTGATGATGGCGGGCGCGGCTGTGTGACGATAGCGCACGCGCACTTCTGCGCCCACGGGTTCGGACGGCTCATCGAAGGCTATCCAGTTGACGCCCGCCGCCGTGAACTCATCCGCGAGCAACTCCTCTTCATGGCCCACCACGACGCGATTATCTTCAGCGTCAATCTTGATAACATAAAGCGGGCGCGCGCTCGCTAGACGAAGGCCGCGACGTTGGCCCACCGTATAGCGATGAATCCCTTTGTGAGTGCCCACGCGCTCGCCGCGCGTATTGATTATCCAGCCCTCGCCCGGCTTGAGTTCGGTCTCGCCCTCCGCCTCAAGATAGCGGTCAATAAAGCCCGCATAGTCGCCGTCCGGCACGAAGCAAATCTCCTGCGACTCCGCCTTCTCCGCGATTGCCAGCCCGCGCTGACGCGCCACCTCTCTGACTTCCGGCTTCGACATCTCGCCCAGTGGAAAGAGCGAACGCGATAATTGGTCCTGCGTCAATTCCCATAGAAAGTATGACTGGTCCTTTTGCGCGTTGCGCCCGCGAGAGAGCCTGTAACGCCGCGCCCCTTCGTCATACTCGACGCGCGCATAATGGCCCGTCGCCACCTTCTCACAATCGAGGCTCGCCGCCAGCTTATCCAGCGAGGCGAACTTCAAACGGCTATTACACGCGACGCATGGAATCGGCGTCTCGCCGTTCAGATAGCTGGTCACGAATGGCTGGACCACGTCGCGCTCGAAATCCCTTTCGAGATTGAGCACGTAAAAGGGAAAGCCCAACTCTTCGGCCACGCGCCGCGCATCATAAACATCATCGAGCGAACAACAGCGCGACGGGAGAGGCTCGCCATTCTCGTCCACACTGAGACCCCTGCGCTGGTTCCACAACTGCATCGAAAAGCCGACCAGTTCGTGCCCCTGCGCCTTCAAGATAGCCGCCGCCGCGCTCGAATCCACGCCGCCGCTCATTGCCACTGCGATCTTCATAACTCTCAAAAGCGATGACGGGTGATAAGAGAAAAGCTTTTCTCTTGTTACCTATCGCCTGTCCCTTATCACTTCTTCCTCTCGTTTGCCGCTCCTTCGCGGCGGGTGTTAAGATGCATGCTTAGTTTAAAAAACGTGCTTCATCATAAACACATAAGGATACCTTAAACGGAGCGAAACGTCAGCCTTTCAATATCAATTTCAGGACCAGAAATACAAACTGAACATTATGTTAGAACAAGCTATCGAAGAATATAGGGTCACGCAGGAGCCTTATTACCTGGCCGTCGCGCGCGAAGTTGAGTTGTTTGAAGCGGCGCACGCGATACGCCTGCCCGTGATGCTCAAGGGGCCGACGGGCAGCGGCAAGACGCGCTTTGTCGAGTACATGGCGTGGCGTTTGAATCGTCCGCTCATTACGGTCGCCTGTCATGAAGACCTCTCCGCGACGGACCTCGTCGGGCGTTTCCTGCTCGAAGGCGAAGAGACCATCTGGCACGACGGCCCGCTCACGCGCGCGGTTCGCAACGGAGCCATCTGCTATCTTGATGAAGTGGTGGAAGCGCGCAAGGACACCGTCGTTATCATCCATCCTTTGACGGACCATCGCCGCCGGTTGCCTATCGAAAAGCGCGGCACGGTCTTAAATGCGACGGATGATTTCATGCTCGTCGTTTCCTACAATCCGGGCTACCAGTCCATCCTCAAAGATTTGAAACAGTCAACTCGTCAACGCTTCATCGCCATCGAATTCGACTACCCGCCGCCGGAGATGGAAACTGAAATCGTCGCCCGCGAAGGCGGCATTGACGACCAGACAGCGCGCGACCTCGTCCTCATCGGCCAGAAGGTGCGCAACCTGCGCGGCCACGGCCTCGAAGAGGGTGTTTCCACACGCCTTCTCATCTACGCCGCCCAGATGATCGCGCGCGGCATCCCCCCCATTAACGCCGCCGAAGTCGCCCTCTGCACCCCCATCACAGACGACCGCGAATTGCAGCGCAGCATCCGAGAGATAGTCACGACGGTCATCTGAAAGTGTCCGGGGGACATCCCTAGTCAGTTATTAAAATGGAATCAGAGGAGAACGAAGAAATTTCCGGGCAGTCGCTTGAGCGGGCGTTTCGTGAACGCCTTCGCTCTGTGAAGAGCGTGACGGAGCGGCGGACGCTGGCGGGGCTGGCGCGGCGTTTGGGCGGGTTGCCGGTGGACCAATCGCTGGCGGCCCTTGAGACGAGCGCGACGATTGCGGGTGTGAGTTGGAGGGCGAGCATAGAGTTTTTGCGGGCCGTGCCGGAAGCTGCGCGCGTGCTGGAAGCGGAGGAGTTGCGCGCGTGGGGCGAGATGGGAAGACGCCTGGCGATGGGTGATGTGGAGACGGGCGTGGCCTTCTTCACGGCGGGCGTGGAGGATTTCGAGGGCGTGCCGAAGGAGGCGCGGCCTCTCATCTTTCAGGTCTGCGCACGGCAGATGACGCTTTCGAGTTCGGTGGCGAACGAGACTTTCAAGCGCGCCCCGCTCCTGGCGGGCGTCGTTAAGGATGCGGAACTCTTGCGCCAAATCTTTGAAGTCGCGTCGGAGATTTCGCGTCGCTCCGCGAAGCACAGCGCGGACTTTCTCAACACGACGCCTTCCGTCATCGCGCGCTTCACAAGTTTCGGAAAGGATGACGAGCAAAGAGTCTCGCACGCGGCGGTCCTGGTCGCTCAAGAGTTTGCGACGCGCGCGGGAGGCATCGCGGCGGAGGCGTGGGCGGCGTTGCCGGACGCGCTCGCAGGCTTGAGCGCGTTAGATGCTTTGCGGCTTCTGAGGGGCGCGGGCGAATTTCTTGAGCGCGGCGGGAGCGCGGCCTTGAATGTGCTCGTGGCGGGCGGCGAAATTTTGCGCGGGATGCCGGAAGCCTTCGCGGACTGGACAGATTTATTGTGGGCCATCGCGGAGCATGGCAACGCCGGATTGATAGCCTTCGTGCGTTACAGCCCTGCCTTCTTCCGTGCGCTCGCGGGCGAGAAGGACAGGGAGAGCGCGGTCGAGCTAGCGTTGCGCATTATGAGAGTGACGCTATTGGTCGCGCGCGTTGACGGCGAGGCCGCGCTCGCTTGTTTCAGGTCCAGCCCGAAAGCTTTGCGCACGGTCTCAATCGAACAGTTTGAAGAGTGGGCCCGCGAGGGTCTCTCTGAGGAACATGCGGAGGCGCGGGCGCGCAGGAGTTATTACGCGCTCGAAACGCGCGGCAGTAATGAAGCCTTGCACACGGGCGGCGAGGGGCTGGCGCTGGAAAAGGTCCAGCACACTTTGCGGCTCTACGTGGAGGCTTTGACGGGTCGCGCGTTGGAGGTCGCGCCGCTCGCGGCTGTCCCGGACGAAGCGCGCATCGGCGACGGGCGGACGATTCATCTTCCTTCAATCGTCGCGCTGTTCGGCGATGAAGAGATGGACTTTCGTCTCTACAAAGTGCTGGCCGCGCACGGCGCGGGGCAGGTCGAGTTCGGCACGCACGAGCGTGATGCGCCTGCCTTAAGGGCGGCTTATTCATCCATCGCGGAAGCGTTCGCGCGGGAGAACGTGGACGCGCTGGATGCGTTCGCGCTCGACGGTTACATCAACGAGATGTTGAAGGGCGAGGCCGCGCTCGCGCCCGAAGAGGAAGCGAGGCGAGCGAACGAGGCTCGTCGCAGGATGCCGCCGGATTCAGACTATCGCGCCGTGCTCGCGCTCTTTCCTTACAGGGGACTGGCGACGCGAGTTTTCGGCACGCTCGAAAACGGGCGCATTGATCGTCGCCTTCGCAGGATGTACAGAGGCTTGGCGCGCGATCTTGACATGATTCGCGGTTATCTCCGAAGCACTCGACCGCGCATCGTTGACCTGCCGGTGACGCTCGTGCCCTTCGAGTTGCTCTTTCAGATTACACTGTGCGGCGGCGCGCTCGATGACGCGCGGCAGTTTTACGCTCAGATAGTTTCCGAACTGGAAAGCATCATCGCTGATTACATTAATGGACCAGAGGCCACGGTCGCGGATACCTTGATGGCGACGAGCCGCGTCTACACGCTCTTTCAATCGGTCGCTGCTGACGAGGCGCAGCAGCAGTCGAAGGCCGAAGCGAGCGAAAGCGAGGGCGATGAGGAAGGCGACGCGCGCGAGGCGAGCGATGCGCAGAGACGGCCTGAGCGCAAGCCGCGCTCGGATGATGCGCGCGAACTCTTCAACGCCTGGACCAGCACGGATGCTGAGGGCGAGCCGGATGAGTTGGACGGCGCGGAAAGCTGGTCCAGTGCGGAGACCCCTGAGCAGGGTCTGGAAGAGGGCGAGGTCGCTTACAACTATGACGAGTGGGACAGGGACTTGACAGACCATCGCGTGGGCTGGTGTCGCGTCATCGAAAAGCGGGTCAAACAGGGAGACGGGCAGTTCGTCTGGCAAACGCGCGAACGCTATAAGGGCGTCATCTCTTCCATTCGTCACCAGTTTCAATTGATGAAGCCGGAGAACCTCAAGCGCGTGTCGAACGAACTCGACGGCGACGATTATGACCTGGGCGCGGTGATTGATTACGTCGTGGACCGACGGGCAGACGGCCAGCAATCGGAGCGTCTTTACATCAAACGACTGCGACGCGAGCGCGATGTCGCCGTCTCGTTTTTACTGGACCAGTCATCATCCACGGCGCGCACCATCGGTCGCCATCCGCTTCAACCTTACACGCATCCTGGCCGCCGCATCATAGAGATTGAGAAGGAGGGGTTGGTCCTCATGAGCGAGGCGTTGGAGGCCGTCGGCGATGTCTACTCGATTAGCGGGTTTACTTCCGAAGGCAGACGCAACGTCAAGTTTTACGTCGTCAAGGATTTCAACGAGCGTTACTCGGAGGAAGTCGAACGACGCATCGGCGGCATCACTTACCAGAACAACACGCGCCTCGGCGCGGCCATCCGGCACGCCGCCGCCAAGTTGGCCCAACAGCAAGCGCGCACGCGACTGCTCATAGTGCTCTCGGACGGTCGCCCTTACGACCACGATTACGGAGATGCGCGCTACGCACGCGAGGACACGCGAGAGGCTCTCAGGCAGACCAAAACCCGTGGCATCACTCCCTTCTGCATCACCATTGACCGCGAATCGGAAACGGAACTGCGAGACCTCTACGGCGAGATCGGCTACACCATCATTGACGACATCCTCACGCTGCCAGAACGCCTGCCCGGAATTTACAGAAGATTGACGACCTGAAAACCCGCTTCCCGTTCCTGACTTAAATTAGTTGCACTTCCCTTTAACTTTCGTGATGTTCTGGATGAATACTCCGGGCCTTATGTACGATTGCATTGTTATCGGGGCGGGGCCTGCGGGTTTGTCCGGGGCTCTGTTTCTGGCTCGCTATCGCAGGCGCGCGTTGACGTTTCATCACAACAGCCCGCGCAATCTTTACTCGCATGGCGTGCATGGTTTCCTGGGCCATGACGGCATTCCGCCGACGGAGTTGCTGGCGCGCGGGCGCGATGAGGTGACGAAGTACGCGGGGCTGATAGTCGAGGGTCGCGTGACGAAAATAGAGCGCGTGGCTGACGAGCATTTTCTGGTCACGACGGGCGATGAAGACTGCGTTGAAAAGAGTTTCGAGGCGCGGCGTATTCTGCTCGCCACGGGCCTGCGCGATTTGATGCCGGACTGTCCGGGCTTTCGAGAATTCTACGGCGGCACTGTGCATCATTGCCCGGATTGCGACGGGTTCGAGGTGACGGGCAAGCGCGTCGCGGTCCTCGGACGCGGGCGAGCGACGATTGGCTTTACCCTTAACCTGATGACCTGGACGGACCAACTCACGCTCATCACGGACGGCGACGCGGGAGACATGACGGAAGAGCATCGCGCTAAATTGGCCCAATTCGAGATTCCCATCACGGATCGTCGCATCGCCAGTCTGGAAGGCGATAAGGAGCACTGCCGCATCGAGCGCGTCTGCTTCGATGACGGCTCGACGCTCGAATGCGACGCGCTCTTTTTTAACCTCGGCACGGAGCCTGCTTCCGACCTGCATACGATGTTGGGATGCAAGATGGATGAAGAGTGCGGGCTGGTCTGGGTTGACGGAGACCAGCAGACGAGCGTACGGGGCGTCTACGCCGCAGGAGACCTCACGCCCAACTCCCAACTCGCCGTCGTCGCCGCCGCAGAGGGCGCGATGGCCGCCATACACATACACAAATCCCTCATCCCGAAAGAACGACGAGTCTGAAGCATTCATTAACAAGGGACAATTCACCACAGAGACACAGAGCCCGCAGAGGACGCACAGAGAAAATATTTCAAGCCTCTGTGCGTCCTCTGTGTTCTCTGTGTCTCTGTGGTGAACCGTTCAGCACGTAAACTCCATCGGAGGCTCTCTTTCAGCTTTACTTTCCCTTTTCAAAGAGTCTAAACGTGAGGCCGAGAGTGATGCCGAAAGGATAGCCGGGTGTGCCGTGGATTCTTGATGGATAGATGAATCTGTTTTCGTTCGGGTCGAAGCCGAGGGGAACATCCGCCGGGAGGCGCGACTCGAAATAGTTTTGCGTCTCGAAGAATCGCTTATTGGTCAGGTTGTCCACGGCGAGGTTGATATCAACCCAACGGCGTATGCGCTTTGTCAGGCTCAGGTCCAGCACATCAAGACCAGAAGCGCGTATCCTCGCATCCTCACCGTCAAGGCGATAGTTGCCCGTGTGACGCAGGACCAGCGAGCCCGTCAGCCCGCGATAATCGTTGAGCGTGAGGCCCGCGTTGGCGACCGTGTGCGGCGCGCTGTCTGTGTAAACGCGCGGGAGGGTTCCGCGATAAAAAGAGTTTGAGACCTGCGTGACGCCGCCGTTGAATGTCAGGTAACGGGCCAGTCGCGCGCTCGTCTTCAACTCGAAACCGTAAGAGCGCGTCGGGCCTTTCAGTTCAAAGCTGCCGTCGTCCGGGATGTAGACTTGTTCGTTGGAACGGTCAATCAGGAAGAGGTCCGCGCTGAGAGAAAACCTTTTGAGATTGTGCGACGTGCCAAGCTGGTAAAAGTCCGTGGTGGAGACTTTCGGGCCGTCCGGTTTCTGGACCACTCCGCGCGCGTCCTGGCTGCTGATGCCGCGACCGTAGTTGAAATAGAACGTCGCGGGTAGGCTATCGGACGGCGTGTAAGCGACGCTGAACTTCGGCTGCAAGCGGGCCGCGCCCTGCGTCCCTGAGCGAGCCGGGTCAAGCTTGTCTTCAACATCAAAACGGAAATAATCGAGGCGCAGTCCCGCTTCCAGATGCAGGTGTCCGTGTTGCAGGTCAAGCCCCTGCTGCGCGTAGCTGCCGCCGTTGGTGACGCGTGCATGCGCGCTCGTTACGGCCTCGAACGGGTCGCGCCGGACAGTTTTATAAAGGCCGACGTTGATGCCGTTCTCATGATAATTACCGCCGACGGTGATGAGCGCCTGCCGACCGAAAATTTTATAAGGTCGCAAGTACTGCGCGTTCGCGCCCAACTGCAAGCGCGAGTCATGCTGTTGAATCTCATCGCCGTGCAAAGGGTCTTGAAGAAAGAATGTGAAGTTGGAGTAAAGGTCGAAGAGCGAGCGGCCCATGAACCCGTCGAGTTTGAAGGTCTCGCCGGACTGGCCTTCCCTGCGGTAATAGATAGCCGCGAGGGCCGTTCGCATGCGCCCGCCGTCGAAGGGGTCTATGAAGCCGAAGCGGTCTTGGCGACCTGCGGCAACCTGGTCCAACGGAATCTGCCCGGAAGAGAAAAAGTCGTTACGCCCAAGATTAAGCTTGAACCCTAAATCGCTGTTCGCATCGAGATGCCGCGTGTAGTTGGCCGTCAGATTGTCGCGGCGATAGCGCAGTGGATTGAGAAACGGGCCGTCCGTCTTAGAGCCTTCGTAAGCGACGAAGGAGGCGGCCCGCTTGAACTGCGGGCTGTAGGCGATGAAGGTCCGTGCGGTCTTGAACGAGCCGCCCTGTAGGCGCAAAGTTAATTGGTCCGGTAATGATTCCTTGAGGCGTATGTGGACCACTCCGAGGCCGGAGAAGTCTCCGTACTGCGCGCTGAAGGGTCCGTTCAAGATAGAAACGTCCTGGACCAATTCCGGCGTGAGGCTCTTTAATTGGCCCAGGTATCCTTGCCCGTGCCCCTGCGTCCCCTGGTTCTGCTGCACGTCGTCAACCAGCACCTTGAGACCGCCACTTACGCCGCCGTGGTCCGCGTTGAAACCGAAGCGGCGAATCTCCAGAGACTTGCCGCCGCCCTCGTGCTGGCCCGCGTTGATGCCCGCGTCGAGCGATTGCAGAAGCTGGTCGTCGCGCAGAAAGAGCGTGTTCTTGTAGACGGTATCGTTGCGCTGGTCAATCGAAGGGTCGAGCGTCGCGGCTTCTATGACGACGCTCGCGTGAACGGGCGGGACGACGAACGCGACCTTAATCTGAAGATTCTCGATAGCCTCTTCCGGTCCAATAATTCTTGAGACGAGGGCTATGTTGCGCCCGAAGAATTTCAGGGACAAAGGCCCGTCCGGCACAGCGACGCGAAATTTTCCTTCCGCGTCGGTCAACACTCTCTCTTCGCCCGCGTCCGAACGCACCAGTACCGTGACGCCCGGCAAAACTTCGTTCTGCTGCGTCATGACGACGCCAGACAGCGTGCGCGCCGTCTTGGCCTGGCCTGTGGCTGCCGCAACGAGGCACAACGAAAGAAGGAGCGTGATGAGAGATATGCTAAAGCTGCGCACGATTGTCCTCAGACGGGTTTTACCGGATACGAGCAGGAGGAGCCGTTCGGATTAAAAATTTTTCAAGTTTGTGGCTTTCTCATTTTATACGTTGAGGCTGAATGTGGGAAGCGGGCTGGTAATCGCTTGCTTGTTAGATGGACAAAAAAGAGGAGCGCGAGAGGATGCCTTGTTGAGGCAATGTCTCGCGCTCCTCTTTTGCTGGTCGGAGAAGGTTGAATCCTTTTTAGAGGACCAGTGCTTCTCCGTTCTTAATGGTTGGAGTTGCGATTCGCGCCGCCGTTGGCATTGTGATTAGCATTGCCGTTGGCGTTGTGATTCGCATTCGCGTTCATGCTGCCGTTCGCGTTGTGATTGGCGTTGTTGGTCGTGGTGATTCCGGCTGTATTCTTGTTGCCGTTATCATTGGTGACGACGCCCACATTCGACGGAGCGGTATTACCGTTAAGGTTCGCCGGGACGTTGGCATTGGTCTCGACGACGCCGTTTCTGGTAGCGTTGCTGTTGTTGGCGTTGGCCGCATTGCTGTTGTTGGTGGTCGTGTTGTCGCTGCTGCAAGCAGCGCCGAGAGCCATCAGGGCCAGCAAGCACAGCGAAGCTATTGATCGTCGCATCTTTTCTCCCTCACCTTTGAAGGTCTCAGGCTGAGACCTCATTTTAGCGGTAGACTTCTTCGCCGCGATTCTTCTTCCACTCGCTCTCGAAGTACTCGGCGTCCTCATCCGTGCGGGGCGTGACGCCCATCATGATGCCGCCGTTCTTGATGCCTTCCTCGTAGTGCTTGACGCGTTCTTCAGGAATGCCCGCGCCGACGAGCGCGCCGATAAGGCCGCCGGTCGCGCCGCCCGCGCCCGCGCCCGCGAGGGCCGCCGCGAGTGGGCCAGCGACGAGCAGGCCGAGGCCCGGCAAGGCCAGAGTCGTTCCGATGGCAGCGATAGCGGCGAGCGTCGCGCCGATAGTGCCACCGATGGCCGCGCCAGTGCCCGCGCCTTCGAGAGCCTTGTTGCCGAGTTCGGTCTCTTTGCCGTCATCTGTAAAATGTTTCTTGCGCGTCTCGTCCGACATGAGCAAGTTAACGTCGTCCTGTCCATAACCTCTGCTTGTCACAGAGCCATACGCGCGCTCTGCGCTCTCTCTGTCTCTAAACAGTCCAGTCACCATTTTTGAGCGTCCTGTTGCTGAACCAATTGTGTCTGCCATTTGTTACTCCTCCATTTAGTAAAAAGAATTAAAGTTGCTTTAAAACCCCGATGCAGCCGCACTAAAGCCGCGCCGCGCCCCGGATTCCCTTCCATACGCGCACGATTTTCATACCTGAAAACGAGCGTCGCATGAGTAGTTGCAAACAATGGACCACAGCAGCGCAAGTGGCTCAGGCGTGCGGCTCAATGATGAGAGAAATACTATTCAACCATTGAATAGCTCGTCTCTCATCATTGAGCCCTGGCGACTTCCTACTTGCCTTTGCCGGAGGGTAAACTGTGTGTATGTCGAACAAGGAAGATTTCACTATCGGGGTCGAGGAGGAGTATCAGATTATTAACCCTCGGACGCGGGAGTTGCAGGCGCGTGCGGCGCGTATCCTGCCCGCAGCCTCGCGCCAGGTCGGAGACCAGGTAACGCCCGAACTCTATCTCTCGCAAATCGAGATCGGCACGCCCATCTGCAAGTCTCTAGAAGAACTGCGCCGCGAACTCTTGCGCTTGCGCCGCGAAGTTATCACGGCGGCTGAGCAGCAGGGCAATCTCATCGGAGCCGCCGGGACGCATCCCTTCTCGCACTGGAAAGAGCAGACGCTCACGCCGAAGGCGCGCTATGTCGGCATCGAACAGGAGTATCAACAACTCGCGCGCGAGCAGTTAATCTTCGGCTGTCATGTTCACGTAGGGATAGAGGACCGAGAGGCCGCCATTCAAGTGATGAACCGCGCGCGGCCCTGGCTCGCCCCCGTGCTGGCTCTCTCCGCCAACTCGCCTTTCTGGATGGGCGTGGATACGGGCTACGCCAGTTTCCGCACGCAAATCTGGCGCAGGTGGCCTATGGCCGGGACGCCGCAGGTCTTCGCCTCGCGCGCGGAGTACGACAAGCTCGTCGCCATGCTGGTCGCCACCGGAAGCATCGAAGACGGGACTAAGATTTACTGGGACGCGCGTCCCTCCGCGCGCTTTGAGACGATAGAATTTCGCATCGCCGACGTGTGCCTCACCGTTGACGAGGCGGTGATGGTCGCAGGCTTGGCCCGCGCGCTGGCACGCACTTGCGAAGGTGAAGCGAGGCGCGATGAGCCTATGGCAGAGGTGCGCCCGGAACTCTTGCGCGCGGCGAAATGGCGGGCCGCGCGTTACGGCCTCGACGCGGACCTGATAGACACTGTGGAAGCCAGCGCGGTCCCCGCGCGCGCCCTTGTAGAAAAATTTTTGGACCACCTGCGGCCCGCTCTGGAAGAGACTGGGGAATGGGAAGAGGTCTCCGCGCTGGTCCGGGAAACAGTCGAGCGCGGGACGGGCGCGAGCCGCCAGCGAGCCGCCTACCAGAGCGCGGGAAGCTTTGAGGGTGTCGTTGATTTGATTGTGGCGGAAACATCCAGGGGCATCAGGTAACAAGGGTCTTGCTTGAAGATTTCAGCGAAAGTGATGATGATGAAAAGATGAGCGAAGGCCATATTTTTCAACTCAACTGCTCGGACGGCGGCGTGCCCAAGTTGGCCGTGCGCGAGGCTCTCTTGACGACGACGGGGTTGGTCGGCGACCGCCAGGCCAAGCCTCATATACACGGCGGGCCGGAGCGCGCACTCTGCCTCTACGCGCTCGAACACATCCTGCGTTTGCAGGGCGAGGGGCACAGAATCTATCCTGGCTCCGCCGGAGAGAACGTGACGACGGTGGGCCTTGACTGGTCCAATTTAGAACCGGGCTGCCGTCTCGCTGTCGGCGATGATGCGCTCATCGAAATCAGCAAATATACCAACCCCTGCAAGACCATCTCGGCCTCCTTCGTTGATGGCGAATATGAGCGCATCTCGCAGAAACTTCATCCGGGCGAGTCGCGTCTCTACGCGCGCGTGCTACAGGCGGGCCGCCTCGCCGTCGGGCAAAGCATCAGAGTGTTGTAGAGAGCGAAGCGTTGATGAGAGATATGCTATCGGTCATCTCTCGTTAAGCGCGTCTCTCTACTTGTCGCGGCTGTAGAGAGTTGAGAGAGGCGTACGGCGTGCGGTATGATTAGTCGTTGATGTTTATGGAGGGATAGCATAATTGGTAATGCAGCGGTCTTGAAAACCGCCGCCCTTGCGGGCTTGCAGGTTCGAGTCCTGTTCCCTCCGTTCGATTAATTTCCGAAGTGTTCACATCGAGCCGTTCGCGCGCCCCCAGAAGCGATGCGTGACGGCTTGATTGTTTTAGCGTTGAAAGGTTTGGAGAGATGTTGATTGAAGGTTTGATAAATATTTCGCTGCTCGCTTGGCCTGAATTACTGGACCAGAGGCGCGCGCTCGCGCTCTGGCTGCTGGAAAACCCCGTGGAGTGGGCAAGGAGAATCTGGGCTTACATCAATCAAACATATAACGTCGGTAATTTCAAAATTTCCGTCACCAGCCTGGTCATCGGCATCGCAATTTTCTTAATCGCCGTGACCGTCTCGCGCCTGCTCTCGGCTTTTCTCCAACGACGTATCGCCAAGCGCGCGCACATAGACCCGGGCATCCAATATACGATTGTGCGCCTGGTCTATTACGCGATTAACACCATCGGATTTTTACTCGCCGTGAGCCAGGCATTCAACGCGGACCTGACAACTCTCGCCGTCGTCTTCACCGCGCTCTCGGTCGGCATAGGCTTCGGCTTGCAATACATCGCGGCGGACATCGCCTCGGGCTTTATCCTGCTCTTCGAGCGGCCCGTGCGCGTCGGCGACCGCGTCACCATCGGCGATGACGAGGGCGACGTGCAGAGCATCAACTTGCGCACGACGACAGTGATGACTAACGACCGCATCGCCATCATCGTGCCCAACTCGAAACTGGTCAGCCAGCGTCTCATCAATTGGTCCTACGGCGACCCGCGCGCGCGCATCTCTATTCCTATCGGCGTCGCCAGCGATTCGGACGTGGACCTCGTGACGCGGACGCTCCTGCGCGCCGCCGAAGGCGTCGAGAATGTGCTGGCAGACCCGAAGCCGAGCGTGCAGTTTTTGAAGTTCGGAGATTCGACCCTCGACTTTCGCCTGCTCGTCTGGACCAATAAACCGCGCCTGCACGCGCAGATGAAGAGCGACATCAACTACAACATCGAAAGGCTCTTCCGCGAGAACGGGATTGAAATTCCCTTCCCGACGCAGGAACTGCGCATTCGCGGCGGACAGCTTCATGTTGCCACCACCGACAGCGACGGCCTTCTTAAACAGGAACCTGAAGAGGCCAAAGTCTGAAGCGGGCCCGACTTTGGCCTCGTTTGGACTTTGGACTTTTTTGAGGTAGGCTAAGACCTTGACTGAGTGATGATTCATTCAGCGCGGCTGCCTCGTCGTATTTGATTCGTCTAACATCTAAAATTCAAAATGGTTCGTTCCCTTTCATCCGTCCGTCCTAATGTCGCCGATAAGCGCGAGGCCATCCTGCGCGCGGCGACGAAGGTCTTCGCACGCAACGGTTATTTCAACGCGAAGGTCGCGGACATCGCGCGCGCCGCAGGGGTCGCGGACGGGACCGTCTATCTCTACTTCAAAAGCAAAGAGGAGATTCTGCATTCCATCTTCGACCGCAGCATGGAAGAAGCGATTGCTGAGGGACGCAGGCAACTGGATGCGATTTCGGACCCGCGCGAGAAGTTGCGCCGCATCGCCCTGCTGCATCTCGAACGCCTCGGCGCGGACCGCGACCTGGCGGTCGTCTTTCAGGTCGAACTACGCGGCTCCACCAAGTTCATGGAGGAGTTTTCTGCCGCAGGCTTTGCGGAATATCTCTCGCTCATCCGCGAGACTTTCGCGGAAGGCCAGCGCGAAGGAGTCTTTCGCCGCGAGTTGAACGCGAAGACGGTCGCCAAAGTCCTCTTCGGCGCGCTCGATGAGATGGCGACGAACTGGATTCTCTCCAAGCGTCGCTATAAACTCCCGCCGATGGCGGACCAGGTGCTGGACATTTTTCTCAACGGGGTGAGCGCGGGATGACACTTGAGACGACACGCATCAACTCTCCCAACGTGGCCGTGGCAGTCTCGCGCACGCGCGTGCCCTTGAGGCCCGACGAGCCTCGCACCCTCGTCGAAATGTTCGAGCGGGCGACCCGTCTGCATCCGAAACGTGACGCGCTCAACTACAAAATAAATGATGAGTGGAAAGCTATCTCTTCCGATGAGATGATGCTGCGCGTGCGCCGCATCGCGCTCGGCCTTTACTCGCTCGGCGCGCGTCATGGTGATCGCGCGGCCCTGCTCTCGCAGAACTGTCCCGAGTGGACGCTCTCTGACGCGGGCTGCCAGTTCGCTGGCGTCATAGACGTGCCCATCTACACGACGCAAGCGCCCGCGCAAGTCTCCTACATCCTCAAGGATTCGGGCGCGCGCATCTTCTTCATACAGAACCGCGCGGCCTATGACCGCATCAGCGACGCGATTAAGGATTGCGACTCGCTGGAGCATCTCATCTTTTTCGACGCGAGCGGGACTGAAGAAATAGCTGGCGCGCGCTCGCTCGCGGGGCTTGAAGAGCGCGGTCGCGAGCTTCAAGCATCGCAGCCTGAGCTTTCCCAAAGCCTCGCGCGCAGGGGCCAACCCGAAGACCTGGCGACCATCATCTATACGTCCGGCACGACCGGCGAACCCAAAGGCGTGATGCTCACTCACTCTAACCTGGTCTCGAACCTGATAGACTCTTCGGACCATTTAGAGTTTGGCGAGACCGACATCGCGCTCTCCGTGCTTCCGCTCTCTCATGTGCTCGAACGCCTCGCCATGTACATGTACATACATCACGGCATGAGCGTCTTCTACGCAGAGTCTTTGGACAAACTCGGCGAGAACATGCGCGAGGTTCGCCCCACGCTTTTCGTAGGCGTCCCGCGACTCTTTGAAAAAATTTACGCGCGCATTAAAGAGCGTGCGACGAGCGAGGGCAAGTTCACGGCGAGCGTGCTGGCCTGGGCCGTCTCTGTCGGCAAGCTACACGCGCAGCACTCTACGAATCATCGTCCCCTTCCTCGCATGCTCGCCTTCAAACACAAACTCGCCACGCGGCTCGTCTTCCACAAGTGGCGCGCGGGCCTGGGGGGGCGCATACGCCTCTTCGTCTCCGGCGGCGCGGCCCTCCCCGAAGAGATAGGCTACATCTTTCAGGGCGCGGGCCTGCCCATCATGCAGGGCTACGGCCTGACGGAGACTTCGCCCGTCATCTCTGCGGGGATGCTCGAAGATAATCGCATCGGCACGGTGGGCCGTCCGATACGAAACGTTGAAGTGAGAATCGCCGCCGACGGCGAGATAGAAACGCGCGGGCCGAACATCATGCGCGGCTACTATAACAAGCCCGAAGAGACGCGCGCCGTCTTCACGGAAGATGGTTGGTTCAAGACGGGCGACATCGGCACGCTGGACGGGGATGGATTCCTTCGCATCACCGACCGCAAGAAGGAACTCTTCAAGACATCCGGCGGCAAGTACATCGCGCCGCAACTCATCGAGCAGAAGATTAAGGCATCCCGCTTCGTCAACCAGGTCGTGCTCATCGGCAACGGGCGCAAGTTTCCTGCGGCCCTCATCGTGCCGAACTGGGAACAGCTTCTCTCTTATGCTCAACTGAAAGGCATCGCGGCCAGCGCGCCCGCAGAGCTTTGCCAGCACCCGCGTATTCTGGACCTGTTTCAAAGACAGGTTGACGCGCACACACCTGACCTCGCGCAGTACGAGCGCGTCAAGCGCGTCGCGCTCCTCGAACATGAACTGACGATAGAGGGCGGCGAACTCACACCCACCCTCAAGGTCAAACGCCGCGTCGTGGATGAAAAGTATAAAGACGTGATTGACCGTCTCTACGAAAAGGCATGAACAGGGCCGCCAACTCGTCTTCGCAACAGCGCACAAGGTTTTTTATGAAAGAACAGGAAGCACGCCCGCTCATCATCAAACGCGTGCGCGACGAAGCGCGCGAGACACGCTCTTTCGACATGCTGCCCGCAAGCGTAGACAGCAGCAACAGCGATGGCGGCACGGGCGCGCACGGCTTAACATTTTTGCCGGGACAGGTGGCTGTGCTCCGCGCGGGCGG
>JAXDFO010000205.1:0-4864 GCA_034665545.1 Blastocatellia bacterium
GACCTGCAACATCGCCGCGTAACCGTCATTCCTGGCGAGCGGCAGATTCAATACTGGACCAGCCACCATCTTTTCCAGCCCCTTCGGCGGAACGAAAGGCTGTTGTTTCGCAACCGGCGCGTAGACTTCAGCGATGGTCCAGAATAGCAGCAACGTCATCGCCAGCGCGCACAACCGCGCGCCCGCGCGCGCTCTCAATTTTCTCTCGGTCCATGAGATGCCGCCCGCCGCGACTATCATCAGAAAGAAGATTCCCATGACGACGAAGCGAACGGGCGTGCGTCCCGTGTTGAAGGGCGGAACCTGGGCCAACAGCGCATAAGGTAGAGGCACGCCTGTGTCCGTGTTGAAGATTTTCAGCGTCGGCCCCAGGCTCAAGATGAAGAAGAAGGCGGACGCGAGCGCGGCCACGCCTATAAGTTTGCGCCTGTCCATCAACAACGCGAGCAGCGCGCAGAGCAGCAGGGGAAAGCCTATGAAGATGCCAGTCTCGCCCATGCCCGCCGTTACGTTTGACCTGAGCGTTGCGAAGAGGTTGCCGTAAAGCGGCGTCTGTAATCCGTCCGGGATAAAAAAGCCCGCGAGGTTCGCGGAGTAAAGCGAAGCCTCGAACGATTTCGGCTTGAGCACCTGAGCCGTCAACAAATTGAAGAGATAGGGAGCGATGACCAGCATGAAGACCGCCAGCGCAAGAAGAGAGCCTTTGAGGCCGAGGCGTTGTAGTTTCTCAAAGAATAGTTTTCGCTCCGCTCTGAGAGAGCAGAGCAGGAGCGTGATGAGCAACGCGCCCATGTAGATGTAGAGCGAGAACTCCGTGAAGTAGACCGCGCAGGCGGCGACGAGCGCGGCGATGATGGCATTCACCGTCTTCGGTCTTTGATAAAGACGCAGGAGCGCGAGGGCCGTCAACGGAATGAAGAACCCCGCGAGGTGATTGAGATGTATGACGTGCTCCATGTAAAAATCCGAGAAGGCGTAGGCGACAGCCGGGATGAATGAGGCCGCGCGCGAAAATCCGGCGCGTCTGAGAGCGGCGTAGCTGAAGAAGAGTATGAGCGAGAAAGCGAGCAGGATGATGATGCGATAGGCGTAGAAAGGATACATCGCATCGCCGCCGGAAAGCCGCTTGACCGCAAACGTGACGGGGAAGAAGCCCGCCGCGAGCGAGTGATAGACCAGATTGCCCGCGCCCGCCGGGTAGTAAATCAAATCGGTCGCGTATGGATTATGGCCGCCGGAGATGGCCTCGTTGACGACCCATAGGTTCCAGACCATCTGGCCGCAATCCTGTCCCTTGATGCCTTCCGTGAAGAGCAACGCATTGAGCGGTACGACATAGTGATAGAGCATCGCCAGCGTGAAGACTAGACAGAGCAACCACGCCACGCCGGGCCTCTCGACAATTTTGTTGGCCCATCCGACGAGACCTCTCTCTTTTTTCTCCGATGGCATAATCTCTCGTGTGATACGGGCGCAATAGAACATTTTGGTCAGTAGAGGACTTACCACAGAGACACAGAGGACGCAGAGTTAGCACAGAGGCCCGCTTCTTCTCTGTGCATTCTCTGTGCCCTCCGTGTCTCTGTGGTGAACTCCTTGCTTCATACGCTCAATTACAATCTTTAGACTCGCTTCATCGTGCGGATTCCGTCTTCATCTCAAGCCACTCTAAATTGATGCCCAACTGCCTCGCATCATCGCTCATCTTCAAAGAGGCGGGCGCGACCGCGTCCGGCAGTTTCAAAATCAAGACGTTGTCCTCTCTCAAGAGAGCGTCAGAGAAGTCTATGGAGTAGACCCTCGATTCCCTCTCCTTCAATTCAAGGGTGGCCAGGTTTCGCCCGTTCAATTCGATTTCAACGCGCTGCCCATCCACGCGGCCCGGCGATAAAAATGGACCAATTTTCATCAACAGTTTATTGGGCCTGGAATCATCAACGTTGAAGATGATGGCCGCGCGGCCCGCATTGGACCAGCGACAGCAAGCCTCGCGCCCGCTCCACCCATACCATAAATACTGGTCCGATTCCGCCGCGCGAAAGTCTATTCTCTGCCCGAAATATTGAGGAAACCTACCGATCATGCCCGCCTGTTCCACGCCCTTTGGAAGATGCGGCGCGAAGTCTCGCAGGCTGCGAATGAGATGCTCCGTCTCGGACGCGTCCAGCGCGTAGAAGGAGACAGTGTCATCGCGGCAGACGATATTTTCGGGAATCCTCCAACGCCCGACCGGCGACCACTCGACGGGCACGCCGCCGTATTCGTTGAGCCAACTCTCGTACACGATGGCTATCTTCGCGCGGCTACGCTCGCCCAACGCGCGTATCAAGCGCGTGTCGTACTTCCCTTCGCGCTTGGCCCGCGCCACTTCCGTTGTCGCTAAGCCCCAGAGGTCCAGGCATTCTATGTCCGCGAAATAGTTGATCGCGCCGATGTCGTTCGCCGCAATCGCGCTGCCCTCGTAATAGCGGCGAAGGAACAGAGCCATCTGGTATTGCTGCTGGTAAATGTTGGTCGTGGCCCTCGGCGTTTGCCGCAAGACAACGACGCCACGCCCCGCGAGCGAGACGACGCACAGAGAGACCATCAGGGCCAACGCGGCGAACTTGACGAGAGAGATAGCATCTCGACTTCTCAACATCCGGACATTCAACACGTCGCGCAGCGAGACGCCGCACGCGAGCAGTCCGAGCGCGACGAGATAAGCTTCATAACGATAGAACCAGACCAGGACCAGTGAAAACGTGACGTGCAAGAGAGTCGTGAAGATGAAGATGCAAAGCAAGCTCTGCTCTCGTTCCCATGTTTCTCTTCCGGCCTTGCGCCTGATGAAATAGAGGGCCGCCGCCAGCAATAAGAGTTGCCAGAGGTAGGGCGCGGCCTTCAATTGTGCGAGCGCGTGGTCCAACAATGCGATTGGACCATGCGCGGGGTCCATGCCCTTGAGCAGCACTGAATTGGGCAGCCAGAACGCCCCTTGACGGACGGAGATAAATCCGAAGACGGCTATGGGGATGACGGCCAGCGCGCCGGAGGCGAACGCCATCAAGACTCTTCCGCGCGCGAGGAGCAGGAGGCAGACCACCGTGATGAGGAAGAGTCCTTCGTAACGAATCAGGGGGACGAGCGCGGAGAGCAGGAGCAGCAAGCGCGAATCACGCTCGCTCGTGTCCGGTCTTCCTCTGGCAAGGACAAGCGCGGCCTGATGTGCGAAGAGGATGTCAATCAAAATCTGCGCGGCGTGCTCCATGCCCACGAAGATGACGGCGGGCAGCGAAGTGAAAAGAATGATGGAGAGCAAGAGCAGAAACTTGCAGGCTCCGGCCAGGCTTGTTTGATTCAGGATGCGTTGGACCAGGACAAGGGCGAGCAGCGCGAAGATGATGTTGAGTATGAGAGGAATCGTTTCATGAGTTCCGAGGATGAAATAGCAGAGGGAGAGAATCAAGGTCCAGAGTATGGATGAGGTGGAGGGGCTGAAGGCGTGGCGTGTCACTCCCCAGACGCCATGTTGGGCCATGTTCTTCGCCATCGCCATGTGTATGTAAGCATCGTCGAGCGCGTAGACGAGATGGCCTTCGTTCTGCTTGACGGAGAGGCAGAGCAGCACGAGGACGATTGCCAGCAGGATCGAGACGGCGGCGAGGATGGGCCAATGTTGTTTCAGGATTCTCAGCATACGAGGCCGTGATTAATTGGTCCACTAACCAGATAGAATCTTCAGCGCGAGATGAGCCAGAGCGTCAGAAGCAGCCAGCCCGTGACCGAGATTAGTATGTGCGGGTCACGAAAGATTTCCTGCGCCGGGTCAGCGCCGGTCCGCTTGTGATGCAGCGCGTAGATGTAGCGGAAGATGGCGTACATGACAAACGGGACGGTGTAAATCAACGCCTCCGTGTGATGCACCTGGATGGTCACGGGGCTCATCGTGTAGAGGCTGTAGGTGATGATGATGCAGGTCGCGGTCACGACTATCATCTTGTCCAGCAGCACGGGCTGATAGTTTTCCAGAACGCGGCGATGATTCTTCGTCTCATCCGAGAGGGCGTAAACCTCCGCGCGCCGCTTGGCGAAGCCTAGAAAGAGCGCGACCATCAGGCCGCACAGCAGCAGCCATTGTGAGGGCGCGATGCCGACGCCCGTCGTGCCCGCCAGGATGCGCAGCATGAACCCGCCCGCGATGATGAAGACATCCAGCAGGACCACATGCTTTAGCCCTAGCGAGTAAGCGATGTTGATGAAGATGTAGATTAAGAGTATGAAGAGGACCGCTTGCGAGACGAAGAGACCGAGGGCCGCGCCCATGAGCCACAGGACCAGTAATAGCAAGACGGCGGCGCGCACTGTGACGGTCCTCGCGGCTAAGGGGCGCGATTTCTTCTTCGGGTGGTCCATGTCCTGCTCGCGGTCCAGCAGGTCGTTGAAGATATAGACGCCGCTCGCAACCAGCGAAAAGGCTATGAAGACGATAACGACCTGGCGCAGCATTTGCGGTTGCCGCCAGGCATTAGCGAAGAGCAGGCCCATCAAGACGAAGCCGTTCTTCACCCATTGGCGCGGTCGCATTAAGAGCCAGCAGTTGATCAGCATATTGATAGCGCGCGTTAGCAAACTAAAGTTTGTACTCTAAACACCTGTGGCGAGCGAAGTCTCAACCCGCGTTTCAGGTGTTTAGAGTACAAGCTTCAGCTTGTCCTACTTCGGTTAAAGTCCGATCCGCAGCCGGCGCGCCAAGTCAGAATCGAAACGATTCTCCGGATCCACCCGCGACTTAATGCGCTGCCATTCGGCCAGTCGAGGATACATCGCATGAAAAGTTTCGGCGCGCATCCTCGCGTCTTTCGCCAGATACACGCGGCCACCA
>JAXDFO010000206.1:0-4244 GCA_034665545.1 Blastocatellia bacterium
CTCGCCCGTTCTATTTCTGGTCCTATTGACTGTGAGGCGTCGGTTATTTTGTTCCCTGGTCTTTGCGCAGGGTGTTGGCGTCAATCCTGGGAGCCTGGCGCGAACCCTCTTCGGCCTTGAAGTATGGCTCTTCTTTAAAGCCGTAGATTTTGGCCCCGATGACGGTGGGGAAATTGCCGCGCGTCGTGTTGTAATCCTGGACCGCTTCGTTATAGTCGTTGCGCGACACGGCGATGCGATTCTCCGTCCCGGTCAATTCATCCTGCAACTTCAAAAAATTCTCGTTTGAATGCAAGACCGGATAGTTTTCCTGCAAGGAGAGCAGGCGACCGATGGTTCCGCCGAAAGTATTATTCGCGGCGATGACGGCCTCCTTCTGCTCCGGCGTCTTGTCTCCATTCTCGCCTGCGGGTTGAGCGTTCTTCGCATTCAAAAGCTGCGAGCGCGCCTGCGCTATCTGCCCGAAGACCTCCTGCTCCTGCACGCCCGCGAGCTTTGCCGATTCGACCAGGTTCGGAATCAGGTCCGCGCGACGCTGAAGTTGATTCTCAACGCCGGACCACTTGGCCTTCACGTTCTGCTGCTTGGTCTGAAGCGTGTTATAACCACATCCGCTGGCCGCGACAGACACAAAAATCAGAAAGGCCAGCCCCAACATTCTTCTCTTATTCATTGCCATTCTCCTCAATTGGTGAATCACTACTTACGATTTACCTTCCAACTGGTCCACCGCCTCTATGACGCGCTCAATCTGAGCCAGATAAGCGGCGAACAGGTCGTTCGCTTCACGTTCCGTTAAATCCGCAGACTCAGTTGCGCCCGCGCCGCCCGTGCGCAACTGGAAGATACGCTCGAAAGGCGCGCTCTCAAGTTTGAGCGATTGGACAATCGCGCGCACGCCATCGGCTTTGGCGACCGGCGGTTCCTGGCCCATTAAAAGCAGGACAGCGCGAAACAACGCGGCGAAGCTAGACAGGCTATCGCTCATCAACGCGGACAACCTTTCGGCAGAGACGGAGGCCGGAATGTAAAGCTGCCGGAGTTGAATCAGCTTGCTTCTCAACTCGTACTCCGTCTGATGCCGCAGGTTCTCGTTCGAGAGTTGGAAAAACTCGAACGGGTCGCTCCCGAAAAGCACGCGCCGCGCCTTAGACATCTGGTGAAACTCTATCGGAAAGACATCCGCCGCATCCGCCAATTCTTCGACCGTGAAATAAACCGGAACCTGGTGGCCCAATCGTTGCCATTCGCGCATCGGAGCCTGCGCCAGGCGCAAGTCCTCCGGCGTGATGCGATGAAGCGCGACGAGCAAATTATAATCGGCGCGTAGCTCATTGCTCTCGCCCGTCGCCGCAGAACCATACAAAACCACAGACGCCAGATTATCACCATGCGTCGAACGTAAATCCTCGACCAGATGATTGAGCGCGTCCTGAACTATTCTATTAACCATCACTCTACCTCTGTAAGAACAGGAGCCAGGAGTCAGAAGCCAGAAGAAAGAGCATGAAATTCTTCTTCTGCTCGCTGACCATCAACCACCGGCCTGTCTTACTTCATCACTCATACTTTCGACTTCCGACTTGCACTCGCTTACCAACTTCCGCCTGCGCCGCCGCCGCCAAAGCCGCCACCGCCGCCGAAGCCGCCGAACCCACCGCCACCGCTACCGCCGCCAAAACCGCCGCCGCCCCAACCGCTTGAAGAGCCGCCGCCCCATCCGCCTCTCCCGCTATTAAAGAGAGAGTTGAGCAATAGCATGCTCAAGCAACCACTACCGCCCCCGCCGCCTCTGCCCCCGCGCGAGAAGAGCATAATCAGGATGATAACGACGAAAATAATGATGCAGGGCGAGAGACCGCAAATGCCGCTGCTACTGCTTCTAGTTCCAGATGGAGTCTCAGTCGTATCACGATAGGCTGCGTTGCGGTCTATGCCCTCAATGCTGAAACCGCGTTTTTCGGCCAGCGTGGCGATGTAGGTCTGGACCGTATCGAAGATGCCCTGCGCGTAATGACCATTCTTGAACTGCGGGACGAGCCGCTCGCGTTGAATCTTCCCGGCGAGACTGTCAGGCAAATCGCCCTCGAAGTGACGGCTAATCTGCGTGAAGTACTTGCGGTCGTCAATCGCCGCGACGAGCAGAATTCCGTTGTCGTCCGCGCCCTTGTAGCCTATGCCCCAGCCGCGCGCCACCGCCAGCGAGTAATCGAAGATATCCTGCCCGCCCGTCGTCTTCACCGTCACGACCGCAATCTGTATTTTCTGTTGATTGTCCAGGTTGGTGAGAATCGTCTCAAGCCGTTGCTTCGTCGCCGCGTCAATGACGCCCGCGTAATCGTTGACGTAGCCGGTCGGAGGCGGGAGCGGCGATTGGGTCGTCTGCGCATGCGCGCCCGCCGCGCTTGCCCCTAACAGGCAAGCGAACCAGAGGAGCGCAAGGAGAATTGATGCCGGGTTGTTTCGTTTCAATAAAGTAATCATACCAACTCACGCACGCCAGTCAAACTGCGGCGATGAATAACGAAAGATGCTCATCCCTCTATCACGCGATGCAGAATGTAAAAGAGCGCGACCCCTACGAATACGACGACGGAGACCATAGGGTTCTTTTCCTCTTTATGATTCACTTCAGGAATGAGGTCGCTGGCCGCGACGTAGAGCGTCACGCCCGCCGAGAAGGGCAGCGCATAGGCCACCGCCGTGTGGATAGTGGACTTGAGCAAGGCGACGCTCACGACGCCCGCGAAGGTCGTCGCCCCAATCGCCAGCGTGGCCCATCGCGCCTTCCTGCTCGAACGACCCGACGCCAGCATGATAGAAGCGACCGTGAATCCCTCCGGCACTTTATGCAACAGGATGGCTATGAAGACCAGCAGTCCGACCTTGAAGTTGATGAGAAACGCCGCCGCGATGGAGACCCCGTCGAAGAAGGTGTGAATCATCAGGCCGCCCAGGGCCGTATAGGCCGCCGAAGGGCGCAGGACGGATTCGGGGTGCGTCTCTTCTCCGAAGTGAAAGTGCGGCGTGATGGTGTGCTCGAAAAACTGTATCAGCAGATAGCCCGCCAGCAACAACGTCATCGCGCCGATGACAGATTCAGCCGCCGCCGCGCCTCCCGCCTGGCCCTCTGTCCAGATGGCTATGCTCTGCGGGACGATCTCTATGAAGATGGCCGCCAGCATAAAGCCCGCGCCGAGCGCGACTAAGTATTTGAGGAAACGGTCGTTGAGACGGTGCGCGCCGGTCTGCGCGAGCAGCAGCCCGCCGAGCAGATTAGCCAGCGCGGCCAGCGCGCCGAACACGAAGAGAAGCAGGAGTCCGCCAGAGAGCATCTAGGGTTCAGTTTGACCTTTGGCCCAAGTCTAAATTATAAAGCGGCATGGCCCTGAATATACAGGATGCGAGGCTCGCTTGGCTATCGGATAGGGGAGTGCATCCCTCATCCTTGTATAATTTAAAGACAGGGCGAGCCATAATTCATCGGAAATTCTTGTGGCAGGCGGGGCTTAATACACCATATCGTGCTTAAAAAAATCTCTGTCAAACACTTTTTTTCTTCTTGACAGCCCTGTACGGAGGGGCGTAGTATCCCTCGCGGGTGGAGAAAAGTGGTCGGAAGTGGGCTGGTCAGAGTAGCTTGGGCCCAATCGTTAAAGTTTTACTAGAGCTTTTAAGCACCTCGCGTCTCGTCCCGAACGCCGAAACCCTATGTTAAGAGGAAATTACACGGCGCGGATTGACGACAAGGGACGATTGAAAGTGCCGACTCCCTTCCGTCGCTACCTGGAGGAGAAGTACGGAGCCAACTTTTACGTGACGAGCCTGACGGGCGATAACGTCCGTCTCTACCCCTTGCCGGAATGGGAATCCATAGAGCAACGGCTCTCCCTGTTGCCTTCTATGGACCCGGCGCGGCGCAGGTTCCTTGACCGGACCAATTATTACGGCCAGCAGTCTGAGATGGACGCGCAGGGGCGCGTGCTCATTCACCCTCTGCTTCGCAAGAGCGCGGGAGTCATCGGCGACGTGGCCGTGCTCGGTTATCTGACCTACTTGGAGGTCTGGGAGTTGGAGACCTTTCAGCAACGCCTGCTCTCGGACCCCTACACGGAAGAGGACGAGGCGGCCATCGCGCGGCTCGGAATCTAACAGAGCGGTGATGAGTCAATGAGTCATGAGTCAAGAACAACATCAAACTGCTCATCGCTCATCGCTTATCTCTCATCAATTGTTTGCAGGTC
>JAXDFO010000207.1:0-7678 GCA_034665545.1 Blastocatellia bacterium
GTCACCCGTCGCTTTTACTGAAACCACAAATTTATTGATGAGCTTTTAAGGTCCACCGAAGATGCGTTTAGAGAAATTCACATTAAGAGGCCAGGAGGCCATACAGTCTGCGATTGAAGTTGCCGAACGCAACCAGAACCAGCAGGTCGAGCCGGAGCATGTGCTCTTCGCCATGCTCGAACAGCCGGAAGGCATCGTGCGGCCAGTGCTCGGCAAGCTCGGCGCGAACGTCCAGGTCGTCTTGAATGATTTGCAGGCGGCGATAGGTCGTCTGCCGCGCGTGCAGGGCGGGCAGCAGTACATCAGCCCGCGTCTCAACCAGATGTTCACTGCCGCGCAGAAGCAGGCAGACAAGATGCAGGATGAGTACATCTCCACAGAGCATCTGTTGCTCGCCATCGCGGATGAGAAGGACGGGGGCGCGGGCAAAATCCTGCGCCAGCACGGCGTCAATCGTGACGACCTCTTGAAGTCCATAGAACAGATGCGCGGCGGCGTTCGCATCACGGACCAGAACGCGGAGTCCAACTACCAGGCTCTTTCAAAGTATGCGAAAGACCTCACGGACCTCGCGCGGCAGGGCAAGCTGGACCCCGTCATCGGGCGCGACGACGAGATTCGCAGGACCATTCAGGTGCTCTCGCGCAGAACCAAAAATAATCCCGTGTTGATAGGCGAGCCCGGCGTCGGCAAGACGGCCATCGTCGAAGGGTTGGCCCAACGCATCGTCTCCGGCGACATACCTGAGACGTTGCGCAACAAGCGACTGGTCGCGCTGGACCTCGGCTCCATGCTCGCGGGCGCGAAGTATCGCGGCGAGTTTGAAGACCGTCTCAAGGCGGTCCTCAAAGAGATAGAGAACGCGCAGGGACAGATAGTGCTTTTCATAGACGAGCTTCATACGCTGGTCGGGGCGGGCGCAGCCGAGGGCGCGATTGATGCGTCGAACATGTTGAAGCCCGCGCTGGCGCGCGGCGAGTTGCGCTGCGTCGGCGCGACCACTCTCAATGAGTACAAGAAGCACATAGAGAAGGACGCCGCGTTGGAGCGTCGCTTCCAACAGGTCTACGTTGGTGAGCCGACTGTTGAGGACACCATCGCCATCCTGCGCGGCTTGAAGGAGCGTTATGAAGTTCATCACGGCGTGCGTATCAAAGACTCGGCGATTGTCGCCGCCGCAACGCTCTCGAATCGTTACATCACTGACCGCTTTCTGCCGGACAAGGCGATTGACTTGATTGACGAGGCGGCCTCGCGCCTGCGCATAGAGATTGATTCTCTCCCGGTCGAGATAGACCAGGTCGAGCGCGAGACAACGCAACTCGAAATCGAGCGTCAGGCGTTGCAGCGCGAAGAGGACGCGGCCTCTAAGTCAAGATTGAAAGAGATAGAACAGCGCATCGAAAATTTGCGCGAGCAGTCTTCCGGCATGAAGGCCAAGTGGCGCAACGAGAAGGACATCATAGAGCGCATACGCAAAGCCAAAGAGGAGATTGAGCAACTCAAGATTCAGGCCGAGCAGTATGAGCGCGCGGGCGATTATAACAAGGTCGCGGAGATACGTTACGGCAGAATCGTGGAGCTACAGAACCAACTCAACGTGGACCAGTCCAAGCTTGCAGAGGCGCAGAAGGAAGGCGTCATGCTCAAGGAAGAGGTTGATGAAGAGGATGTCGCCACGGTGGTTGCTAAATGGACGGGCATCCCCGTCTCGAAGATGCTGGAAGGCGAGATGCAGAAGTTGGTGACGATGGAAGAACGTCTTTCTCAACGCGTCATCGGCCAGCATGAAGCACTGACGGCGGTCGCCAACGCCGTGCGCCGTGCGCGCGCAGGATTGCAAGACCCGAATCGTCCCGTCGGCTCCTTCATCTTTCTTGGACCAACGGGCGTGGGCAAGACGGAGACGGCGCGCGCTCTCGCGGAGTTTCTCTTTGATGATGAACGCGCGATGATTCGCCTCGACATGTCCGAGTATATGGAGAAGCATGCGGTCTCGCGCATGATCGGCGCGCCGCCCGGCTACATAGGCTATGAGGAGGGCGGGCAGTTGACGGAGGCGGTGCGCCGTCGTCCCTACTCGGTCGTTCTCTTCGACGAGATTGAGAAGGCGCACCCCGATGTCTTTAACGTGCTCTTGCAGATATTGGACGACGGGCGGTTGACCGACTCGAAGGGGCGCACGGTGGACTTCAAGAACACGGTCTTGATTATGACCTCGAACCTCGGCTCGCGCGAGATACAATCAGCCGAGGGCGACGTGAAGCAGGTCCGCGAAGCGGTCACGCAAATTTTGCGCGAGCACTTCAAACCGGAGTTTTTAAATCGCATTGATGATATAGTGATTTTCAACCAACTCTCGCGCGAGCAGATTACGCAGATTATAGACGTGCAGCTTGAACGCTTGCGCGCGATGCTGGCAGAGCGCGACATTAAATTGGTCCTGGATGATTCGGCGCGGCAGCTTCTCGCACGCGAGGGCTACGACCCTATGTACGGCGCGCGCCCGCTCAAGCGTGCGATTCAAACGCTCATCCAGAACCCGCTCGCGGTCAAACTACTGCGCGGCGAAATCGCCACCGGACAGACCGTCAACCTCTCTGCCGACGGCGACCGGATGAAGTTCACGACCGACATCGCTGCTGCGGCGGCGTAACAAACAATCAGGAAGGAGGAAGGATGAAGGCGTCAGGTGTGATGACTCAGGATGAATAGCTCTCCTTTCGTCCTTCAACCCAACGCCTTCATCCTTGCGCTATTGATATGGGACAGGGATGGGATCCAATACGCGACCTTGTGATGTTGCAGGATCGCATGAACCGCCTCTTCGAGGACGCCACGCAGCGACGCGGCGCGCGCGATAGTAGTAGTAGTAGTGAGGCGGGGAACGAGCAGGAGATAGAGGGGACCGACTGGGCTCCTGCGGCGGACGTTTACGAGAACGAGAAGGCTTACGTCGTCGCGCTGGATCTGCCGGGTATTGACCGCGCCGCGCTCGATATCAGTCTGGACCGGGATAGATTGAGCATACGCGGCTCGCGCACTATCGAAGAGGGTGATGAGCGTCGGGCGGAACGACCGCGCGGACGCTTTATACGCAGATTCAGTTTACCTGCGACGGTTGACCAGCAGGGCATCGCAGCCGAGTACAAGGATGGAGTGCTGCGCGTGACCCTGCCCAAACGACAGGCCAAAGTGGCGCAGCGCGTCGAGATTAAAGTTTCGTAAAAGTTTCGGCTTTATGGTTTCGAGTTATAAGAGTTGGCCCAACTTGAACCCTCAAGGCTGAATCGTCAAACTTATAATTATGGTATCTTTTCGTAGGGAGAGAAAGAAGCAAGATATGCCGGAGAACAGGGTGTCCGGGAGGGAGAGAGGCGACGCGCCGGAGTCCTCGCCGGAGTCAGAGATACGTGTCACTGACCGCCGTCGCGTCAGTCTTGACGGCGAGTCGAATGCTGGACCAGTAATGGATGAGACGGGTGAGAGCGAGGCTGTCGTGCAGAAGCCCGCGTATGTGGAAGAGCTTGAAGAGAGAGCGCGGGGCGCGGAGCGTAAGCTGTCCGAAGTGCAGTCTCGCTTCGAGCAGTTGCGCTCGCAGTTGCAGCGCGAGACGGACGAGACGAGGCAGCGACTTAACCGCGCCGCCGAAGAACGCACCAAGCGCGAGAAGGCGGAGTTTATCAACGCGCTGCTGCCCGTCCTGGACAACTTGCGTCGCGCCCTCGAAGCCGCCGAGGCCAATCATTCGCTCGATGCTCTGTTGGACGGCGTGCGCGGCACGGCCAGTAATTTCGAGAGCGCGCTGCAAGCCGCAGGCGTCGAAACGATGAAGGCCGTCGGCACAAGCTTCGACCCGGAATTGCATGAGGCCGTTGATACTGTGGAAGTCGAACCTGAGCAAGAGGGGATGGTGACGGCTGAATACAGTCGCGGCTATAGGATGGGAGATAAGCTATTGAGACCTGCGCGCGTGCAGGTCGGTCGCGCAAGGGGCGAAGCCAGGCAGGCGGCGGAATAAAACAGGAGACAGAAGCCAGTAGTCAGGAGCCAGAAGAGAGACGGCTTGCATGCAAATCAAGCTGAATGTTTTTCCTTCCGGCTCTTGATTCCTGGCCCTGGATTCATTTTCTGAGTTTAGTTTAAGGAGAACACAAAGTGGCAGCGAAAGAGTTGAAGTTTAGAGAGGAAGCCCGAAGCGCGATGCTTAAGGGTGTCAATACTCTGGCGAACGCGGTGCGTGTGACGCTTGGGCCAAAGGGACGCAACGTCGTGCTCGGCAAGCGATTCGGTTCGCCCGTCATTACCAAAGACGGCGTCACGGTGGCGAAGGAGATTGAGTTACAGGATAAGTACGAGAACATGGGGGCGCAGATGGTGCGCGAAGTGGCGACCAAGACGAACGACACGGCGGGCGACGGGACGACGACGGCGACCGTCTTGGCCCAGGCGATTTTCCGCGAGGGCATCAAGAACGTGACGGCGGGCGCGAACCCTATGGCGCTTCAGCGCGGGATACAGATGGCGACGGAGGCTGCGGTCGCGGAGCTTGAGCGCATGTCCAAGAAGGTCAAGGGCAAAGAGGAACTCGCCAACGTGGCGAGCGTCTCCGCCAATAACGACCGGCAGATCGGCGAGCTTATTTCCGAAGCGATGGAGCAGGTCGGCAAAGACGGCGTCGTGACCGTTGAAGAATCGAAGACGCTGCAAACCGAGTTGGATATAGTCGAGGGCATGCAGTTCGATAGAGGCTATCTCTCGCCCTACTTCATGACCAACCCTGACAGGATGGAGGCGGTCCTTGAAGACCCCTTGATTCTCCTGCACGAGAAGAAAATCGCGGCGATGCGAGACCTGCTTCCGGTGCTTGAGCAGACCGCAGGGCAGGGCCGCGCCCTTCTCATCATCGCTGAAGATATAGAGGGCGACGCCCTTGCGACTCTCATCGTTAATAAACTGCGCGGCACGATTAAAGTTTGCGCGGTCAAGGCTCCGGCCTTCGGTGATAGACGCAAAGCGATGCTCGAAGACTTAGCCACTCTGACGGGCGGGCGCGTCATCACGGAGGAACTCGGCATCAAGTTGGAGAACGTTGAGATTACGGACCTCGGCCATGCTAAGCGCGTCATCGTGGATAAAGACAACACGACCATCATAGAAGGCAGCGGTGAGGCCAAAGCTATTCAAGGCCGCGTGGCGACCATTCGCAGGCAGGCTGAAGAGTCAACTTCGGATTACGACCGTGAGAAGTTGCAGGAGCGACTGGCGAAACTCGCGGGCGGTGTCGCCGTGGTCAAGGTCGGCGCGGCCACAGAGACCGCTATGAAAGAGATAAAGATGCGCGTCGAGGATGCCTTGAACGCGACGAAGGCGGCGGCCCAGGAAGGCATCGTCCCCGGCGGCGGCGTCGCCCTCTTGCGCGCGGCCAAAGCCCTGGACAAGCTGACCTCCGATGACGGTGACGTGATGACCGGCATCAAGATTATACGTCGCGCGCTCGAAGAGCCTCTGCGGCGCATCGCGGAGAACGCAGGCGTCGAAGGCGCGGTCGTTGTCGGACAGGTTCTGGAATCGAAAGGCTCTAAAGGTTTCAACGCCGCGACCGGCAAGTATGAAGACCTTGTCGCCGCAGGCATCATTGACCCGACGAAAGTGGTCCGCACGGCGTTGCAAAATGCTGCATCCATCGCGGGGCTGATGCTCACCACGGATGCCGCCGTCATTGACGCGCCCGAACCCAAGAAGGCCGCGCCACAAATGGGCGGCGGTGAAGACTACGATTACTGAAGTGGGCAAAAGTAAAAGAAGAAGAAGTAGGGACAGGGACCAGCCATGCCCCTACTTCTTTTTATCTTCATTCCATGTTGGCAGTAAATTTGCAGGAGCAGGTTGTGCGAAGATTTTAGTTGCATGAAAACGCAACGGCGCATATCCTCCTCGCATCTAAAGTTGGGGCCAAAAACCACTTTAGAATTAGTTTGGAAAACTGGTAGTAACAAGGGCGTATCATTCGTCAAACATTTGTTACAACTCAAGAGTTTGACTGAACTGAATCGCATCTCGCAGTCGCAGTAAAATAGGTACATCAAATGATTGATCTCGGAGCATACAAAGATAAATTCGGCGATAGCGGCCAGCGCATACTAGAACATGCGCTCGGCGAATCGCGTCGCCGCGACCAAAATTACATCTCTATCGAGCATATTCTCGACGCTCTTTCAAAGGAAGAGGCGGACCTTTTCAACCAGACGATGCGCGATCTCGCGCTGGACCCGCGCGCCGTCCTCGTCGTCATCGAGAAACGTCTTGAAAGCAGTCGCCAGCATGTAGGCAAAGGTTTCAAGATTGCGCCCGACACGACCGACCTCTTCAAACGCGCGATGGAACGCGCGCGCGCGCAGGGACGCAAAGTCATCGAGGCGACCGATATTTTTCTGGCCCTCTCGCAGGACGAGAGAGGTCTCTTCGTCGAGGTCTTGAGAAATCTCGGCGCGAACCCGGAGGCTGTCGTGGAAAATGTGCGCGCCCGTGTTCACCTGCGCGAACAGGAGGAGGAGCAGTATAAGAAGAAGTTTGAACTGCCTCCGTACCTCAAGCATTTTGGCGTCTCCCTGAATCGCCTGGCGCGCGCAGACAAGTTGCCGCCGACCATCGGGCGCGAACTTGAGATTCAACAGATGGTCGAGATTCTCTGCCATCGTGAACGGGCCAACTCGCCCATGCTCGTGGGCGAACCGGGCGTCGGCAAGACGGCGGTCGTGGAAGGTCTCGCTCGTTTGATAGAGCTTGAGCCGGAGAAGGTTCCCGCGCGCCTGCGCGGTTCCCACCTGGTCCAACTTCAGATGGGCGGTCTCGTCGCGGGCACGATGCTGCGCGGCATGTTTGAAGAACGCATCAAGGGCATCATTGACGAAGTCAAAGAGCACGACAACCTGATTCTCTTCATAGACGAAGCGCACACCATCATCGGCGCGGGCGCGGCCCTCGGCACATCTTCGGATGCGGCCAACATGTTCAAGTCCGCGCTGGCCCGTGGAGAACTGCGCATCATCGGCGCGACGACCATCACGGAATACAAAGAGTACATAGGAGAGGACGAGGCGTTGGCACGTCGCTTCCGTCTCGTCAAAGTAGACGAGCCTTCGCTTTCGGAGACGCGCGCTATCCTGTTGGGCCTGCGCCCGCGTCTTGAGAGAAACTACTCCGTGACCATCTCAGATGATGCCATCAACACGGCCCTTGAGATGGCCCCGAAGTACATACGCAACCTGCACCTGCCGGACAAGGCCATCGGTTGGCTCGACACGGCGGCGGTCAAGGTCGAGATTAACGAACCCGAAGCGATGGTCGTTCGACCGGAACACGTCATTGATGTCATCTCGCAGGAATCACGCATCCCGCGCGACATGATTTTCCGTGATACCAACGAACGCTTCTCGGAGATGGAGCAGGACATAGGCAAGCGCGTCATCGGTCAGAAGGAGGCCGTCGGTTCGGTCGCCCAACGCCTGCGTCTCAATAAAGGACCGCTCAAGGAGAATCATTACAAGCCTGACGGCGTCCTTCTCTTTCTTGGACCAACGGGTGTGGGAAAGACGGAGCTTGCGAAGGCCGTCGCAGAATACATGTTCGGCGACGAGGACAAGATGGTCCGCATAGACATGTCCGAGTATGGCGA
>JAXDFO010000208.1:0-3285 GCA_034665545.1 Blastocatellia bacterium
TGGCGGCGCAACAAGGCCGCCATCATCTGGGAGGGCGAGCCTGGCGAGCAGCGCACGCTCACTTACCAGCAGATGCACGGCCTCGTCTGCCGCTTCGCCAACGTGCTCAAGCGCGCGGGAGTGCAGACGGGAGACCGCGTCGCGCTCTACATGCCGATGATTCCCGAACTGGCGATTGCGATGCTCGCCTGCGCGCGCATCGGCGCGACCCACTCCATCATCTTCGGCGGCTTCTCGGCAGACTCCTTGAGAGACCGCATCAACGACGCTGGTTGTACGCTCGTCGTCACGGCTGACGGGTCATGGCGGCGCGGCAAGGAAGTCCCGCTCAAGCCCACGGTGGACGAGGCTCTCAGGCAAACGCCTTCCGTCCGCACTTGCGTCGTGGTCCGTCGCACGGAGACGCGCGTGCAGATGCAGGCGGGGCGCGATTACTGGTGGCACGAGTTGATGGAGACTGTGAACGAGGATTGCCCCGCCGTTGAACTCGACAGCGAGCACCCGCTCTTCATACTCTACACGTCTGGCACGACCGGCAAGCCTAAAGGCATCCTGCACACGACCGCAGGCTATCTGCTGCAAACACATCTCACGACGAAATGGGTCTTCGACCTGAAGGACGAAGACATCTACTGGTGTACAGCGGACATCGGTTGGGTGACGGGCCACTCGTACGTCGTTTATGGTCCACTATCGAACGGCGCGACCGTCTTCATGTATGAAGGCGCGCCGAATCATCCTGAGCCGGATCGTTTCTGGTCCATTATCGAAAAACATCGCGTCAACATTCTCTACACCGCGCCGACCGCGATTCGCTCCTTCATCAAGTGGGGCGAGCACTGGCCGCTTCGTCACGACCTCTCATCCTTAAGACTGCTAGGAACCGTCGGAGAGCCTATCAACCCTGAAGCCTGGATGTGGTACAGGGAGATTATAGGCAAGGGCCGATGCCCGATTGTTGATACCTGGTGGCAGACGGAGACGGGCGCGATTATGATCTCGCCTCTGCCCGGCGCGACGCCGACCAAGCCCGGCTCAGCCACCCGGCCCTTGCCCGGCATAGAGGTCGAAGTGATGACCCGGAGCGGAGAAGAGGTCGGCGCAAACGAGGGCGGCTATCTGGTCATCAAGCGTCCCTGGCCCTCCATGCTGCGGACCATCTGGGGCGATGATGAACGCTTCAAGCAACAATACTGGTCCGAGATTGAGGGCGTCTACTTTGCGGGCGACGGCGCGCGCAGGGACGAGGATGGCTACTTCTGGATTATGGGCCGCATTGACGATGTGATAAACGTCAGCGGACATCGTCTGGGGACAGCCGAAATCGAGAGCGCGCTCGTCTCGCACGAGGCCGTGGCGGAGGCTGCGGTCGTGCCGCGCCCGGATGAGATTAAGGGTTCAGCCATCGTCGCCTTCGTCACGCTCGAAGGGACGCACAGGGCTTCGGACGCGCTCAAGCAGGAACTTCGCGCGCACGTCGCCAGGGAGATAGGCGCGCTCGCCCGGCCCGACGAGATACGCTTTACAGACATGCTGCCGAAAACACGTTCCGGCAAAATCATGCGCCGACTCCTGCGCGAAATCGCCACGGGCGGCGCGGTGGCTGGCGATGTCACCACGCTCGAAGATTTTTCCGTGCTGGAAAAACTGCGCGCGGCAGAAGAGTAAAAGATGGTAGACAGTTGAATGGTGGACAGTGCCCGGTTAGCAACTGCCCCGTTGATGAGAAGGAGATGAGTTATGGCCCGACAATTAGTAACGGAAAATCGCATAGGACAGCGTTATCTGGCGGCGTTGCCGGTGCGCGCTGAATGGACGGATGAGGCGGGCGAGCATATCGCTGAAGGGACGACGGAGAACGTCGGGCCGGAGGGCGCGCTGGTCCATTTGCAGCGAGAGTTGCCGGGCGTTGGAAGCCGCGTGCAACTCGTCGTGCATAATGAAGGCGGCCAGCAATTGGAGGTCGTGACGGAAGTCTTGCGGCTCGAACGCAACGCGGCGCACCCGCTCGCCGCGCTGCAATTGCTGGATGCGACCGAAGAATGGCGCGGGCTGGTCTGGGAGCCTGCCGCGCCGCGCTATACGCAATCCGGCGGTAGTAGCAGCAGTGATGACGAAGAAGATTTTGACGATGATGCTGTTCATTGATTCACTGGTCCAGTTATTCAGTTGAGTCAAGCTGGTAATCAAATTGATGGTCAACGAGAAGCAGGAAGTTAAAGAGGCTGCCGAGTCGGCGGCGGTCGCTGTGGGGAGCGCGACGGCGGGCTTGCAAACGCGCGTCGTCCTGCGCGTCGTCTTCATCATTCTAGGGGTCGCGGCGGCCCTCTTCGCCCTCTACACGTTGGAGGGGGTCATCCTGCTGCTCGTGCTGGCAATCTTCTTCGCGTATCTCATCGCGCCGCTCGTGGATTTCGTGCGCCGCCCGGTTTATATCGGCGGCAAAGAGCGCGTCATGCCGCGCGCGCTGGCGATAGGCATAGTTTATCTAGTCATCTTCGGTTCGATAGGTCTCGCGCTCTATCTACTGCTGCCGCATCTCTACGACCAGTTCCCGCAGTTCTCGCAGCAAGCGCAGACCTACTTGAAGGGCAGCACGGAGAAGCTCAACAGGTTCTACAAACATTTCCCGGAGCCTGTCGTCAAGCGAATTGAAGAGGCCGTGCCGAGTCTGTTAGATACTGCCGGTAATTACATTAACGCCGCGCTCTCTAACGTCGTCGGCTGGCTCGGCTATATTCCCTGGCTGGTGCTGATTCCGATCCTGGCCTTTTTTCTCTTGAAGGATGCTGAGAGCTTTCGTGCCTCGGCGTTGCAGATGCTGCCGCGCGGGCGTTGGCGTTGGCGCGGCGACGAATTTTTTCAGGATGTCAACAGCACGCTCGCCGCTTACATACGCGCGCAACTGACCGCTTGCCTGATGATAGGCGTCATCTGCACGATAGGCTTCTGGGCCATCGGAGTTCCTTACACGCTGGTCCTGGGCCTCATCGCGGGCGTCATGGAATTCATCCCGCTCGTTGGACCAATTAGCGTGGCTCTGGTGGTGGTCCTCCTCACGAGTTTTCAATCAACGACGCAGGCGCTCGTCGTGCTGCTCTTTCTGGCCGTGCTGCGCATCGTGCAGGACTACGTGCTCTACCCGCGCATCATCGGGCAGGGCATACACCTGCACCCGTTGGCCGTCATCCTGGCGATTCTCTGCGGCGCAGAACTGGCGGGCATCGCGGGCGTCTTTCTGGCGATTCCGGTGATAGCGTTTATCACCGTCAGCTATCGTCACTG
>JAXDFO010000209.1:0-10066 GCA_034665545.1 Blastocatellia bacterium
TGCGCCGCCGCCTCGCGTTCGGAAACGTGGTCGGGCGGGACGATGCTCAACTGAGAGACGAAGGGCAGCGACGAGGTAGAGCTTTGCTGGACGACGTGAGTTAGTTCGTGGGCCAACAATTTTTCCGGCGCGCGCGCGGATGATAAAGACTGTCCCGCGCCGAACACGACATGATGTCCGACCGTGTAGGCTTGCGCGCCCACGGCCCGCGCAGAGTCAACCGCGCGCGCATCCGTATGCACACGCACGCGCCCGAAGTCATGATGGAAACGCCGCTCCATCGTTTCGCGCGTCGCGGCTTCGAGCGGTTGACCGGGCGCGCGCAGGACTTCGTAAACGCTGCTCGGCACGGAGCGCGGCGCGGACTGCCCGTCGGGCGAGCGATGCAAATCGCCTATGGCTTCCTTGAGATGGTCGCCCTTCCCGACAACATCATCATGCTGGCCGTGGCCCGTGGCGACTATCTTGTAGTTATCCCGCAGGCCCTTGTAGACATCGGAACTCGTGCCGCCCAACTCGGTCTCGTGCGCCTTGAACATGTCATCCAGAAATTGTTTGAGCGGCGGCGGGGTCTGCCCCTTCGGGAGCGGGCCATAGAGCCATTTCGTATAGTACGGGTCGGTCGTGTGATAGACGCGAAAGCGCAGGCTCGTTTTCAAGTACTCCAACTTCTCGTCCGTCTTCTGTAGCTTGTTCAACTCCGCGATGTCCTGATCGAAGCGTTTGGTCAGGAAAGCCTTGACGCCAGCGAATTCATTTGGACCATTAATGGCATCGAAGAGGACGATTTCGCCCAGCTTTGAAGGAAGGCTCGATTGATTACTGCCGGAGAGCATCGTCTCGTTGATTAACTCACCGGCGTGGCTGTGCCCGGACAAGATAACGCTGTCTATGCTGGGCATCTTGTCCCAGATAGCCATCAAGACGAGCGTGGCGAAAACATCACTCAAGTAAGCATCGCTGTTGAAGGTTTTGCCGGAAGCGTTTTTGCCGAATTCGCCCTCATAATTTCCCTGCGGCAGGACGCCTATCATCTGCGGGCGAGTGCTGGCCTCCAGTTGCTGCTCAATCCTGTCGGTGGCTTCATCACGCACCTGGCCGGAGCTTTTATTCTGGCGATAGCCGATGTTATGCCAGCCATGAAAGTGGAGCAGGACTTGCACGGGCTTATCCACTTTGAGGTCTTCGTGCAACAGAACTATGGCGCGGCCCTTGGCGGATTCATCCGTCCCGGCGCGGCCCGCATCCTCATCCTGATTGCCCTGGCTCCCGAGGTGGTCGAGCGGAAGGCGTCTTATCTTGCCCACCTTTTTCTCGCCCTTGTTCGAGCCCTTCACGTAGCCGCCCTTTTTGTCCTCCCAACCAGGCTCCCACCAGCCCGGCCCCCAATCCTGCGCGGGCTGTCTTTGAATCGCATGTGAAGATTGAGCGACGGAAGCTGAGGGACTAATGACGCGCCGTTGGGCCAACTGCGCTGACGGCTCTCGCTGAACGCGAGGCCCGTCTTCAAACTCTTCTTCTCGCTCATGACTAAGCGCGGAGTGAGCATGCACGGAAGCAATCTGCGCGGCACGCTCGTCAGCCTTTTGTTCCAGGGAAGCATCATTGACGATGCTCGTGCCGTTGCCGTTGGCCGCATACGACGGATGCCCTTCACGCTGTTGTACGACGTGCGTCAATTCATGGGCCAGTAATCTGTTGCCCTCCGTAGTGCCGGGCGCGTACTGCCCTGCGCCAAAGACCACGTCGCGGCCCATCGTGTAAGCCAGCGCGTTGATGCTTCGCGCGGACGAAGCCGCCTGCGCATCCGTATGCACACGCACCTGGCTGAAGTCGTGGCCGAAGCCGGATTCCATCACACGCCGCGTGCCCGCGTCGAGCGTCTGGCCGTTTGAGCGCAGCACGTCATCAACAACCGGCGGCACGCTGCTGAGACCATCGCGCGAGACGGCAGAGCGTTGCAACTTTTCCTTCTGCTTATCCTGGCACGAATCGCACTCGCCGCCCGCGACCGTGTGCTGGCCGCAGGCGCACTTGCGTTGCAAGACGCTGCTCCGCTCTACCGTGGATGGCTTCGGAGTGTTGATTAAGTTTTGGGTTCGCGCGCCCATGCTTTATTGATTTTCCGGTTGCCGCCTCAAGCAAGCGGTATCAGCAATCGCTGGCCCGGCTTGAGCTTGTCGCCCTCTCCGACCTGCGGATTAGCCCGCTTTAAAGAACTCACTGTGGAACCCCACATCTTGGCAATCTCTTCCAATGTCTCGCCGCTTCTCACTTCATGCCAGTAGATTCTGCTGATGAGCAGCAGTTCGCCTTCCTTGACCGGCTCGGTGTCATTAGCAATGAAGGCTCCATTCGCCCTGAACATATTGTTGGAGACATAGGCGGCAGGTATGCCGCATCGTTGCGCGACCTTGCTGAGCGTTTCACCTGCGCTCACCTTATAAACAGAGCCGTAATATTTTTTAAACCCATTAGGATTATCCGGATCATAAGCATAAAAGTCTCCTTTACGGGTTCCGTAATTCTCCGTAGACGTGGAGTGTTCGAGCCTTATCTTGTTTTCCATGTCAATCGTGCTCTTGTTTCCCTCCGCCGTCTGCGCGTGACTCAAACTACTCTCCGGGGCCAGGCGCGCATGCCCGCAAACTTCGTGGGCGAAGATAATCCAGGGCGGGTCAGGCAGGTTCTTCTGCGGGTTGGGAGGCTCGAAGGGTGTAGTGTTGCCGCTACCCTTAATTTCCTTTCCTTCGGAACCGCTCAGGCCCACTCGATACTCTTTATGTCCGCCGTGCAGCATCCAGTCTGCCCCGGCGTGCGGAGGATGAGTGATGCCTCCTCCTGCATCCTCGTCAACATTTATCTCTTTGTTTTCAAGCTGGAAATAATCGGCGACGTAGACGCTCACGTCCTTCGACTGGGGCGCGGTCATTTCACACAGGCAACGACAGGACTCAGGCGTTCCGCTCTGACTGGCGTTACCGAAAAGCTCAGCCTCCGCCGGGGCATGAAGAGAGCAGAAGATTTTCTGTTTGGGCGACCTGACCATCCCCTCGCTGTCTAGCCACCACTCGCCAGCCGGGCACAGCTTGTCAATCCAGCTTTCGACAATTTGCGCGTTGGTCTTGTCGGCGTAAGGTGGTGGGATGTTGGGCGTCTGTGCGTCAGGCTTGACGACTTTGATGGAGCGATGGATAACAGACGACGCGCTCGCCTGTCTCTGCTGGTTGACGTGGGCCAATTCGTGCGCGAGCAACTGTCGCCCGCTCGCGGTCTGCGGGGCGTACTGGCCCGGCCCGAAGTAGATGTCGGACCCAAGAGTGAAAGCACGCGCATTGATGGACTCTGCGGCTTCAGCCGCGCGCGCGTCCGTATGAACTCGGACACGGCTAAAATCGCCCGTGGGTTTCATCCCGGACACATCGCTCGATGCTTTCAAGTTGTCTGGAGTTGGCGAGGCGTCGCGCATCACCCGTGCGGCCACATGGTCCGCTTCAAGCTCATGACGGTCGCCCGGCTCGCTCAAAGTCAGCACTGAGTTCGTAGCGGCAGACACCCGGTTGAAGTCATGCGCAAAGCGCGGTTCCATAAAATTCCTGGTCGCCGAATCCAGTGGCCGACCGCTTGAACGCAATGCTCGATGCACGACGAGAGGAACAGCGTTGGGCCTTACCTGCAAGATAGCAGCGCGTTGTAATGTTCCCCGGCGTTGACCTTTGCACTCAGAACATTCGCCTCCGGCAAAGGTGTGCTGGCCGCAGTCGCACTTGCGTTGGAGGATGCCGACTCTTCGCGTCTGCGCATCAAGCGATGGCGATTGTGTTTTGGTTTTGGCTTTAGAGTTCATCGGCCAATCCCGCCATAAACGGCCCGCGCAATCTGTTGGCCCATGCGAACAGGGCTTGTGCCCGCCGCCAGTCGAATGCTTCCGGCGGGAAGATTCGGGACCGCTCCACCGGATAAGAGATGCGCGGCCAGGCCATCTACAGCGAGCAGGCGCGCCAATTCCGTTTCGACCGAATGCTGGACCAGGGCATGATGGCGACGCTCTACCGGCAGGCCGTCCAGGACCAGGCTCTCTATGTGGAGGTTGATATTCAAGCGACTTCTCCGACGGATTCCTGCCAGCGAAAATTCGCCTCGCTGGTCGGTTGGCCCAACTTGCGAAACTCCGCGCGCGCAGCCTCCATGATGAGAGACATGCTAATCGGAGTGCCCGCGCGTGCGGCGAGGAAGGCCGCGTTGAGAGCTATGTTCTGAATATTGCCCCCGGTCACGTTGAGGCGCGCGAGGCGGTCGAAGTTCAAAGAGTCGGTCTGCATCTCAGACGGAAAGACGCCCTGCCAGATGGCCTTGCGTTCGGCCAGGCCGGGGAACGGAAAATCAAGGACGAAACGCAGGCGGCGCATGAAGGCAGTATCGAGCGCGCTCTTCATGTTGGTCGCCAGGATGGCGAGGCCGCGATAGGCTTCCATGCGTTGCAAGAGATAGTTAATCTCTATGTTGGCATAGCGGTCATGGCTATCCTTGACTTCACTGCGCTTGCCGAAGAGCGCGTCGGCTTCATCGAAGAAGAGAATCGCGCCGCCGTTCTCCGCCGCGTCGAAGAGACGGCGCAGATTCTTCTCTGTCTCGCCTATGTACTTGCTGACCACCGCAGAGAGGTCTATGCGATAGAGGTTGAGTTCGAGGTCGTTGGCGATAACTTCGGCGGCCATCGTCTTGCCGGTGCCGCTCTCGCCCGTGAAGAGAGCGTTGATGCCGAGGCCGCGATTCATCTTGCGCGCAAAGCCCCACTCTTCATAGACGCGCCCGCGTTGGCCCACCTGGTCCGCAATCTGATGCAGCAAATTTTTCTCCGTCTGAGGCAGGACCAGATCATCCCATGTCGCCCGCGCGTCGAGCCGTTGGGCCAGGTTGTCAAGTTGCGGGCGCGTGCGTATGAGACAGGCTTGCCAGAGACGGTCTGCGAGCGTCTCGCCTTCGCGCTCGGTGGCTGAGAGAGCCTGACGCGCGACCTGCCCGATGGTCATGAGGTCCAGGTTGAACTGTCCCGTCAGCCGCGCGGGAGCATCGCCCGCATGTTCTCCGAGCGCGTCGGTCCAGGCGTCCTTCTGCTCAGTCGGAGTCGGCTTGTTGATGTCGAGCGAGACGGCCTTGCGGCTCAAGCCCGGCCAGACCTCGCGCGTGTCCAGGAAGAGAACTCCACCGCTTCGCGCCAGAAAACGGTTGAGCGGCGGAGCCTGCCCGCCTTCGGTCTGAGTGGACCTCTCAGCCTCGTGCGCGTCAAGGTAGAGGGCCACGGGCAAGAGAATGCTTTCGCGCCGCCACAACCTGGCGAGGGTCTCAAGCTCTGCGGCCTGCGTGGGCAGTAGTTCCGCCGGGAGACGATACAGGTGCAGGTTGAGGGCGGCGGCGGCGTGCCACGCGATCAGTTGCTTGCTGGGCACATCGGGTCCGAGCAGATGTATCACGGGCGCGCGTTGCGTCGCCGTTGCCTGGTCCAGATTTTGTAGAATCAACGCGACCGTGTCCATCTGCGAAGGCGGCAAAGATGGCTGTTCGCTTGAGACATCGAGCGGCACGAAGAGCGGCGTCAGTCGGTCGTCAAGATAATTCAGACCTTTGATAAAGTTGACGATGCGCTCGTCCGCGCGAATCGCGCTGGCGGTGAGCGGCTGCGCGCCGGGTTGATTAATCTCTATCAATCGCCAGTGGCGCAAGGGGCGTTCGGGCGAGAGCGCGTCCCACGTCGGTTCGTCGAAGAGCGAGAGCGCGAGGGCGAAGGTCGGGTAATACTGGCTCGCATCGTCCTGCGCGCGCGCGCAGAGCGCGGCCACGCGAGTGTCCAACTCCATCGTCGCGCAGAGGAGCAACACGTCTCGCTCGAACCTTGAGAGTCCGAAACGTTGGGCCAATATCACGAGCGCGGGCGGTGGCTCGACGGCTTCGGCGGCGGTCACGGCGGCGGCGGCCTCGGCTATCTGTTCATCCGTCACCATGTCCAGGGGCGCGGGCGGCAGCAGGTGTTGTGTAGAAGATATTGGACCAGAGGGCGTCTGCGGCTGACGCCTGAGAAAGCGACGCCTGGGCGCGGCGGCCTCTGCGGCGGGCGTCGCTTCCGGCACGTTGGCGTTGAGGATGAGCGCGGGTTTTTCCTGGCCTCCCTGCCTGAGCAGGCGCAGGCGCAGCCATTGCAGCGCGGCGGCCAGATATTCCTCGTTGTCTTTGTGCCAGCGATCCAGGTCGTTCATGTCAGGCTCACCTTCTGGTTGTCATCAAATACAGGCGGCTGGTTTGGACCAATATCTGCATACTTGACCAACAGGCTATCAACTCCGTCAACGCGCAGGCGCACGTAATACTCGCCGACGGAACTGGCATCAATGGGGCTGATTTGAAACTTGAGCGTGTCGGTCTGCGCTGCATGCGCGTTCGCGGGAATCTCGTTGCCGCCGAAGAGAAGTGACGCGCGCTGTTCGGGTCGCACTTCGGGGCTACAGGTGAGCGTCAGTGCAAAATCGCCATCAGCCGCGACCGCCGTTGTCGGAACGATGGTCAGGATGCGCGGAGCTATCGAGATGGAGAGCGCGTTGGTCTCACGCGTCGGATGAACAAGGTCAGCGTTGCGCGCGACCTCTATCGAAACGTTGTAGTAGCCCGCGACCCAATCCGTTTGCGCGCTCGCGTCATTCGGCAAAGTAATCTCTACGTCGGTCTGGTCTGGAACCGTGACGGGCGCGGCGGGCGCGACTTCGATGGGAGCCGCTAGACGCTGGTTTTCAAAACGCACGAGTTGGCTATCGCCATCCAGGTGATAACCGCTCAGCGTGAATATCTCTCCGAGTTGCGCGCTTGGTTGCTTCAGCGTTGCCAGCTTGATTCCCGTCAAAGTCGGCAGTGGCGATAGCATGTTGGACTGCGCGTCCGCACCTCTGTCTTGCGGCCCGCGTCGCAAGACGGGCAGAGGCGTCTTCGATGGACGCTTGCTCTCGATGAGAACGACGGAGACCTGGTAGGTAGCAGAGATGCGATACTTCGTTTGAAAAATGGTCCAGAGCTTTGACATCTCATCGAGCGTCATCGGATGAGGGACGATGCGTACATGCTCAATCTGGTCGTAGAGGTCGTAGAGAGCCTGGTCCGCGAGCGGGAGGGCCGCTTTAATCTCATCCGAACTGAGCACGGGATTATCATGCAGGACGCTCATCGCCTGCCCTAGAATGCGATGACTGAAAGTCTCCAACGCATCATCGCCGTTCGAGTAAGCGGTAATCATGTAATAGAGATTGAGCGGCAGAGGCGGTAAGCCCGTTTCGCCAGGCTTGACCTGGCGCGGCATGTCCATGTTGCGCCAGGCGGGGTTAATCGCCGTCTGGTAGAGAAAAATATTGACCAGATTTTTTTTGCTGTCGGCGATGTCGGGCGGCTGCGTCGTCACGGAGACGCCGTTGATGACGGTCTTGATGCCATCATCGAGCAGTTGGCGCAGCGTCGCAGTGACGGCAGCAATAGCCAGTGAGTTGCTCATCGCTTGACTCCTTGAGCGCGCTGGCGCAAGTACTCGTCCAGACTCGTGGACGAGGTCTGCTGGCGTTGAGGCCGGGGTCTCGATTCGGTCGCAGAGGTGGCGCGCACTTCTATGCGCCCGATGGTGACGTTGATAATCGGAGCCGCCTCCGGCGCGGCTGCCGGGCCTGGCGCGTCCACCTCAGTCTTGCGCGTGACCTGCGGGCGGAAAAGGACGCCTGCGGGCGCGTCTCTCTCGCCCCTCGCCGAAACCTCTTCGGCTGGAAGGCGCGGCGTTGGATGAACGGCTATCGCCGGTCGCGGCGCGTCCGACGCGCTTTGCTGGTCCAACGAATCGCTCTCATCCCTGCCATGCGAATCTTCAAAGTCCAACGCGCGGAGACGACGGCGCGCGTCCTTCGTCGGCGCGGGTTGCAAAGGCTGTTGACTTTGCGCGGGAGAAGGTTTCGCGGCGGCGTTCGTCTGCTCTGCTGTTGAAGCGAGAGGCGTCTGTGCGGCGCGGGCTTCATCGCGCGCGGTCGCTGGCATCAACTTTGATTTTTCGGGACCGTGGCGCGTCGGCGCGTCGCTTTGTGATGGAGGTTCGGTTAATGATGAAAGCGTTTGCGAATGGGCTTCATGTTGAAGCGGCTTCACGGGAATCTGCGAAGGTTGATGGCTGGACCAGTTCGCGTTGTTCTCATCAAAGGCTTGATGGACGAATGATGAAGGCGACTGTAAGAGGTCAGGCACAGAGACGCGCGTGATAGCATCGCTCTCATCATCTTGTTGATGAAGAGACGAGGCGAGACGCGCGGCTCGGTTGCTCTCAAGCGATTGCGCGCGACGCTCTCGCTCCGTCGAAAAGCGCGCGTCGGGAATAGTGGAGACGGTGTATTCAGTCTCGTTGATTTCCTGCAAGCCTCTTTGCGGCGGCGATAGTGGGCCAACCGTTGGACCAGAAATGGGCGTGGAGAGAATGCCACCGGCAAGCGGCGGCTGCTCGTAGAGAGACGCCAGCCGGGGTTTTATCTCCGTCGCCGGTTCCAGGTTTTTGACCACCAGATTGGTGAGAAAGTCGCTCATCCGCTTATCATTTCCAGGTACATCTGTCGTCGCCACGGCGTCATCATGAGGATGTCCGCTTCGCGCCAGCCATACGCGCTGGCGAGCGCGTGTACTTCGCGCAGGATGCGAGAGGCCCAGACGTTAATCTCGCTCCAGAAGAAAGAGAGAATGTCGAAGGCCGCGCGCCACCCGTGGCCGCATTGCGGGCAGGACAGGGCCAACTGCACATCCGCCTGCGGGTCCGCCTCCGCCATCCGCTCGACCAGGGACTCTATGACCTCCTGGGGCAATTCATCCACGGTCTTCGTCAAGTCATTCGTCGCGGCGCGCAGGAGACAACGTTCCAGTAGAAGCTTGCGACCGCTCTCGACATCCTGGCAGCGCGTGACGGCATTGAGGTCAAGGCTGTTGGGATGACGAAACTGGACCTCGTAACCGGCGACGATGAGAGACATGCTGTCGGGCGACTTGTCCGCGACGGGGACGCGTATCTCCGCGACGTTAAAGTTGAGTTCGAGACGCTCGCCGCAGTTCGGGCAGTTGACGAGACTGACCAGCGTGGGCCCAAAGAGCCACTCGCGGAGCGAGAGCAGATGAGCGTCACGCTGGCCGATGCTGAGTCGCGCCAGAGCCTCGACAGGAGTTTCAGGGTAGGCGGCGGCCAACAGCGTTAAGGCACGCTCAATCGGCTGCTGGCCCAAGCCGCGTTCCCATGCCTCCAGCAGTGCGGAAGCTGTGATTGAGTACATACAACGATTACGCCGATGGCTCTGTGAAGCTCGGTTCGGTCGGCTCCGTCACGGAGTAGTCGCGCTCCCAACCTTCGTTCTCCAACTTGATATGCTGGATGGCGACGGCGTTGGCGTTGGCGTCCAGGTCGGGCGTCGCCTGGTATTCGGAGACCCAGCAACGGAAGACGTTGTACGCGATGGCGAGTTGGCCCGCCTCGTTGTAAATCTCTATCGTGATGTCCTTGCGAAAGTCTTTGAGCGAGACTTCCGCGCCGAGGCCGGAGCCGAAATTCCAGACCTTGTTGGCCCACTTTTCAAACTCCGTATCGTGAGTCACGCCGCGCTCTAAGGTGATGGCGTCGTACTCTGTGCGACCGGGCGATTTGCGGCTGCTCGAAGGGTCGCCGCCTTCACGATGCTTGACAACTTCAGTGGTCCTTTTAAGGCCGCCGACCTTGCTCACTCCGGCGACGTATTGCCCGTCCCACTTGACGCGGAATTTGAAGTTCTTGTAGGGGTCGAAACGCTGCGGGTTAGTGTTGACTGTGAATTGAGCCATTGGTTATCTCCTTACGTCACGATCTGCCCGGCCATCTGCTGAAGTTTGACGATGACAAACTCTGCGGGCTTGAGCGGCGCGAAGCCGACGATGATGTTGACGATGCCCAGATTGATGTCGTTCTGAGTGGTGGTTTCCTTATCGCACTTAACGAAGTAGGCATCCTTCGGCGTCGTGCCCTGGAAGGCTCCCTGCCGGA